>QHTD01000295.1 GCA_003220675.1 Candidatus Rokuibacteriota bacterium | reverse complement strand
GAGATCCCGGGTCCGGTGCCGCTCACGAGCGACGTGACGAGCGGCCTCTATTTCAGGAAAGAAATGGAGCAGGTCCTGCTGAGCCCGGGCGACGTCGAAGACATCGGCGAGGACTTCAACGTCCCGATGGACTGGGGGAAGGTCGAGGACACCGTACAGAAGGCGATCCACCGCCTGCCGATCCTCGAGCACGCGCGGATCGCCGGCGGCTGGGCGGGCCTCCGGCCGCTCACGCCCGACGACCACGCGATCATCGGCTGGGCGCCGGGCGTCGAGGGCTTCTTCCTCGCCGTCGGCTTCGGCGGCCACGGCTTCCAGCACTCTCCCGCCACCGGCCGGTATGTCGCCGAGTGGCTCCTGGACGGCAAGCCCTCCCTCGACCTCTCGCTCTTCGATCCCAGCCGCTTCGCGCGGGGCCGGGCCGGGGAGCATGACCGAAGCGCCGACGCGGAGTAACGCGCACACGTGAGCTGAGACCCCGCTGGGCATGGGAGTGGACACGATCTCGGTGACCGACGGAGGGAGTCTATGAGAGGGCGCACGTGGCCAACCAAAGCTGCAGCGGTGCTCGTGGCGATCGTCGCGTGCGGGTTCACCGCGCCAGCCCTCGCCCAGAAACCTGTGAAGATCGGAGTCCTGACGCCACTGTCCCCACCGGGCGATGCGAGTGCGGGGCAGTTCATCGTCCGTGGCGCCAAGATGGCCGCCGACGACGTCAACGCGCGCGGCGGCGTTCTCGGTGGACGAAAGATCGAGCTGGTCACCGAGGACGACTCGGGGACGCCCGAGAAAGGCGTGGCCGGATTCCGGAAGCTGGCGACCCTGGATCAGGTCGTAGCGGTCATCGGCCAGTTCCACAGCTCCGTGATGGGGGCGGTCCAGGAGCTGGCCGAGCAGTTCAAGATCCCGGTCTTCGCGACCCAGGCGTCGGCCCGCTCCCTCACCGAGAAGCACCTCACCTATACGTTCCGAACGCACGTCATCGACCCGGATCGGGTGAGCCTGTGGAACCGCTGGATCAAGCAGCATGACTTCAAACGGGTCGCGCTGATCGCCGAGAACACCGACTACGGCGTGGGTCTGGTGGAAGAAACGAAGAGGCTGTTCAAGAGCATGGACGTCCAGGCCGACCTCAAGACGGTCATCTTCGACCGGGCCGTCGTGGACCTCACGCCGCAGTTGCTCGAGATCAAGAACTGGAAGCCTGACCTCGTCCTGAACGGCGGGGTCGGCACGCCCGTCTACCTGGTCATCAAGCAGGCGCACGACGTGGGCCTCTTCCCGGCGGTGCCGATGCTCGTCTCGTACGACCTCCCCGCCCGGCCCGAGTTCTGGAAGAACCTGGGCGACAAGGGCGCCTACCTCACCTTCATCGTGTACTACCACCCGACGATGAAGCTGACCTCGCGCGGCGAGGCGTTCCGCGCGAAGTACCGCGAGCAGTACAAGGAGGACCCGGTCTACGGGGCGCTCAACGCCTACGCGCAGGTGGCGCTCGTCGCCGACGCGCTCAACGACGCCAAGAGCGACACGGGCGAACCCCTCGTCAAGGCGCTCCTGAGCAACACGTTCGAGGGGTGGAACGGGACGATCAGCTTCTCGCACGGGGAGGGCCCGTACTGGCAGCAGTGGACGCCGCCCATGCTGTTCCTCCAGTACACGAAGCCCGAGATGCCCTTCGGCGAGGCGAAGATCGTCTTCCCGCCCCAGTTCAAGACCGGCGACCTCTTGATGGCGCCGAAGCGCTGAGGCGGTGGACGCGTACCTCTTCTCCCAGTACCTCCTCTCCGGGATCGTCATCGGCCTGATCTACAGCCTGATGGCTCTCGGGATCACCTTCATCTACAGCATCATGAAGATGATCAACTGGGCGATGGGCGAGTTCTACATGATCGGCAGTTACGTCCAGTACGCCCTGCTCGTCACGCTGCTCCCGCCCGAGCGCTGGTATCTGGCCCTCCCGCTCGCCATGGGTGCCGTCTTCCTCCTCGGCGTCGTCACGCAGCGGCTCCTCCTGCGCCCGATGTACGTGGGCGGGATCGAGCGCCGCGACGAGTACGCGACCATCATCACCATCGCCCTGATGGTCTTCTTCCGGAACCTGGCCATCGTCCTCGGGGGCCCGAACCAGTACGCGCCCAAGGACTACGCGCGGGCCACGACGCTCGGGACGCTGCCGATCTCCGGCAACCGCGTCGTCGCCCTCGTCGCGGCGATCGTCCTGCTGACGCTCTTCTCCCT
This sequence comes from Candidatus Rokuibacteriota bacterium, assembly GCA_003220675.1. Lineage (GTDB taxonomy): Bacteria > Methylomirabilota > Methylomirabilia > Rokubacteriales > CSP1-6 > 20CM-2-70-11. The sequence goes on along the minus strand of QHTD01000295.1, from coordinate 5,194 downwards.
CATGGTCAAGCAGACGTGGCTCGGGCGCGCGTTCCGCGGGGCCGCCCAGAATCGCGTCGGGATCCAGACGGCCGGGATCGACGTGCTCCGGCTCGACATGCTGGCGTTCGGGGTCGGCGTCGCGCTGGCCGCCGCCGCCGGGGCGCTGCTGGCTCCCGACTTCCTCGTCTACCCGGAGAACGGCGCGATCTCGACCTTCAAGGGATTCGAGATCATCGTCATCGGCGGACTGGGCTCGATCCCGGGGAGCGTCGTCGGCGGGGTCTTGCTCGGCGTGATCGAAGCCCTGGGGTCGGTCTTCATCGCGTCGGCGTACAAGGACCTCTACGGCTTCGTGCTCCTCATCGCGCTCCTCGTGCTCCGGCCGACGGGGCTCTTCGGTGAGCGCGAGCGGACCGTCTGAACCGCCAGGCCGAGCATCCCCACGAGCCCCCCGGGGTAGAGGCGAGCCACCGCGATCACGAGGAGCGCGAACAGCACCATCCGGATCTCGCCCCAGCCCCGGAGGAGCTCGGAGAGGACCTCGATGAAGACCGCGCCCAGGATCGGTCCGAAGAAGGTCCTCAGACCGCCGACGATCACCATGATGACGATGGTGGCCATCTCGTTGAACTTCATGGGCGCGGGCGACAAGAGCCCGATGTAGTGCCCCTGGAAGCCGCCGGCGACGGCGGCGAAGACGGCGGAGACGACGAAGGCCACGCGCTTCCACTTGAACGTGTCCACCCCCATGGCGGCCGCCGCCTCCTCGTCGTCCCGGATCGCGCGCATGAACACCCCGACCCGGGAATGGACGATCTCCCACGCGGCGAGCGCGGCGGCGAGGGCGAGGCCGAGGAAGAGGTAGTAGTACGGCGTCGCCCGCGGCGTCCCGAAGAGGAGCGACGTCCTCAGGCCCAGGTCACCGCGCGTGACCTGGTACTCGACGGTGACGAGGAGCCGGATCGACTCGGCGAAGGCCCACGTCGCCAGCGCGAGGTAGATCGCCCGCATGCGGAGGCACAGGCTGCCCAGGACGTAGCCGAGCCCCGTCGCGAGCACGGCGCCGGCGACGATCCCCACGAGCATGGGCACGCGCGCGTGCTGGACCAGCAGCGCCGAGGTGTAGGCGCCGACGCCGGCGAAGGTGTGGTGCGCGAGCGAGAACTGGCCGGTATAGCCGGCGAGCAGGTTCCAGCCCACGGCGAGCACGACGTAGTAGAGGCTGATGGTGAAGACGTGGGTGTGGTACTCCGTGGTGACCCAGGGAACCCACGCGACGGCGGCGTATGCCAGGAGGCACCAGCCGACGCGGCGGGCGAAGGCCTCCATCCGGCTCAGGCGCCCAGGAGGGAGTCGCGGATGATCTGGCGCAGCTGGTCGGCGAAGTGCTCACGCGGCCCTTCGCGGCGGACCTGCCCGCCTTCGATCATGTAGAGGTAGTCCGAGATCTCGACCGCCTTGGTGATGTTCTGATCGATGAGGAGGAGCGTCACACCTCGCGCCCGCGCCGCGACGAGTTCGTCATACACCAGGTGGGCGATCCGGGGCGCGAGGCCGGCCGACGGCTCGTCCACGAGCAGCAGCACCGGATCGTTCACCAGCTCCTTCGCCAGCGACAGCATCTTCGCCTCGCCGCCGCTCAGCGACGTCGCGCGCCGCCGCCGCCGCTCCCGCAGGCGTGGAAACGTCGCGTAGGCGCGCTCGAGGATGGACGCGACGCCGGCGCGATCGTGCCGAGCGATCCAGGCGCCGAGCTGGAGATTCTCCTCGACCGTCAGCTGCGGAAAGATGTTCTGCCCCTGGGGGACGTAGCTGATTCCGAGCCGCTTGATCGCGTAGGGCGCGAGGGCCTGGATCTCCCGCCCGCCGTGGAGGATCCGGCCACGCCGCGGATGGAGGAAGCCGAAGATCGTCTTCAGCAGCGTCGACTTGCCGGCGCCGTTCGGGCCGATGATGCCGGTGATGCTGCCCGGCTCGACCCGGAGCGCGATGTCCGCCAGGATATCGATGCCCTCGACGTAGCCGGCCGCGACGTGGTCGACCTCCAGGAGCGCCATCTACCGGCCCAGGTACGCCTCGAGGACCCCGGCGTCGTTCGCCACCTCCTCGAGGGAGCCTTCCGCGATCAGCCGGCCTTCGTGCATCACGGACACCCGCGCGCACAGGCGGCGCAGCTCCGCCATCTCGTGCGAGATGACGAGGAACGTGATCCCCTCGTCCCGGTTCATCCGGCGGATCGACTCCATGATGATGTCGCGGATCGTGGGATGGACGCCGGCGAAGGGCTCGTCCATGAGCACGAGATGCAGCGGGTGGACCATGAAGGCGCGCGCGATCTGGGCCAGCATGCCCTGGCCGCCGGAGAGCTGCCTGGCCGGCGCGTCACACAAACGCTCCAGCGTCACGAACTCGAGCAGACGGTGCGCCCGCTCGAGGATCTCTGGCATCGCGCGATCGGCGCGGCGGGCGAGTGCGGCGAGCGCCGGGACCAGGACATTCTCGAGGACGGTCATGTTCCCGAAGAGCTTGGGGACCTGAAACGTCCGCGCGACGCCGCGCGCGGTGATCTCGTGAGGGCGCAGACGGTCCACCCGCTCCCCCTGGAGCCAGATCTCCCCGGTGTCGGCACGGTAGAGGCCGGAGAGCAAATTGACCGTCGTCGTCTTGCCCGAGCCGTTCGGACCGATCACCCCGCGAATCTCGCCGCGGCGGAGCGATAGCGCCAGCCCGTCCACCGCCACCAGGCCGCCGAAACGCTTGGTGAGCCCGCGCGTCTCGAGGAGGTAGCCGTCCTCCGCCACGTCGACCAAAGAGCCCGCCTCGCCGCGAACCGTCTCTGCTCGTCCGGCAGTATACGCGAGCTTGCCGCGTCGCGACGCCCGCGGACGTCAGCGCGCAGGCTCGGCGTGATCCCTGCGGGGGGCGTACGGGTACGGCCCCTCCGGCGACCTCCCTTCCGCAAATCGTCCGAGGCCGAAGGGCTCGATGTCCACGGTCTTGGCGCGCCCGTCCAGGATCAGCTCGGCCATGCACATTCCCACCGCAGGAGCGATCTTGAACCCAGAGCCGCTGAACGCTGTCGCGAGGTAGAGCCCGTCCACCCCGTCCACGCGACCGAGGATCGCGTGGCGGTCCCTGCTGTAGCAGTCGAAGGCGCGGTAGCCGCGCGCGAGGGTCGCCCGCTCCATCGTCGGGATCCGGTGGGTCAGGATCTGGGCGCCGACCGACGGCGCCTCGGGCGGCAATGACAGCAGCCCGTCGGGGTCGAGGTCCCAATCCTGGCAGGGCACGCCGACGATCGTGAGGATCCCGCTTTCCGGCCTGAAGTAGCTCCCCTGGACGTTGTCGATGAAGATCACGTGCGGCTTCGTCAGCTCCGCCGGGCGCGTCACCACCACGGTGTCGATCCCCTTCACCCGCGCGGGAAGCTCGAGCCCGATCTCGCGGCAGAGCCGCGGCGCCCACGCCCCCGCGGCGACGACAACCGCGCCCGCATCGATCCGGCCCGCACTCGTCTCCACGCCGACGACCCGGCTCTCGCGGCGCAGGATCTTCGTCACCGGAGTCCACTGGAGAATCCGCGCTCCCAGCTCCGTCGCGCGGCGCCTCAGCCCCTCGACCGTATCGGCCGGGTTGGCGTAGCCGCTCTCCGGCTCGTACGCCGCGGCGCCGACGTCGTCCACGTTCGCGTGGGGCTGGAGGTCCCGCAGCTCCGCCGGCGAGAGCGCGATCGTGTTGATCCCGATCTGCCGCAGCATCTCGACGTTCTTCCGGAGGTTGTCGGTATAGGGCGCCGCGACGACGTTGACGAACCCCGTGGGCGTGAACACCGGCGGGCCGCCGCCCATGATCTCCGTCCAGTCGCGAAAGATCGGGAAGCTCGCGAACGCCAGGCGCGCGTCCGTCTCGTTGGTGTAGTGCATGCGCACCAGGGCGCTCGAGCGCCCGGAGGCGCCGCTCGCGAGCGCGCCTTTCTCGCAGAGGACGACGCGCTTGACCCCCCTGGACGCGAGCGCCCAGGCGATGCTCGCGCCGTTGACACCACCCCCGACGACGACGACGTCGGCCGTGTCAGCCACGGAAGACTATGGGCCTCGCCGCCGGTAGGTCTATCACGCGGAAACGATCCTCGCTTTCAGGTCCTTGAGGTCGATCGCCGGCGATTCAGGCTTCTCGAACAAGCGACTGGCGCCCAACACTTCGATACCGACAACCTTGTCGCCAGCGGCGAGATCGAGCGCGACGTCCTCTGTCACCCTCATCACCTGACACTCGAAGTCGCCTTCCAGCAAACGGATGTAGAGCGCATCCGACTCCTTGTCGTACGTGATCTTCACCTCAGCTCCCCTTCCTAGAAGTAGAACGCGTAGACCGTCACAACAACGACCCTCTCACTCTCCTCCGCCACGATCACCTCGATCTGCTGAGTATCATAGTACCGTCCGCCCCACTCACGTCTGAGCTCGAGATTGAGCCGATAGCTGACGAGGTCCCTTTGAGCTGGGGCGCGCTGACCTTCGCGGATCGCCCTGCTGACACCCTCCTCGCGCACGCCGCGCTCCTCCATTCGTAGCCTCGCGTGCGGGGTGAAGATGATTGGAAACTCTGGCACGGGCTCGCTCCCTTGGGGCACGGTAGCAGCCGGCTCTCGCAGCGAGAATGTGCAATCTGAGATACGGCTAGGAACGAATGAGGCGAGTGCCTACCAGCGGCCGGGGATGCGCGCGCTGCACGACGGGCATACGCCGCGCCCCGGCGTGACGAGGTCGCGCAGGATCGTGTAGCCCACGCGCTCGATGAGGAGCGCGCGGCACGACGGGCAGTACGTGTTCTCGAAGGGCCCGACGCGCCCCGGCAGGTTTCCCGCGTAGACGTAGCGGAGCCCCTCGCCCACGCCGAGCTCCGCGGCGCGCAGCAGCGTCTGCGCCGTCGTCCCGTCGCGGTCGGTCATCTTGTAGTCGGGGTGAAACGCCGTGACGTGCCACGGGATGTCCGGCGAGACCGAGACGAGGAACCGGGCGATGTCGCGCAGCTCGGCGTCCGTGTCGTTGAACCCCGGGACGATCAGCGTCACGACCTCGAGCCAGAAGCCCATGTGATGGAGGCGCTGGATCGTCTCGAGCACCGTGGCGAGCACGCCGCCGAGCTTCCGGTAGTGCCTGTCGTCGAAGCCCTTGAGGTCGACCTTGTAGAGGTCGACCCACGGGCGCAG
>QHTD01000294.1 GCA_003220675.1 Candidatus Rokuibacteriota bacterium | reverse complement strand
ACGACGGCGGCCATTTGGTTCAGAAAGAGATTGGCACGCTCGAGACGAGTCTTCTGCCGGGCGACTACACAGTGGAGTTTGGCCTTGGTACGAGTCCCTATCCTATCCGCCTGGCAAAGTCGAGTCGGTACGCGCAGGCGGAACTTGCCGCTGGGCCAACTTGCTCTCGCGCGGTTCCAAAGCTTTCGCCGGAGTAGTGCGGGTGACCATGTTCGTTCCGCGACAGCGCATGTTCACGCCCAACCATTCGATGTGGCCCGTTTCGCGGGCAAGACTCAGGGAGGTACGGTCCCAGCTACGTCCAATGGTTCGAGAAGTTCGGGACTTGCCAGACGGGTATGCCTTTCTGCTCTCGGCCCCAGAAGGCAGCCTGGTACGAGTCGCAGAGTTCATCGAGCTTGAGCGCCGCTGCTGCCCGTTCTTCAGATTCGAGCTCGAAGTGCAGGACGAAGGTGGGGCCGCGTGGCTGCGGCTCACGGGACGCATGGGCGTCAAGCAGTTCATCGCGGCCGAACTGGGCCTCGAGAAGTCGGGTAATGAAGGGCTGTCAACGGAGCGGACGTCCGCCCGGTGAGATCAGCCGGAAGAGACGCTCGGGCGTCACGGGCAGCTCGCTGATCTCGACACCCAACGGCGCCAGCGCGTCGGCGATCGCGTTGGCGACGGCGGCGGGCGCGCCGATCGTGCCCCCCTCGCCCACGCCCTTGAAGCCCCCGAGCGTCGTGGGCGACGGACGCTCGAGGTGGACGACCTCGATCGCCGGCACCTCGGCGGCCGTCGGGACGAGGTAGTCCAGGAGGCTGCCCGTGAGGAGCTGGCCGTCGTCGCCGTACACGATCTCCTCGAGCAGCGCCGCGCCGATGCCCTGCGCCGTGCCGCCGATCGCCTGGCCCTCGACGATCAGCGGGTTGATGATCCTTCCGCAGTCCTCGACGACCACGAAGCGGCGCACGACCACCGCGCACGTCTCCGGATCCACCTCGACGACCGCGACGTGCGTCGCGTTGGACGCCGTGCCGAAGTACGGATCGTAGAAGCGGGTCGCCTCGAGACCGGGCTCCATCCCCTTCGGCAACCGCTTGGCGCCCGCGTACGCCGCGCGCGCGATCTCGCGCAGCGTGAGCGTGCGATCCGGGGCGCCGCGCACCGACGCGCGGCCATCCGCAAGCGTCAGATCGCCAGCGGCGACCTCCAGCAGATGCGCCGCGATCGCGAGCGCCTTCTCTCTGAGCGCGCGCGCCGCGAGCATCGCCGCGCCGCCGCCGATGACTGCGCTGCGGCTCGCGTACGTCCCGGTGCCCGCGGGCCCGGCGGCGGTGTCGCCGTGGATCACGCGCACATTCTCGAGCTGCGCGCCCAGCTCCTCGGCGACGACCTGGGCCAGCGTCGTCTCGTGACCCTGGCCGTGGCACGCGAGGCCGAAGCTTGCCGTGACCGTCCCGCCGGGATCCACGCGGATCGTCGCGCCCTCGGTCCCGGTGTTGATTGCAGCACCGGGCGACGCCGGGATCGCCGAGCCGACGCCCGTCAGCTCGACGTAGCAGGCGACGCCGATTCCCACGTAGCGCCCCGCATCGCGGCCACGGCGCTGCTCGGCTCGGACGCGCTCGTACTCCGCCACGTCGCGCGCCCGCTCGAGCGACTCGACGAAGCTCCCGCTGTCCCACACGACGCCCGACGGCGAGCGGTACGGGAGCTCGTCGGGCCTCAGAAGGTTCCTGAGCCTCAGCTCGACGGGATCGATCCCGAGGCGGCGCGCGGCGCGGTCCATGAGCGCCTCCGTCACGAAGGTCGAGACCGGCCGGCCGACGCCACGGTACGGCCCCATCGGCGCCTTGTTGGTCGCCACGCCCCACCCCTCGCCCCGGTAGTGCGGGACACGGTATGGCCCGGGAAGGAAGCTGATCACCTGAATGACTTCGATCGAAGCGGTCCACGGGTGGATCGAGTACGCGCCGACGTCGGCGACGACGCGCGCGCGGAGGGCGCTGATCGTCCCATCCGCGTGCACGGCCAGCTCGGCCTCGATCGTCTCGTCCCACGCCTGTGTGCTCGTCAGGAGGTCCTCGCGCCGGTCGCCCACCCACTTCGCGGGCCGTCCCGCGAGTCGTGCGAGGGCGCAGACGGCAACCTCCTCGGGGTAGAGCGCGCTCTTCACACCGAAGCCGCCCCCCACGTCGGGAGCGACGACGCGAAGCCGGTGCGCCGGCAGGTCGAGCAGCTCGGCAAGCGTCTCCCGCAGGAGGCCCGGCACCTGCGTGGACGACCAGAGCGTCAGCTCTCGCGCGCCCGCGTCCCAGTCGGCGAGACAGGCCCGGTTCTCCAGCGTGACGCCCGCGTGGCGGTGAAAGCGGAAGCGACCGCCGACGACGACCGGCGCGCGCGCGATCGCCGCCTCCGCGTCGCCCTGGACGAAGGCGCGCGACAGGAGGACGTTGCTCCCGGCCGCCTCGTGAACGAGCGTCGCGTCCCCGGCCATCGCCGCCTCCGGCGTCGCGATGACCGGGAGCGTCTCGTAGCGGACGTCAATCGCCTCCAGCGCGTCCTCGGCGGCGTAACGGCTCTCGGCGAGGACCGCTGCGACCGCCTCGCCGGCAAAGCGGACCTTGCCACGCGCGAGCGCCGGGAACTCGGTCGCGCGATAGCCGGCCATCTTCGACTCGGCGCGAATCGGTCGCGCGCACGGCGCCAGCTCGTCGCCCGTGACGCACGCCGCGACGCCGGGTAGCTCGCGGGCGCGGCGCGTGTCGATCGAGACGATGCGGGCGTGGGCGTACGGGCTCCGGAGGAACGCCACGTGCAGCATCCGGGACAGCGTCATGTCCGCGACGTAGCGGCCCCGCCCCGTCAGGAACCGCGCGTCCTCCACGCGGCGGACGGGCGCGCCGATCAGCGACATTGGAGCGAGGTCCGCGGGGCCGGCGCACTCCGTGGGTGGCGTGCTGTGGGTACGATCTGGCTCCGTCCCGCCAACGCCCGTTACGCTTCGCGCATCGTCCGCGCGGCGGCTTCGACCGCCTTGAGGATCCCGTGGTAGCCGGTGCAACGGCAGAGGACGGCGGAGATGCCCTCGCGGATCTCCCCTTCGGTCGGCGACGGATTCGTCTGGAGTAAGTCGAGCGCCGTGATGAGCATGCCCGGCGTGCAGAACCCGCACTGGAGGCCATGGTGCTCGCGAAACGCCTCCTGGAGCGGGTGGAGCTTGCCGTTCTGCATGAGGCCCTCGACCGTCAGGATCTCCGCGCCGTCGGCCTGGACGGCGAGCATGATGCAGGAGCGCGCGGCCTCGCCATTGAACAGGATCGTGCACGCGCCGCAGATCCCGTGCTCGCAGCCAACGTGCGTGCCCGTGAGGCCGAGGTCCTCGCGCAGGAAGTCCACGAGGAGCTTGCGCGGCTCGCAGCGCCCCTGGCACTCGACACCGTTCACCCTGAGGCGCACAGTCACCGGATCACGCATGGGCGACCTTGAGCGCGCGCTTGAGGGCCCGCCGGGTGAGCACCATCGTGAGGTGACGGCGGTAGTCGGCGGAGGCGTGGATGTCGGAGTCCGGCGACACGAGCTCGGCGGCGCGCCGGGCCGCGGCATCGATCGCCGCGTCGGTGACGCCGTCACGCTCCAGGATCTCCTCCGCCGCCCGAAGCCTCACGGGCACCGGCCCGGCTCCCGCCGTGGCAAGGCGCGCCTGTTTGCAGCGCGCGGCGTCCGGGACGACCAGCGCCGCGATCGCGACGATCGCGAAATCGCCGTGCCGCCGCGCGAACTCCTCGAGCGCGAAGCCGGCGCCCACAGGCATCACCGGCAGGCGGATCTCGGAGATGAGACGGGTCCGCGTGGGCGATCGAGCCGCCGATGGTGCCGCGTGTCCTGATCGGCAGGTGCCCCACCCACTTCGTCGCCTCGCTCAGGAGCGGGAGCCTCCGCGCGACCACCGGCGAGAACTCGATCGTCCGCTGGCGCGTCATCGCGCCGAGCCTCACCTGGCCATTCTCCTCGCGAATGTACGCGAGGCTCGCGATCCTGTTCAGATCGACGAGCGCGGCGGGACGACTCAGGCGGAAGTTGAGGAGCGGCATGAGGCTCTGGCCGCCGGCGAGGATCTTGGCGTCGCCGCCGTAGCGCTGGAGCAGGGCCACCGCGTCGTCGAGGCTCGTCGGGGCGTGGTAGTCGAATTTCGCGGGCTTCACGCCTTGCGCGCCTTCTTCATCAGCTCGTGGAGCCTCGTCGGCGTCATCGGAAGCTCGGAGATCCGGACGCCGAGCGGCGAGAGCGCGTCGCTCACCGCGTTAGCGATGACGGCGGGGACGGTCATCGAGGACGATTCGCCGAGCCCCTTCGAGCCGAGCGGTGTGAGCGGCGAGGGCGACACGACGTGGGCGATGTCGATCGTCGGCGCCTCGCTCGCCGTCGGGACCAGGTAGTCCATGAATGTCCCGGTGAGGAGCTGGCCGTCCTCGTCGTACGCGAGCTCTTCGTAGAGCGCCCCGCCCAGGCCGTGGAGGGCGCCGCCGTAGATCTGTCCCTCAGCGATCATCGGGTTGATGATCGTCCCAGCGTCGTGGACCGTGACGTAGCGGAGGATCTTGACCGCCGCCGTTTCCGAGTCCACCTCGACCGCCATCACCTCGGCGATGAAGCCGTAGGTGTTCGACGAGTTCACGCGGTCCTCCGCGTCCACGGCCTTCGAGACCGTGAAGCCGAAGACTGCGGTCGCCTGGAGGCCGGGCTCCATGCCTTCGGGGAGCGACTCGGTGTTCCAGTGAGCGCGCCCGGCGAGGTCCCTGATCGAATACGAGGGCCCCTTCCCCGTCTTCGTACGGACCGCGCCGTCGCGGAATTCCAGCCGCTCCCTGGGAACGTCCATCAGATGCGCCGCATACTCGACGAGCTTGGCCTTGAGCTTGCGCGCCGCGAGAGCGACCGCGCTGGTCCCCACGGAGCCGAAGCGGCTCGAGTAGGTGCCCGACGAGATGGACCACACACGCGTGAACGTGTCCATCTCGTCCACGACCGTGATCTCCTCGGGGGTGAGCCCGAGCTCGTCGGCGACGATCTGCGAGACGACCGTCTGGTGGCCCTGGCCCTGCGGCGTCGTGCCGAGGATCGCGGTGACGCGCCCGAGTGGGTCGATCTTGACGGTCGCCGAGTCCACGGCGCCTGACTTCGGCAGGTACTCGGGCTTGGCGCGGAACTGCGGGTCGAGCGCCGTCGCGACGTAGCCCATGTTGGAGACCGAAGGGTCCACCGCGAGCGCCAACCCGATCCCGACGTAGCGGCTGGCCGCCCGCGCCTTCGCCTGCTCACGACGGAGCTCGGTGTACTTCGCGATCTCGAGCGCCTTCTCGAACGCCGCGGGATAGTCGCCCGAGTCATAGAGGCCGCCCGTCGGCGTCCGGTAGGGCATCGCGCCGGGTGGGATCAGGTTGCGCCGCCTCACCTCGGCGGGATCCATGCCGAGCCTGTCGGCGAGCCGATCGATCATGCCCTCGGTCTCGAAGTAGAGGTGGCCGCACGCGTAGCCGCGGTTCGGTCCCGTCAGGCTCTTGTTGGTCATCACCGTCGAAGCATCGACCTCGAGATTCTGGAACCGGTACGGACCGACAAAATTGCCCGTCGGCCGAAAACTGCAGCCAGGTTCAGGGCTCCGGATGTAGCCGCCGACGTTGTCGAGCCAGCGGAAGCGCATCCCGAGGATCGTCCCGTCCTTCTTCGCGGCGAGCTCGCGATCGGCGATGCGATCGGTGCCGCTCGAGGACGCGAGCAGGTGCTCCCGGCGGTCCTCGATCCACTTCACGGCCACGCCCGTCCGCATCGCCGCCAGCGCGATCAGAGCGATGTAGGGGTAGATCGACGTCTTGATCCCGAAGGAGCCGCCGATGTCGGGCGGCACGATGAAGCGGAGCTTGTTCTCGGGCAGGCCGAGCACGCGCGCCGTGAGCGGGTGCATGATGAACGGTCCCATGAAATTGGACCAGACTGTGCAGACACCGTCGAGCGCGTCCCACTTCGCGATCACGCCGTACGTTTCGATCGGCGTCGAGCTGTATTTCGGGAACCGGAAGCGCTCCTTGATGACGACCTCCGCCTCGCTGAACGCGCGGTCGGGATCGCCGTAGACGAGCCGCCGGTGACCCGCGAGGTTCGTCCCGACCGCCTCGTGGAGGATCGGCGCGTCGGGCTCGAGCGCGCGCTCCGGATCGACCACCACCGGCAGCGGCTCGTAGTGAACGCGCACGAGGTCTGCCGCGTCCTCGGCGACGTAGCGGCTCTTCGCGACGATGACGGCGACGGGCTCGCCGACGAAGCGGACCTTGTCGGCCGCCGCGCAGTAGTAGTGGACGGGCGCCGTGACGCCGACCGAGAACGGCTTGGTGAGCGTGCGCACGTCCTCGCCCGTGATCGCGCCGACGACGCCCTCGACGGCGCGCGCGGCCCCGAGGTCGTAGCCGAGAACGCGCGCGTGGGCGTGGGGCGATCGCACGATCGCTGCGTGATGGAGATTCGCGACGGGCGGATGGTCGTCGATGTACGTCCCGCGGCCGGTGAGAAGGCGCGCGTCCTCGACGCGCTTCACCGGCTTGCCGATCCAACCCGTCGTGCTCATGGGAGGCGGTGCACTCTAGTCGGGCGCGCCCCCGGGTGTCAAGCGTGGGGGACCGGGCTACTCCCGCGCGCGAATGGCAAGACGGATGTCGTTGAGATGCTGGGCCGCGATCACGCTCCCGGCTGCAACGGTCGTGAGGCTAAGCGCCTGCCGGAGAGTATTCATATGGATGGCCCGGACAGTACCGCCAACGGCGGGCGCGGGACTAGGCCAGCTCAGGTTCGTGCCGGGTTGAACAGTGTTTATTGCGTCCAGGAGCTCGGTGAAATGCCTCGCTTTGATCGCGGTCCCGGCTGGCAACACGTCCCCGGGCGTGGCGTCCGTAAAGATCAGCGAAAACCTTGCGGTCACGGAAAGATTGTCGCTCATCGTCAGCGTGCACGTGGTGGCCGTACCGCTGCAGGCACCGCTCCAGCTCTTGAAGCGCGCCTGGGTCCCCGGCGTGGCCGTCAGCGTGACCATCGTCCCCGCGGTGAAGTTCGCCGAGCAGCTCGATGCGCAGCTGATCCCGGCGGGATTGCTCGTTAGGGTCCCTCCGGCCGAGCCGCGGGTCGCCACGGTCAACGTGACTGTGCTCGTGAACGTCGCGCTGACCATCGTGCTGGCGTTGACCGTCACCGTGCAGGTGCCGGTACCGCTACACCCTCCGCCGCTCCACCCAGTAAAGGTCGACCCCGCCGCCGCAGTAGCCGTCAGCGTCACCGTGGTACCGCCGTTGTAGGTCGCCTGACAGGTCCCTCCGCAGCTGATTCCCGAGGGCGCGGAGGTCACCGTACCGCTGCCGATTCCAGCCCGCGTAACCGTCAGGGCGAACTGCTGAGGTGTGAACGCCGCGCACGAAACCGTCCGTGGCGCGATCGTCAGCGACCACGCGTTGATCATCCCGGTGTCCATTGACGCCTGATCGATGACCTTCAACGTCCACGTGCCATTGCTCGTCTTGGCGTCGAAGCCGGAGAGCGGATCTGCGGGCTTGAAGCTCGCATTCGTCACCGGGCCGCTCTGCGCTTGAATCGAAGCGACCGCCTCGTCGTCGAGAACGGTGTTCGTGAAATTGGCGCTAGGGTTAATGCCCGTTCTGTTAGGGATCCTGTTGACCATCGTAATCCCAGTGCTGTCGGGGCTGAACAACTGCACGACCAGGTCGCCGATGAAGGTGTGTGTGATGTTGGTTAGGTTGAGATTGATGTCGCCGATGACTGCGGCCTGCGGCACCGTCAGCGTCGCCACGGCGCCCGCCGGGTTGTTGTCGGGAATCGGAACGGGCGGGCCTGAATACGTGTGCGTCGTCGGGGCGCCGGTGCTGGCCTGACCTACTGTCACGCTGATTGTGCGCGCAACCGTCACGCCTTCACTGGATGTGAGGGTCAGCGTGAGGTTGATCTGCGTGCCGCATGGGACGCTCGGCGCCACACGAAACTGGTACGCGCCGCCGTTCGCGGTGGCTCCCGCGCCCAGGCTCCCGTAGTTAATAGAAGATTGATTAAGCGTGATACCCGCGGTCGTCGTCGTTAAAGTCCCGCTGATGTTCGATAGCGCGGTGCATGTGAAGTTATTCGAGACGGGGACGGTCAGATTGATAGTCTCCGCCGGATCGACGAGACCATTGCCGTTGCCGCCTGCCGTGTCGCTGATCACCGCCACGCCACTGACGAGCGGCAGGTCGAACGCCTCGACCGCGCCCGTAAGTGTCGTGGATCCGGATGACGGGGCGACAGCCGAGAACCCGAGCCCGCGCCTCGCGAAACCCCGCCAGAGGCCGATTTCGTCGGCCCCGGCGAAGCCCGCGCAGTCCGCCTGGATGATTGCGTTGCGCGCCTGGGTGAACGTCGGCGCCGTCGGCGTGAGCTTCATCCCGTCGGTCACTACTTGGAGCATGCGGTCATTGCCCGCCGCGCCTCCGAGCCGGGTGATCACGTTCGCCCGCGCCTCCCAGAGCAAACCGGCCCAGATTTCGCCGACATTGTGAATCTCATTGGCATTCGCGCACCCGCCAGAGATGGGGCTCGGGGGAAAGGTCCCGCCACTGACGTTGCACTGGTTCGGGTCGATGTCGGCAAAGGTCATCGGGTTGAGCTGCAGGTTCGTCGTATAGGGGAATCGTCGGATGCCGTAGAAGTAGTTGTCGGTGAAGGTGCCGCCGAGGTTCAGGGTCGCATAGGCGCCCGCGGCATAGACACCGTTGGGGTCGTCGCCCGGTTCGGAGAGGAGCGAGAGGGCATAGAAGTCGCTCCACCCCTCGCCCATTCCTCGGCCCTGCTGGTTCGTGAGGCCGAACGCGTTCCCGATGAGCCGGTTGGAGAGACCGTGAGTCAATTCGTGAAGCACCACGTCGTGATCGAGGTCGCCGTCCCGGTTGGGAGACGGCCCATCGAAGATGAACATCTGCATCCTGGGCAGGGATCCGTCCGCAGGTGTCGAGAAGTTGGCGTTGTTCGTCCCAGAGGAGTCCTGCGCTTGGGCCTGCACGAAATCCCCGCCCAGTCCTCCGCGCCCGAAATTGTCGTTCTGAAAATTTCTCGCCGCCTCGGTGAAACCGAACGAGTAGAGTCGGTCGTGGTACCGGTTCGACCAGAAGAAGAGGTCCGTGACGGCCCCCATACGGTAAGCCGTCCCAGTCGGAGGATCGCTCCCGCCCGGCGGCGGGTTGTAGGTGAATGTGAAATTGCGACAGCTCGGACTCGGCCCGCCGGTCACCCCGGTGGCGCGACCGTTCGGGTCGATGCCATCGGTGCCGTCGATGTCGAGCCCCGCATCGACGTTATTGCCCGTCGTAACGCACGAGCCATCTGGAATCCAGCCCAGGTTGTCGAAGCTCGGCAACTCGCTCACCAGGCTGAACCGTGTCCGCGACGCGGCGGCCCCCTGAATGCCGCTGCCGGGTGTCGCGTTCGATGGCGACAGTGGCGCCGGGCTGTCGCTCGCATAGACGTCGAACGTGGCTGTTTGGGATTGATCCTCCGTAATGTTTTTCCGGAAGAGCACTTGACCGCTCGTGTCGTCGACGACCACGTAATAGGCCGCGACGGCCTGCCAGAGCAGCACCCGCCACGCCAGCACACCCTTGGCCGGCCCGAGGGGGAAGACGATCAACTCGACGGTGATGTCGTTCGCAAAAGGCCCACGCTCGAAGCGATGCCGCAACCCGTCGCCGCTTCGCTCGATCAGCGGCGGGACCGGGCCAAGACGTACTCCGATGTTGTCGGCCGCGATCTGGATCGCCAATTCCGGTGAGAGCTTCGGGGCACCCAGCGCCGTCGGGTCGAGCCCCGGGACGAGTTCGCTCACCATCGACACGATTTCACCGTCTGCGGTCACGGCGGCACGCAATTCGCTTCGGAACACGGGAATGCCCTTCAGGCGTTGCTCCAGCGTCACCCACCTCAAGTTCCCCGCGGGGTTCGCATAGTTGGCCGTTGTCTGCAATGCGCCGACTTCTCCCTGCGAGAGACCATAAAGCGGCGCCGTCGCCAGAAGAAAGTTGCGTACGATCGCCTCGGCTTCCTCGCTCGGCGCTGGCGGCGTGAGGAACATCCCCCGGGCGGAGATTACCTCAGGGACTCCGTGGGCCGGATGCATGTCGACGATGAGGCCGGGAATGTACCATTCCACCCACCGCTTTGCGGCCTCAACTTTCGCCGACAGGTCCAGCCGGTTGGCGAGAGTGGCGGACGGCGGATTCAACAGGCTCCGAATCGCGTGGCCTTCCTTGCCGATTCGAACGTCGAAATTCGGCAACCCTCCCCCAGCCGTCATGTCGCCGTCTGCCCAGACAGGGCACGCAGCCGGCAGGATCAGAAGGCCAACGGCGAGTGCCGACGGGATGAGACTCAGGAACAGAACGAGAACTCCACGCCTGAGAGCTCGTCTCATAATCGTTAACGCCGCGTCGATCCAGCTCCCCGTCGCACTCCCTCCGTGTACGGTCATCTCGACCACGTCAGACCCCACGCGAGTCGCTCAATGCGCCCGAGAATCCGCCGAAAGAGTGTCGGTGTCAAATGACTTTCAGCCAACTGGAGGATGAAATACTCCGCATGCACTCAGCCGCTCGTCGCCACGATCCGTGCCGCGCGGGCCCGCTCCTCGAAGGCGAGCATGCCGAGGAGGTAGTCACGTCAGCGGTGAGGCGGTCAGCCCTGCTCGTCGATCCATTTCTTCGCCAGTTCGATCGCGTACTGGTTGGCTTGCTCAAGCGTCGGGCGCGTTTCGGTGCGCGGGAATATGGCTTGCCGTGCGCCGCGCGACTTGCCATGTGAGACCACCCACGCCCTGGGCATCCACCCACCGGATCGCAGAGACTGCGAGTCGGGTCGAATGAGGTAGCCCTTATAGGGAATGCCTTGCATTCCGTCCTCCTCCTTCCGAGCCCGCGACCGACACGCCCCTGAATGTCGCGAGGCGCTTGGCGAGCGGCGTGTTACGGCTCCTCCCCACTCTCACCTCGCCGTCGATGACGACGCACGCGATGCCGGGTATGTCACCGCGCGCGATCGCGCCGAGGGCGTCCGTCGCCAGCGAGGCGGCCGGCGCATCGCAGACGACGAGATCCGCGGGCGCGCCGACGGCGATGGTTCCCGTCCCGCGCTCGAGCCGGAAGATCCTGGCGTTGTTGCCCGTGGCGAGCGCGATCGCCTGCTCCGGTGGGAGATCGCCGAGCGAGGCGAGCTCGCACACGCTCTTGATGACGCCCATGGGCATGACACCAGTGCCCGTCGGCGTGTCGCTCGCGATGCAGACGCGTGCGAGCACCCCGGCCTCGCAGCAGCGCTTCATGATATAAAGCGCCGAGCGGAGGTTGCCCGCCTGCACCACCTGCAGGGCCATCGTCGTCTCGCGGATGATCGCGTCGAGTCCCGCCTCGTCGAGCGACGTCGTCCCGCCGTTGACGTGACCGCAGACGTCGGGCCGGAGGTTCGCCGTCCTTCGGGTGGGCGTAGCCGCCGAAGCCGTACTTCGCGTGATGGACGCCGTGCCGGGCCATCTCCGCGAAGTCGTCCTCCGTCAGGCCCGGCTCGAGGACGACCGAGCCGGCGTTGACCTTCATGCCGTTCGGATGGAAGTTCGCGAAGCACTTCGCCGCGGCGATCGCGAGCGCCTTCGCGGCGACGGGATCGTGCGGCCGGCCCGGCGCATGCACGCCTTCACCCGCGGAGACGACCGACGTGATGCCACCGTGCACATACGAGTCGAGGAAGTCGACGGTCTTTTGCCGGGGTGTGTAGTCGCCGAGCACGACGTGGCAGTGGGAGTCGATGAGCCCGGGGATGACGGTCGTGCCCCGGCAGTCCACCACGACGTCGGCGCCCGCCGCGCCTGTCTTCGACGCGGCGCCCAGGGCGGCGATCCGCCCGTCCTGAACCAGGATCGCCTCGGCCTCGAGCCGGGGCGACGCGAGGACGCCGGTCGCGA
>QHTD01000067.1 GCA_003220675.1 Candidatus Rokuibacteriota bacterium | reverse complement strand
CCGGTCGAGCGCCGCTTCGTCGAGAACTTGCGTCTTCTCTCGGAAGCGCGGTACGGGGGCGGCCATCTTCTCTCCTTACGAGCCTCTCGGGGCTCACTTAAAGGAAAGTGCACGAACTACCCTCACTCTACAGGCGGAGGCCCGGCGCTGTCAACCCGAGGCTCCGCCTCAGACGTACGTTCGTTTTGACTGCGGCGAGTTTCAGATCCCTGCGCGGATGACGCTGACGACGACTGCAAAGGGGATCGCGAGTCCGGTCATCCCTGCGATCTGTCGGCGAGGGTCAACTGGTCGAGTGATGCCACGACCTGACTGAGCGGATACGACTCGTCGCTCTTGCGCGACCGGCCGCAGACCATGCATTTCCAGACGAGCGATACTTGATCGCGCACCCCAAGCCTGCCCGCGTCCTGCAGGTGCTGGAGATCGAAGCGAAGTAGGCCGCCGCACTGACACTTCATCATCTGGGTCCCCCCTCGTGTCCTCGGTCTTCCGACTTGAGGGCAGCAAGCGGGGTGCCACCGATGGCTGACTGCTAACTTGCGCCGGCGCTTGCTATTTGAGCACCCTGAGGCGACGGGCCGGCAAGGAAACGGTTAGAACATAGCCATGGCGGCGGATGGAATCGTGCCACCGGTGACGGCAGGCGCTGTCCGGCGAGCCGTTACCCACTCCCCGCCGCGGCGGCCTGCCACGCGCGGAGGAGATCGAGCGCCAGGAACGCGAGGGCGCCCAGCATCAGGAGCGCGCCGGCGCCGAACATGAGGCGCCCGATGGCCTCGGCGTGCTGGAGCAGACCCGTGTGGCCGAGGATGTAGTTCCAGTCGTGGATGAGCCCCTCGGCCAGAAGCGGCAGCGCCATCGCCCGGCCGTCGGCCGCGTAGACCGCGACGTCGGCGAGCGATTGCCCTGTCCAGAAGACCGCGACCGCGGCGGAGGCGCCCTGGTGCGTGCGCAGGAAGGCGACGACGCAGATCGCCGGGATCAGCACCTGGTTCAGCGAGCCACCGAGCACCCCGACGAACTGGCCGAAGAACCCGAAGATCAGGTGGCCCGCCTCGTGGAAGACGAGGTTCACGCCGTGGAGGAACGCGACGACCCCGCCCGAGGCGAGCGTCAAGCCCTGGCCGAGGACCCGGAACGCGATCCAGATGAGCAGCAGGAGCCCGACCGCGCGGCCGGCGGTCGCGGCCATCAATCCGCCAGCGTCGCGACGACCGGCGCGTGATCCGACGGCTTCTTGCCCTTGCGCTCGTCGCGGTCGATCTCGACGGAGAGGCAGCGCGCAGCGAGCGCGGGCGTCAGCAGGACGTGGTCGATCCGGAGCCCCCAGCCGCGGTGAAAAGCACCGGCGCGGTAATCCCACCAGGTGAAGAGACCGCCCTCCTGGCGGTGGAGCCTGAGCGAGTCACGGAGCCCCCAGGAGACGAGATCGCGGAAGGCCGCGCGCTCAGGGTCGCTGAACATGATCTGGCCGCGCCACTTCTCCGGGTCCCAGACGTCGCGGTCCTCGGGGGCGATGTTGAGGTCGCCGCACAGGACGAGCGCCTCGTCGGGCTTGGAGGAGGTTTCGAGGAAGGCGCGGAAGCGGCGATACCAGTCGAGCTTGTAGGCGTACTTGTCCGAGCCGACCTCCTGGCCGTTCGGCCCGTAGATGCTCATGACCTTGAGGCCGGCCACGCGCGCCACCAGGAGGCGCCGCTGGGCGTCGTCGCCCTCGTCGGGGAGCCGGCGCGCCACCTCCTCGGCGCCGGCGCGCGTCAGGACCGCGACGCCGTTATAGGTCTGCTGGCCCGCCACGAGCGCCTCGTAGCCGAGCGCCCGCAGCTCCGCGAACGGGAACTGGTCGTCGGCGACCTTCGTCTCCTGCAGGCACACGATGTCGGGCCGGCGCCGCTCGAGCCACACGAGGAGGCGGGGCAGGCGCGTGCGGATCGAGTTGACGTTCCACGTCGCGATCTTCACGGGAGGATCGTAGCAAGTTCGGGAACGCTCCTGCTAGAGTGACGCGCCTGGGTGCGCCGCGCATCATCACCGACGCCGGCGCGCCGCGCGCTCAGGAATCCCGTCTGGGCGGGGTGATGTTGTACGCCTTGAGCTTACGGTAGAGGTGGCTCCGCTCGATACCGAGCCGCTCCGAAGTCCGCGTCATGTTCCAGTCGTTGGCCCGGAGCTCCGCGAGGATGTACGCGCGCTCGAAGTTCTCCCGCGCCTCTCTGAGCGACCGCTCGCTCGCCTCGCCGGCGGGGACGGCGGCCTTGGGGCGGAGCGGCGCCGGCAGGTCGTCGGCGCCGATCACGTCGCCGCGGGTCATGATCACGAGCCGCTCCACCATGTTGCGGAGCTCGCGCACGTTTCCGGGCCAGTCGTAGGCGAGGAAGTAGCCGAGCGCCTCGCCCGACACGGTCCTGGGCCGCTTGCCGTTCTCGGCGCAGAAGAGCGCGATGAAGTGGTCCACGAGCACGGGGATGTCATCCTTTTTGGCGCGGAGCGGCGGCACCTCGATCGGAATGACGTTGAGGCGGTAGTAGAGATCGTCGCGGAAGCGACCCTCGCGGATCAGCGTCTCGAGATCGCGGTTGGACGCCGCGATCACGCGCACGTCCACGCGGATCGTGTCCTTACCCCCGACGCGCTCGAACGCCTGCTCCTCGAGCGCCCGGAGCACCTTCGCCTGCGTCTTCAGGCTCATGTCGCCGATCTCGTCGAGGAAGAGCGTGCCGCCGTCGGCGAGCTCGAACTTGCCGCGGCGGCGCGCCAGCGCGCCCGTGAACGCCCCCTTCTCGTGGCCGAAGAGCTCGGACTCGATCAGCTCCTCCGGGATCGCGGCGCAGTTGACCTCGACAAACGGCTGCTCGCGCCGCGCCGACCGGGCGTGGATGGCTCGAGCGACCAGCTCCTTGCCGCTGCCGTTCTCGCCGCGAATCAGCACGCGGCCGGTCGTCGGCGCGGCGGTGGCGATCTGCTCGCGGAGCCGGCGGACCGGCTCGCTGTCGCCGATGATCTCCGCACGCTCGACGAGGCTCTCGCGCAGGGTGGCGTTCTCGCGCGCGAGGCGCGCGTGCTCGAGCGCCCGCGTGACCGTGAGCAGCGTCTTCTCGAGCGAGAGCGGCTTCTCGATGAAGTCGTAGGCGCCGAGCTTGGTGGCCTTCACGGCGGTCTCGATCGTGCCGTGCCCGGAGATCATCACGACGAGCGCGTCGGGGCGGAGGCGCTTGATCTCGGCAAGCGTCTCGAGGCCGTCCATGCGCTCCATCCAGATGTCGAGGAAGGTGAGGTCGGGCGGCTCGTCGGCGACGACCCTGAGCGCGTCCGCACCGCTGCCGACGGCGGTGACGCGGTAGCCCTCGTCCTCCAGGACGCCGCGCAGGGTCGCCTGGATCGCGGGCTCGTCGTCGACGATTAAGATATGCTCGCTGGACATCCTATCCCTCGGCGCCGCGCGCCCAGGCGCTGGCGCGCTGTCGCGCGCAGGATATGCTCGCCGGACATCGGCTATGCCTCGACCGGCGCGGGGGTGCGCGACACGGGCACCTCGATGATGAACCGGCACCCGCGCGGCTCGTTGTCCTCGACGCGGATCGTACCGCCGTGCTCGGTGACGATCTCCCAGACGATCGGCAGCCCGAGCCCCATGCCTGCGGCCTTGGTCGAGAAGTAGGGCAGGAAGAGCTTGTCCTTGTCTTCGGGGCTGATGCCGGGCCCGGTGTCCGTCACGATGATCCTGGCGTGGGCGGTCTCGGGGACGTGGGCTGTCTCGACGACGACCCCGCCCGCGCCGCCCACCGCCTCGACGGCGTTGTCCACGAGGTTCAGCACCGCGCGCTTGATATGGTCGGGGTCGACCTCGACGGGTGGCAGGTCCTCGGCGTGCCGCGTGACCAGCGTGAGCCCCGGGTGCGACTCGCGGTAGAGCGCCACCACGGACTCGACGAGCGGCCCGAGGTCGGTGGGCCGCGGTGCCAGGGCGGGCATCCGGGCAAAGCGCGAGAACTCGTCCACCAGCCGCCGCAGGCCGTCGACCTCCTGGATGATCGTCCCGGTGCACTCCGTCACGAGCTGCTGGTTCTCGCCCGCGCTCCGGGCGAGCCGCCGGCGGAGCCGCTGGGCGGAGAGCTGGATGGGCGTCAGCGGGTTCTTGATCTCGTGCGCGATCCGCTGCGCCACCTCCCGCCACGCGGCGACGCGCTGCGCCTTCAGCAGCTCGGTGAGGTCCTCGAAGACGACGACCGCGCCCGCATACTCGCCTTCCGGCCCACGCAGCGCGGTCGCCGAGGCGAGCAGCGAGAGCGTCGTGCCGCGCCGCCGCAGGTGGAGCTCCTGCTCGACGCCGCCGGCTTTCGGGCGTCGCGTCCGCTGGACGAGCGCCACGACGTCCTTGACGTCGGGGCCGGCGAACACCTCCTCGAGGAGCTGGCCGACGGCCGCCTCGTTCACGCCGAACATGCGCGCGGCGGCCCGGTTGATGGTCGTGAGCCGCCCGAGCGGGTCGAACGACACGACGCCACTCGAGAGCGCCTCGAGCACGGTCTCGATGTAGCGGCGACGGTCCTCGAGCTCGGTGTGCTTGTCCGAGAGGTCGAGGTACGCCTCCTCCAGCCGCCGTTTGGACTCGGCGAGGTCGTCGGTCATCCGGTTGAACGACTGCACGAGGACGCCGAGCTCGTCGTTGGCGCGCGCCTGGACCTTGTAGCTCAGGTTGCCGATGGCCACCTCGCGCGTGCCCTCGGCGAGCTCGGCGATGGGGCCCGTGATCCCCCGCGCCAGGTACAGCCCGAACCAGGCGAACGAGAAGACCACGATCAGCGTCATCAAGAGGAACAGCAGGATGTAGATGCCCTTGATCGGCGTCCGCAGGAGCCTGAGCTGCTTGTACTCCTGGAACGCCTGTGAGATGCCGCGCACCCGCGCCTCGAGCCGCTCGGAGACGTGCGTGGCGACCACGACGACGCCGGCGACGCGCGGCTCCGCGCCGCGGGGCTGCGACCAGATGGGCATGAAGGCCTCGATGAGGTCCCCGGACGACAGCTCGCGGACGGTCGTGACCTCCTGGCCGGCGAGCCCGCGCTTGAGCTGGCTCTCGTTCACGTCGCGGGTCTGGAGGTCGCCGAGCACGGGGTCCTTGACGTGCACGAACTCTTGCCCCTGCGCGTTGAAGACGGTGAGCGCGCTGATCCCGAGCTGCTCCTGCTGCTCGACCAGGTATGTCGCGAGGGCCTCGCGCCGGTGCTCGCCGAGGAGGCCGTCGCGGTCGATCACGCGGCCGATGCGCTGCGCGTGCCGGAGCGCGGTCCGCTCGAGGTCGGTGTAGTACGTCTGCGCCACCGAGAGCGCCTGGTCGAGCGGGCGCTCCACCTGCGGCTTGAACCACCCCTCGATCGACTTGTTGATGAAGTTCGACGCGATGAGGAAGATCAGGATCGCCGGCGCGACCGAGAGCGACAGGAAGGCGAGCACGAGCTTGGTCTTGAACTTCGCGCCGATGACGTTCTGCCGCCGCTCGAACCAGAGCTTGACCAGGTTCCGGAACAGCAGCACGACCAGCAGCAGCAGGACGATCAGGTTCAGGTTGAGGAGGGCGAAGATCGTGATGTTGGAGGCGAGGGGAAGATCGGGCGCGTAGACGCCGGTGTCCACGAGGTTCGCCACGGCGACCAGGAACAGGAACCCCGCGATGATCAGGAGGTTGCGCTGGCGTCGGTTCTCATCGCTGAGCAGCGGCACTATTGCACCCGCTGGATCGTGCGGTAGTCGGACTGGCGTGAGGTCTGCTCGGCCGTGCCGGCCATCCGCGCGAGGAAGGTGTTCTCGCCGTTGAGCGCCGCCTCGGCGTCGACCCGGACGTAGATGACCGCGTTGGGGTCGAGGGCGCTGGCGGGGGTCATCTTGAGACCGCGCAGCTCGGAGAGCACGCGATGGGCGTCGCGGAAATCACGCGTGATGTGGACGGGCCGCGCCTCGCCCTTGAGGGACGTGACCTTGAGCTCCTTGGTCACCACGTTGTAGACGAGGGTGCGCTCGACGACCTTCGCCATCAGCAGCTGGTCGCGCCAGTAGCGGTTGTACTGCCAGAGCTCGACGGTGACACGGACGTGCGCCGGGATTCCGCTCTGGATCCCCTCCTGAAACGCCTCGGGGACGGCGCCGAGCAGCACGACGTGGACCGTCACCTCGTGGTCGTTGAGGAAGACGGCGAGGTCGCTGATGCGTAGCTCGGCGCGCGCGGGCGCGGCAACCGCCAGCGCCAGCGCCGCCGCGAGGAGCGAGCGCCTGAGACTGGAAGCACGCATACGACGGACACGACATTATAGCGTGGGCGGTCGGGCGGGCCCGCGGCTCAGATGCCGGCGAGGCCGGACGCGGGTACCTGCGGCAGGACTCTGAGGGCGGCGCCCGCGGGCCGCCGCTCGATGCCCAGGGAGCGCTGGATCGCCAACCCGAGCTCGACGTTGAGCGTGTGGCCCCCGTTGCGCGCGACGACGTGCGCGAGGATCGGGCGGCCGAGGAGCGCCAGGTCGCCGATGAGGTCGAGGATCTTGTGGCGGACGAACTCGTCGCGGTAGCGCAGGCCGTTGAGCGGGCCGCGGTTCGCGAGCACGACCGCGTTGTCGAGCGAGCCGCCGCGCGCGAGGCCGTTCTTCCGCATGAGCCCGAGGTCCTTGAGGAACCCGTAGGTGCGGGCCGGTGCGACGTCGTCGACGAAGGCGCGCTCCGTGGCGGCCGTCCAGGACAGGACCTGCGTGCCGATCGCCGGGTGATCCACGTCGAGCGTGTAGCTGATGCGGAAGGTCGTCGAGGGGAAGATGTGGATCCAGCGCCCGCCGCTGCCGACGCGGATCGGGTAGGGGAGCGTGAGCGGTCGCCGGCGCGCCGACTGCTGGTTCCGTCCGGCGGCGGCGAGCAGGGTGACGAAGGGCTTCGCACTGCCGTCCATCGCCGGGATCTCCGGGCCGTCCACCTCGACCTCGAGGTTGTCGATGCCGAGCCCGGCCGCCGCTGCCATCAGGTGCTCGACGGTCTGCACACGCGTGCCGTTCCTCCCGATCGTCGTGGCGTAGTGCGAGTTGACGACGCTCTGCGGAACGGCGGCGATCCGGTCGGCGCCAGCGCGGAACACGATGCCGGTGTCCTCGGGCGCCGGGGACAGGGTCACCCTCGCCGGCTTGCCTGAGTGAAGGCCGACCCCCTCCAGCGTGACCGGCCTCCTGATCGTTTGCTGGCGCATAGACCCGGGGAGCCTAAGCAACCTCGATGCCACAATTCCGGAAAAGTGGTAAGTGACCGCCGCTCCACGCCTTCTCTGGTTGACCCGGGCGCGTTTCGCTTCCCGCTGGTAGCATCGATGACACGCGATTGGCGGCGCGGTGTCCCAAATGGGAGACAACCGAGACGTCGCTCAGACATCCACGATCACGCTGACTTGGTGGCGCCCAGCGCGCTCCAGGACACTCGCTCGGTGAAGAGTCGCGGCCTTGACGACGGTGCCGGGCCGGTGGCGGCGCGTGTCGAGCGCCTCGCCGTGAAGCACGCCGTGGATGAGCGTGTCGCTCGCCGAGAGGACCGCGACACGGTGGACGACGAAGCCTTCGATCTCGTGCACGTAGAGGCACTCGTTGATCCAGGTGACAAGGAGCGTCTCGGGCGACTCGGCCTGTGCGCGGACCTCGCGGTGCTCGCGCTCTTCGACCTCGTCGGGTGCGACGATCAGCGCGAAGACGCCGAGCGCCGCCTGGGCAAAAGCCTCCGCGCGCGTCGGACCCCACGCGCGCACGCCCACATCGGCGTCCACGTCGAACTGCTCCCAGCCGGCCTCGGGCGGGTCGCCCGGGACGGGGCGTCCGGTGGCTGTGTTCCGCATGTCTTCTCAGTCCATATCGCCGAACTTGCTCTGGAGGACGGCGATGATCGCCGGGCCCGCGGTCTCCGTGCGCAGGATCCGCGGCCCGACGCCGATGACCCTCCAGCCGACTGCGCGCCCACTCTCGACTTCCTGGCGTGACAGCCCCCCCTCTGGCCCGATCAGAAGATGGATGCTCGCGCCTTGGGGCAGGGTGGGGGGCAGGCTCTGAGTGAGTGTCGTTCCGAACGGAAGAGCTTGCCCCCCACCCTGCCCCTGCCCCGCCGCGCCTTCCCAGAGGCAGAGCCGGAGCTCGGCGGGCTCGTCGAGCGCCAGGAACTCCCCGAGCGGTCGCGGCACGTCGACGGGGGGAATGACACCGCGGCCGCACTGCTTCGCCGCTTCCTTGGCGACCCGCTGCCAGCGCCGCGCGCGCTCGCGCCAGCGACCGGGCTCGAGTGTGACGATCGTCCGCTCGGTGGTCACCGGCACGACGCGCGCGACGCCGAGCTCGGTGGCCGCGCGGACGATCGCCTCCATCTTGTCCCCCTTCGGGACCGACTGGACGAGCGTGATCCGGAGCGGCGACTCGGCGTCGCGACGCGCGACGCCGAGAACGGTGCCCGTGACGGTCTCGCCGACGTCCTCGAGGCGCACCGTGAAGTCGTGGCCGGCGCCGTCGGCGGCGATCACCGTGTCGCCGGGCTTGAGGCGCAGCACGCGTCTGAGGTGGCGCGACTCGGCGCGGTCGAAGGCGACGCGGCCGTCACGGATCCGGTCAGGCGCGATCGTGAAGCGGCGCACGGGCGAGCTCGAGGGTGGTCCAGCCCTCCACCGACATCGATGCGCGCGAAGCGAACCCGTGACCACCGAGCGCGGCGGCGACGCCGGCCGCCTCCGCGTCGAGGATGCCGCCGAGCAGGAGCGCGCCCCCGGGAGCGAGATAGCGGGCGTAGCGCGGCGCCAGCCTGAGGTGCGCCGCGGTCAGGAGGTTGGCCACGACGAGCGGCGCCCCCGACTCCTCGAGCGCGCCCGCGTCGCCGAGGATGCAGCGCACGCGATCGCAGACACGGTTGCGGGCGGCATTCGCCATCGCGGAGGCGACGGCGTCGGGATCGTCGTCGACGGCGAGGACCCGGACGACGCCGAGCCGCGCGGCGGCGATTGCGAGCACACCCGAACCGGTCCCGAGGTCGATCAGCCAGGGCGGGACCGTCCGGGCGAGCAGCGACTCGAGCCGCTCGAGGCACCCGAGGGTGCTCGGGTGCTGGCCCGTGCCGAAGGCGCGGCCGGGCTCGATCGTGATCACGACGCGCCCGTTCGTGCGCGGCCGTTCCCACGGCGGCGCGATCAGCAGGCGTTTGCCGACGGACAGCGGGCGGAAGTGTGCGCGCCAGGCGTCGGCCCAGTCCTGGCTCGCGAGCGCGACGACGCTTGGCTCGCCCGCGCCGGGGAAGCCGAGCTCGCGCAGCCCGCCGAGGTACTCACGGACGCTCTCCTCGAGGGCGCGCGCGACGACGGTCTTCGGAAAGAAGGCGCGAAGCCTCGGTCGCCTGCCGGGCAGTTCCTCCTCGACGACGCCGAGCGCGCCTAGCTCCCACACGAAGTTCGTCAGCCCTTCGGAAGCCTCCTCGGGAATCTCGACGGTGAGCTCCCAGTAGCGGGAGGACGACATCGGCTCAGCCGAGCAGCTTCTTCATCCGCTCGAGGAACGCGAGCGCCAGCGGTCCGCGCTCCGCCTTCGACGCGGCCTCGAAGGCGAGCAGCGCCTCGCGCTGCTTCGGGTTGAGCTTCTGCGGGACCTCGAGGATGAGCCGGTAGCAGGCGTCGCCGTGGCCGCGCTGGCGGAGATGCGGCATGCCCTTGCCCTTGAGCCTGAGGATCTGATTGGGTTGGCTGCCGGGCGGGATCCGGAGCTTCGCGGTGCCGTTGAGCACGGGGATCTCCACTTCCACGCCGAGCGCCAGCTGCGGGAAGGCCACCGGCAGGTCGCAGTAGAGGTCGGCGCCGTCCCGCACGAAGATCTCGTGCTCGCGGATGCGCACGAGGACGTACAGGTCACCGGGCGGCCCGCCGTTGGCGCCCCCGGAGCCCTCGCCGCTCAGCCGGAGCTGCATCCCGTCCTCGATGCCCGCCGGGATCTTCACGGACAGCAAGCGCTCGGAGCGCTGACGCCCCTCGCCCCGGCACCGCGCGCAGGGGTGGCGGTTCAGCTGACCCGCGCCCTGGCACCTGGGGCAGGGCTGCGCCACCGTGAGGAAGCCGTGCGTGCGCCGGACCTCGCCGCGCCCGCGGCAGAAGTCGCACGTCTCGAGCCGGCCGCCCGGCTCGACGCCGGTCCCGCCGCACGCGTCGCACTGCTCGAGCCGCGGGATCTGAATCTTCGTCTCGACGCCCGCCGCCGCCTCCTCGAGCGCGATCTTGAGCTCGTACTGGAGGTCCTCGCCGCGCGTGGCGCGGGAGCGGCGGCTCGAGCGCGCGCCGCCCGAGAAGAAGTTCTCGAAGATGTCCTCGAACAGCGTGCCGAAGCCCGTGTCCGTGCCCCCCCCGCCCGCGACCGGACCCACCGTGCCGAACCGGTCGAAGTGCGCGCGTTTCTCGGGGTCGGAGAGGACGGTGTACGCCTCGTTGACCTCCTTGAAGCGCTCCTCACCGTCCTTGGCGCCCGGGTTCCGGTCGGGGTGGTACTGCATCGCGAGCTGCCGGTAGGCCTTCTTCAGCTCGGCGTCCGTCGCGCCGCGTGGAACGCCGAGGACCTCGTAATAGTCGCGCGGCACGGGCTCAGGCGTCCTCGTCGGGCGCCACGGCGACCGCGACGAGCGCGGCACGGAGCACGCGGTCGTGCAGCAGGTAGCCCGGCAGCCGCTCGCTCACGACGGTGTTGGGCGCGGCCTCCGTGCTGACCACGCGCGCGATCGCCTCGTGGCGCGTCGGATCGAAAGACTGCCCGACCGCGGAGTAGCGCGTGACGCCCGCCCGCTCGAGCACCTTCAGCAGCTCGCGCTGGGTCAGCTCGACGCCCTCGACGAGGTTCGCCGCGGTGCCCGCGGCCCGGGCGGCGTCGAGCGCCCGGTCGAGGTTGTCGAGCGCCGGGATGAGGTCACGGAGCAGCGACTCGTTGGCGTACTTGACGAACTCCTCGCGCTCGCGCTGAGCCCGCCGCCGCGCGTTCTCGGCGTCGGCGAGCACGCGGAGCAGACGGTCGTGCTTCTCGTCGAGCTGGCGCCGGAGCCCCTCGACCTCCGGAACGGGAGCCTGGGAAGCCTCGGCCGACGGCGCGGCCGCTGCAGACACGGCTTCCTCTCTCGGAGAATCGTCCATCACACTTGAATTATATCAGCGTGGCGTGGTCGGGCGGGGTCGGGGGCGGGCTCCGAGCGAGTGTCGTTCCGAGCAGAGGAGCCTGCCCCCGACCCCACGCCGACCAGCGCTACGACGGTAGGTACAAGTCCTGACGGACGCGCGAGAGCGCCTCGGTCACGTGGCGCGCGGTCTCGTTGACGACGGAGATGACGTCCGGGTAGGGCAGGCGCCGGGGGCCGACGACCCCGAGGATGCCGACCACCTGGTCGTGGTAGAGGTACGTCGCGGTGATCAGCGTGCACTCGCGCATCTCCGCGTACGGGTTCTCCTCGCCGATCGTGACGTGCAGCCCCTCGGCCTTGGCGAGCACGGTCATGAGGTCGGCGAGGCGCTCCTTTTGCTCGAACGTGCGCAGCAGGTCGCGCGTCGTCTCGATGTCCCAGAACTCGGGGTGGTCGAGCATGTTGATCGCGCCGCTGACGTAGAGCGTGCGCCCCTTCAGCAGCGCGAGGATCTGCTCGGTGACGGCCCGCGCGCGCGTGTGCAGGGTGTCGAGCGGGTCGCTCGGCGACGACTCCATGTCCACGACCTGCTCGACCGTCCGCCCGCGGAACCGCCGCGAGAGCTCGCGCCCGATCGAGCGCACCTCGTCGGCGGAGAGCGGCGGCTCGAGCGTGACCGCCCGGGCCGTGACCCAGCCGGCGTCCGTGACGAGGACGGCGAGCGCCCGGTCCTTCTCGAGGGGGATCAGCTCCACCCGGGCCAGCGTCGTGTGCTTGAGCGGCGGCGCCAGCAGGAGGCCCGTCAGCTTCGTCGCGACCGACAGGTGCGACGACGTCCGCTCCATAAAACCGTCGATCCCCGAGTGCCGCGTGGGCAGCGTCCCGGTCGCGGCCGGCGCCTCCGGCGCCTGCGACGGCGGGAAGGAGTTCACGTAGAACCGGTACGCCTTGTCCGTCGGCACCCGCCCGGCGCTCGTGTGCGGCTGGGCGAGGTAGCCCATCTCCTCGAGATCGGCCATCGCGTTGCGGATGGTCGCGGGGGAGAGGTTGGGGAAGTGGCGCTTGGCCAGCACGCGCGATCCGACCGGCTCGGCCGAGTCGACATATTCACGGATGACGGCGATCAGGACCTCGCGATGACGGACGTCCATCAGCCAGAATTATAGCAAGTCGACGAACAGCGCGTCCGAGACGAGGAAGCCTGCCGCGCTCAGCCGGACGCGGTCGCCGGCATCCGCCAGGAGTCGCTCCTCACGCCACGCGGCGATCGTGCGCCGGAGCGGTGCGTCGCCTAGGAGCCGCGCGTCGAGCCACGCCGCGGGCACGCCGTCGGCGGTCCGGAGCCCGAGGATGAGCCGCTCGGCGAGCCGCTGGCGCGGCGTGACCTCCTCGAACGTGTCGACCGGGAGGCGGCCCTCCTCGAGCGTCTGGCAGTAGCGGGGCGTGGCCCGCGCGTTCGCGTAGCGGACGCGACCGACGAAGCCGCACGCGCCCGGCCCCGCCGCGAGGTACTCCGCCGCGCGCCAATAGATCTGGTTGTGGCGCGAGCGGAAGCCGGGTCGCGCGTAGTTCGAGATCTCGTAGTGCTCGAAGCCGCGCTCGGCCGCGGCTCGCGTGAGCCGCCAGTACTGCGCCACCACCGTCTCTTCGGGCGGGAGACCGCCGACGCCGGCGGCGCCCCAGAGGCTTCCTGCGTCCAGCGTGAGGCCGTAGGCGGAGAGGTGCTCGGGCTGCCAGTCGAGCACCGCGTCGACCGTGCGGCTCCAGCCCTCGAGGTCGAGCCCGGGCAGGCCGTACATCAGATCCACGCTGACGTTGGAGAAGCCGGCGTCGCGTGACGCCTCGAAGGCCAGGCGCGCGCCCCTCTGGTCGTGGAGCCGGCCGAGCCGGGGCAGGATCGCGTCGTCGAGCGACTGGACACCGAGGCTCAGGCGGTTCACCCCGGCCGCCCGGTACGCCTCGAGCTTCGCGCGCGTCACGCTCTCGGGGTTGCACTCGACCGTGGTCTCCGCGTCGGGGGCGACGGCGAACCGGTCCCGGAGCCGTACCAGGATCGCCGCCAGCGGTTCGGGGTCGAGGAGCGAGGGCGTCCCGCCGCCGAAGAAGATGGTCTCGATCCGCACGCGCGGCGCCCACCCGAGCCCACCGAGCAGGTCGAGCTCGCGCTCGAGGGCCGCGAGGTAGCGCGTCATTGCGCCCTCGTCGAGGGGCGCCGTGTTGAAGCTGCAGTAGTGGCAGCGCTGCGCGCAGAACGGGACGTGAACATAGAACCCGAGCGAGTCTGACGCTGGCGGATTGTCCCCAAGGACGGAAGCGCAGTCCGAGGCTGACGGGTTGTCCGCACGAGGTTCGAGCGCCGGCTTTGCCGGCGCAACGATTCCTGGGGGGAGGTTTCGGAAGGGGGGCGAAGCCCCCCTCCGAGAATTTACGGTATGTAGTGCGCGAGTCGCCACCAGCGGAGCCAGTAATGGTCGCCGTCCCACGACCAGTAGGTCAGGAACGCCTTGCCCTTGATCTTGTCGCGCTTGACGAACCCCCAGTAGCGGCTGTCCTGGGAGTTGTCACGGTTGTCACCCATGACGAAGTAGGAATCGGGCGGCACGGTCGTCGGCTGGCAGCCGTAGGAGTAGCCGCAGTAGCCATCCTGGACCGCGCGCGCGCCGTCGGCGAATTTCGTGTAGGGCTCGACGAGCGGCGTGCCGTTCACGTACACCTGGCGGCCGCGGATCTGGATACTGTCGCCGGGCGTCCCGATGATCCGCTTGATGAAGTCTCGCTTCTCGTCCTGCGGGTACTTGAACACGATGATGTCGCCCCGGTGCGGGTCCCGGAGGCCCGGCATGCGCCAGTCGGTGAACGGCAGCTCGGCGCCGAAGAGGAACTTGTTCACGAGGATGTAATCGCCGACGAGCAGCGTGTCCATCATCGAACCCGACGGGATCGTGAAGGCCTGGACCACGAAGGTACGGATGACGAGGGCCAGGAGGACCGCGATCCCGATCGCCTCCACGTACTCACGGAGCGCCGACTTCCGCTTGGGCTTCGCCTCCGTGGCCTCGGCGGCCGTCTCCGGGGCGGACGGCGCGGGGACGGTCACACCGATCTTCGTGGGCTCGATCTCGATCTTGCGCTCGTCCATGTTCAGCTCTTCAGCACCGCGAGGAATGCCTCTTGTGGTACTTCGACGCGACCCACCTGTTTCATGCGCCTCTTGCCTTCCTTCTGTCGCTCGAGGAGCTTGCGCTTGCGTGTGATATCGCCGCCGTAGCACTTGGCGGTGACGTTCTTGCCCATCGCCTTCACGGTCTCGCGCGCGATGACGCGGCTGCCGATCGCGGCCTGGATGGCCACCTCGAAGAGCTGGCGCGGGATGACCGCGCGGAGCCTCTCGACCAGCGCCTTGCCCTTCTCGTACGCCTTGTCCCGGTGGACGATGATCGAGAGCGCGTCGACGGGCTCGCCGTTGAGCAGGATGTCGAGCTTGACGAGATCCGAGGGGCGGAAGTCCGCGAACTCGTAGTCGAACGACGCGTACCCCTTCGAGATCGACTTCAGCTTGTCGTAGAAGTCCACGACGATCTCCGCGAGGGGGAAGTCGAACCGGATGTGGACGCGCTTGCCGTGGTACTCGAGGGACTTGTGCTCGCCCCGCTTCTCCTGGGCGAGCTTGTAGATCACCGTCATGAACTCCGTCGGCACGAAGACCGACGACGTGACGTACGGCTCCTTCATCTCGGCGATCCTGTCCGGCGTCGGCATCTTCGACGGGTTCTCGAGATCGAGCACCTCGCCCGCGGTGGTGAGGATCCGGTACCGGACGCTCGGCGCGGTGACGATCAGCGAGAGGTCGAACTCGCGCTCGAGCCGCTCCTGGACGATCTCCATGTGCAGCGTGCCGAGGAAGCCGCAGCGAAACCCATAGCCCAGCGCGAGAGACGTTTCGGGCTCGTAGGTAAAGGCCGGATCGTTGAGGCGAAGCTTTTCGAGGGCGTCGCGCAGGGCTTCATAATCAGTGTCCTCGATCGGGTAGAGGCCCGCGAACACCATCGGCTTGGCGTCGCGGTAGCCGGGAAAGGGCTCGGCGGTCGGCCGCGCGGCCTCCGTGATCGTCTCGCCCACCTTCGCGTCAGCCACTCGCTTGATCCCCGCGATGATATAGCCGACCTGGCCCGCGGACAGCTCCTCGACGGGCCGCATGTCGGGCGAGAAGACGCCGACTTGCTGGACGTCGTACGCGCGGCCGTTCGACATCAATAATATTCGCATGCCGACGCGCACGTGGCCGTCCGTGAGACGCACGTAGACGACGACGCCCTGGTACGAGTCGTAGAAGGAGTCGAAGACCAGCGCCTTGAGCGACCCGTGCGGATCGCCGGCCGGCGGCGGGATCCGCGTGACGATCGCCTCCAGCACCTCGGGCACGCCCGTGCCGTGCTTGGCGGAGATGGCCAGCGCCTCGCTCCCGTCGAGCTCGAGCACCGCCGTGATCGCCTCGCGCGTGCCCTCGACGTTGGCCGCGGGGAGGTCGATCTTGTTGATCACGGGGACGATCGTCAGGTTGGCGTCGCTCGCGAGGTAGAAGTTCGCCAGGGTCTGGGCCTCGATCCCCTGCGCGGCGTCGATGATGAGGATCGCCCCCTCGCACGCCGCGAGCGCGCGCGAGACCTCGTAGGAGAAGTCCACGTGGCCGGGCGTGTCGATCAGGTTGAGGGTGTACTCGTGGCCGTCGCGCGCGCGGTAGAGGAGACGGACCGTGTGGGCCTTGATCGTGATGCCTCGCTCGCGCTCGAGATCCATCGAGTCCAGCACCTGGTCGACGGCCTTCTTGGCGTCCATCGTGCCGGTGAGCGCCAGGAGGCGGTCAGCCAGCGTGGATTTGCCGTGATCGATGTGGGCGACGATCGAGAAGTTGCGGATGCGAGCCAGCGCCATCGACTCAGTCTAACACGCGGCCTCCCCCGGCCGGCCGCTCGCCCTGCCACACGCGCGCGTCCGTCGCCCGAGGAGTTAGCGGGCGAGCGTCGTCCGCTCGGGAATCACAGCCCCCGACTCGAGCACGACGCCCGAGCCCACGCGCGCGTGGGCGCCGATCTTGACATCGGCGCCGATCACGCACTCGTGCAGCACGGCGCCGGCGCCGACCGCGACCCGCTCCCAGAGGATGGCGCTCTCCACCCGCGCGTCCGGGCCGACCGTCGAGCCCTCGCCGATCACGGCCGCCGGCCCCACCTGGCAGCGCGGGTGCAGCACGACGCGCGCGCCGATGACAGAGGGCGAGACGAGGCGGGCGTCGGAGGCGACGGAGCCGCCCGCGGCGACCCAGCTTCCATCGCGGCGCTCGCCGGGCGGCTGGAGCAGCATGCGCGCTCGGCCCTCGAGCAGGTCTATCTGGGCTGCGCTGTAGGCCCCCGGGTTCCCGATGTCGCGCCAGTACGCGGACGGGCACCAGCCGAAGCATGGGATCCCGTCGGCGATCAACGCCGGAAAGAACTCGCGCTCGATCGAGCTCGGGCGCTCGGATGGGATCCGCCCGAGCAGCGCCGCGTCGATCAGGTAGATGCCGGCGTTGATCGTGTCGGTGGCGATCTCCTCGTCGGCCGCCGGCTTCTCGCGGAACCGGAGCAGTCGCCCGCTCCGCTCCGTCTCGACGAGGCCGTACTGCCGCGGGTCCGGCACGGGCTGCAGAAAGATCGTCGTGCGCGAGCCGCGAGCTTCGTGGAATTGCCGCATGGCGGTCAGGTCGGCGTCGGTGAGAATGTCGCCGTTGAAGACGAACACGGTGCCCGACACGAGGTCGGCGGCGTTGCGGACGCCGCCGCCCGTCCCGAGCGGCTCCTGCTCGACGACGTACCGGAGCTTCACGCCGAGATGGCCGGCGTCGCCCAGCGCCGCGCGGACGTCGTCCACGCGGTAGGAGCAGGCGAGGATCACGTCGGTGACGCTGTGCTCGCGCAGCAGGGCGAGCTGGTAGGCGAGGAACGGGCGGTTGAGCAGCGGCACGACGGGCTTCGCCCGCGCGAGCGTGAGCGGGCGCAGCCGCGTCCCCTGGCCGCCGGCCAGGATCACCGCCTGCGCCGGTCGGTCGTTCGCCACTACCTTGCCGGCGACCAGGCCTCGGCCTCGTTGATCAGCATCACCGGGATCCCGTCGCGGATCGGGTAGGCCTTGCGGCAGGCCGGGCAGATGATGCGGGTCTCCTCGAAAATGAGGTCCCCTTTGCACGCCGGGCAGACCAGGATCGCCTTCAGCTCCTCGTCGATCATGCGCGGATCTCCTTTCTGAAGTCTGCGAGCGTTTTCGCGAGGCCGGCGTCCAGCGGCGTCGCGGCCATCCAGCCGAGCAAGGCCTTCGCGCGCGTCGCGTCGAGAACGCTGCGCCGCTGCTCGCCGGGCCTGGGCGGGCCGTGGCGCGCCGTGCGCGCCACGCCGGCGAGGCGCGCGAGCCGCCGATAGAGGTCGTTCACCGAGGTCTCGACGCCGGTGCCGATGTTGACCTCACCCGTGACGTCGGCGGACGCGAGGGCACGGGCCACCGCATCGGCCACGTCCCCGACGTAGACGTAGTCGCGGGTCTGCTCGCCGTCGCCGTTGACGACGCATTCGACGCCGGCGAGGAGCCGCGAGGCGAAGATCGCGACCACGCCGGCCTCGCCGTGGGGATCCTGGCGTGGGCCGTAGATGTTCGCGAGGCGGAGCGACAAGGTCGGCGTCCCCGTGAGGCGTGCCCAGCACTCGAGATAGCGCTCACCGGCGAGCTTCGATACGCCGTACGGCGAGGCGGGCCGTGTGGGATGGTCCTCCGGGGTCGGCAGCACGTCGGTGTCGCCGTAGACGGCACCGCCAGTCGAGACGTAGACGACGCGCCCGACCGCCAAGCGGCGGGCCGCGTCGAGGAGCGCGAGGGTGCCGAGCACGTTGACGCTCGCGTCGAAGCGCGGGTCGGCGACCGAGCGCGGGACGGCCGCCTGGGCGGCCAGGTGGACGACGGCGTCCGGCCGCGCGGCCGCGAACGCGCCGTCGAGCCGCGCGCTCCGGAGATCGCAGACCATGAGCCGCGCCGCCGCGTTCACGTGCGCGCGCCGGCCGGTCGACAGGTTGTCCACGACGTCGACTGCGTGGCCGTCGGCGACCAGCCGGTCCACCACGTGGGAGCCGATGAATCCCGCGCCGCCCGTGACCAGGACCCTCACCCGCGGAGCCTCCGCCTGAACCAGTCGATGGTCAGGCGCAATCCTTCGTCGACATCCACGCGCGGCTCCCAGCCGAGGAGCGCGCGGGCCCGGCCGATCTCCGGCTGGCGGACCTTTGGATCGTCCGTCGGGAGCGGCCGAAAGACGATCTCACTCCTGGCGCCGGTGAGGCGGAGGATGCGCTTGGCGAGCTCGAGGAGCGTCATCTCCTGTGGGTTGCCGAGGTTGACCGGATCGTTCACGGGCGCCCGCATGAGGCGCCAGAGGCCGTCGATCAGGTCGGAGATGTACTGGAACGAGCGCGTCTGCGAGCCGTCGCCGAAGATGGTCAGTGGCTGGCCGGCGAGCGCCTGCGAGATGAACGCGGGAATCGCACGCCCGTCGTCGATCCTCATGGACGGGCCAAAGGAGTTGAAGATGCGGGCGATCCGCGTGTCCACGCCGTGGGTGCGGTGGTAGGCCATCGTGATCGCCTCGGCGAAGCGCTTCGCCTCGTCGTACACCCCGCGCGGGCCGACCGGGTTCACATTGCCCCAGTAGTCCTCGCGCTGCGGGTGGACGAGCGGGTCGCCGTAGACCTCGGACGTCGAGGCGAGCAGGAACCGGGCGCCCGTGGCCTTGGCGAGGCCGAGCGCGTTGTGCGTGCCGAGCGCGCCGACCTTGAGCGTCTGGATCGGCAGCTCGAGGTAGTCGCGCGGGGAGGCGGGGCTCGCGAGGTGCAGGACCCAGTCGAGGGCCCCGTCCATCCGGATGTACTCCGTCACGTTGTGGCGCACCAGCCTGAACCCGGGCCGCGCCTGGAACGGCGCGACGTTGTCCGGAGACCCGGTGACGAAGTTGTCCATGCAGACGACCTCCCAGCCCTGTCCCAGGAGGAACTCGCAGAGGTGGGAGCCGATGAACCCCGCGCCGCCCGTGACCAGCGCCCGCATCGCGGGGGTCAGGCGGGCAGGACGGGCTTGCGGCCGATCGAGTGG
Organism: Candidatus Rokuibacteriota bacterium; assembly: GCA_003220675.1. Taxonomy (GTDB): domain Bacteria; phylum Methylomirabilota; class Methylomirabilia; order Rokubacteriales; family CSP1-6; genus 20CM-2-70-11. The sequence continues at coordinate 9,849 of QHTD01000067.1, read as the reverse complement.
TACTCGAAGCCCAGGCGCCGCATTCGCTCGGGCTCCCACAGGTTGCGGCCGTCGAAGATCACCGGCCGGCGCAGGACCGCGAGGAGCCGCTCGAGGTTGAGGAGCTTGAATTCGTTCCACTCGGTGACGAGGGCGACCGCGTCGGCGTCGGCCGCGGCGGCGTACGGCGAGTCGCAGTAGACGACGCTCGCCGGCAGCACGCGCTTGGCGTTCTCCATGGCGACGGGGTCGTAGGCGCGGACCTGGGCGCCGAGCTGGACGAGACGCGCGACGACCTCGATCGACTTCGCCTCGCGCATGTCGTCCGTGTTCGGCTTGAAGGCGAGGCCCAGGACGGCGACGCGCTTGTCGTCCAGCGGCGCGAGCGCCTTCTCGATCATGCGCACGAAGTGGCTGGCCCGCTCCTGGTTGATCTCGACCGCGGCCCGGAGCAGGACGAAATCCACGCCGCGCGCGGCGGCCGTGTGGACGAGCGAGTCGGTGTCCTTCGGGAAGCAGCTCCCGCCGTAGCCGAGGCCGGCCTGCAGGAACGCGGGCCCGATCCGGGGATCGAGCCCCATGCCCTTCACGACCTGCGTGATGTCGGCGCCCGCCTGCTCACAGAGGTTGGCGATCACGTTGACGAACGAGATCTTCGCCGCGAGGAAGGCGTTGGAGGCGTACTTGATGATCTCGGCGGAGGGTACGTCGGTGATGATCATCGGGCGCTCGAGCGGGGCGTAGAGCTCGAGCAGGGTCATCGCGACCTGCTGGTTGGGCGCGCCGATGACGATCCGGTCCGGCCGGAGCGTGTCCTCGATCGCGCAGCCCTCGCGCAGGAACTCGGGGTTCGAGACGACGTCGAAGGGCACGGGCGTCCGCTGGTGGCGCTCGATGACCTCGCGCACGAGGTCGCCGGTGCCGACAGGCACCGTGGACTTGTTCACGACGACCGTGTACCGCTCCATCGCCCGACCGATCTCGCGCGCCACGGACTCGACTGCGCCGAGGTCGGTCTGCCCGGTCTCCCTGGCCGGCGTGCCGACCGTGATGAACACGACCACCGAGCGACGTACGGCGTCGGCGAGGTCGGTCGTGAAGGCGAGCCGGCCGTCGGCCACGTTGCGCGCGACCATTTCCTCGAGCCCGGGCTCGTAGATCGGCATGCGGCCCGCCCGGAGGGCGGCGATTTTCTCCGCGACGTTGTCGATGCAGACGACGTCGTTGCCGAGGTCCGCGAAGACCGCGCCCGTGACGAGCCCGACGTACCCGGTGCCGGCCACGCAGATGTTCATGGAGCTTTGATCATAGCAGAGGTTTCCCGACGGGCGCTGCGTCCTCGTCGGCCTCCGCGGCGACCCAGCGGAAGAACACGACCGTGAACGCTGCGAGCGGGATCAGGGCGGCCGGCACCCACATGATGACGCCGCCCAGGCGCTGGTCGGCGAGCGGCGTGAGGTCCCAGAGCCGGGGCGCCGCGGCGTAGAAGGGGTAGAGGACCCGCTCGGCGCCCGTGATCATGGACGCGACGACCGTCATCGGGACTCCGAACGCGAAGAGGTAGAGGATCTGCGCTCCGTAGTGCAGCCGCGGCGCGAGCGTGGATGCGGAGGCGACCGGCCACCACGCGAGCACGGCGGTCGCGAGCAGGACGAGGTGCTCGACGATGTGCCAGCCGTGGATCTCGAGGGCTGCGTTGTACGGGCCCGGCAGGTGCCACGTGATCAGCGCCACGGCGTAGAGGGCGAGCGCGGGGACGGGCCGCGTCAGCGCGCGGACGACGGTGCGGCCGAGTCGCCACCGGCCGAGCGGCCCGATCAGCCGGTCGAGCATCCAGCCCGGCGTGCCGGCGAGGAGCAGTGGCGCGACGACGAGCGTCAGCACGAGGTGCTGCACCATGTGGGCGCTGAAGAGGTAGTAATCGCTCAGATCGTGGAGCGGGCCGTTGAGCGCCGCGAGCAACGCGGTGAGGCCCGCGAGGAAGCGGAGGGGCTGCGTCGCCCTCCCGCGCGGCCCGCGCGTCCAGGCGACCGCGTACGCCGTCGCGAGGAGGCCGGCACCGAGCAGAACGTCGGCGTGGATCGCACCCGAGGTCCAGGCGAAGGGCGGCGGCGTCATTGTAGCGGGCGCCGCGGGGCCGGTGGTGTCGGTGGGTGGCCTGAGACGAGGTGCGACCCGGCTGCGTTCAGCATGACGCGGTCCATTCCATTATCGCCCGAAGACCAGGAAGTCCCCGCTCAGCGTCATCAGGGCGATGGCGATCCCGCTCGCGAGGACCAGCGGGCCCACGAAGAGGAGGGTGAGCACGCGCGAGTCGTAGCGGAGGTGCATGTAGAAGAGGACGACCAGCGCGAACTTCGCCGCCGACAACGCGAGCAGGAGGGGCACGATGATCGGGGTGAGCTGCCGGATGTAGATGGCGCCGACTTCCAGCGTCGTCACGCCGGTGAGCACGAGCGCCACCTTGATATAGGTCCAGGCGGAGGCGTGGGCGCCCTCCTGCCGGTGATCACCCATTCCTGTCGGTCCTCACGGAATCAGGTAGACGAGGGTGAAGATCACGATCCACACGACGTCGACGAAGTGCCAGTAGAGCCCCGCCACCTCCACCTTCATCGCGTCGGTCACCCCGAGGTTGCCGCGGAGATCGAGGAGCCACAGGCTCAAGAGCCAGACGACTCCGACCGTCACGTGAGCGCCGTGGAAGCCGGTGAGCACGAAGAAGGTGGAGCCGAACAGGTTCTGCTGGAGGGTCAGCCCTTCCCCGACGAAGTGCGTGAACTCGTAGGCCTGGAAGCCGAGGAAGATCAGGCCGAAGAAGGCCGTGCCGAAGAGCCAGAGACGAGCCTCGCGGCGGTCGCCGCGCTGCACGGCCGCCAGCGCCAGCACCATGAGCAGGCTCGACATCAGGAGATCGAAGGTCGAGACCGTCGTCAGCGGGATGTTGAGGATCTGGTGGGGCTCGGGCCCGACCACGCTCTTTCCCTTGTAGGCGAGGTACGTCGCGATCAGGGTGCCGAAGAAGAAGCACTCGGACCCGAGGAACACCCACATCGCGACCTTGCGGTGGTCCAGGTCGAGGCTGCCGACCTGGTGCTCGTGCGCGGGGTTCCGGTGGTGCTCGAGCGCGAAGCGGAAGACGCCGACGACAGTGACGAGCGCACCCACGAGCACGGTCGCGAGGTGGGTCAGCGCGCCCACCGCCATGACCGCCATGCCGAGCCCGACCAGGACCGGCCAGTGGGAGGGTGCGGGGAGATGAATATGGTCACGCGAGGGGGCAGCTCCGGGGCCGCCTCCGCCCGCTCGCCGGCCATATTTCTCCCGCCAGAAAGTGTCGCGGCCGGAGACGGGAGGGATCGTGTCGAAGTCGTGCGGCGGTGGCGGCGACGACGTCCGCCACTCGAGCGTCCGGCCGTCCCACGGGTCCGCGGGCGCGGGCGCGCCCGCCCGCAGGCTCCGCCACGCGTTGACCATGAAGAGGAGGACACCGAGCGCGATCCCGAAGGCGCCGAGGGTGGAGACCGCGTTCCAGAAGGTCCAGCCGGCGCCCGCCGCGTAGGTGTAGATGCGGCGGGGCATCCCGATCGCCCCGAGGTAGTGCTGGGGGAAGAAGGCAGTGTTGAAGCCCGCGAAGAGCACCCAGAACTGGAGCTTGCCGAGCCGCTCGTCGAGGAGCCGTCCGGTGATCTTCGGCCACCAGTAGTAGGCGCCGGCGAAGAGGCCGAAGAGGCTGCCGCCGATCAGCACGTAGTGCAGGTGTGCGACGACGAAGTAGCTGTCGGTCTGCTGGAGATCCACGGGCGGCGAGGCGTGCATGATGCCGGAGAGGCCGCCGATCGTGAAGAGCCCGACGAGGCCCACCGCGAAGTGGAGCGCCGTCGTCGTGCGGATCGCCCCGCCCCAGAGCGTCGCCAGCCAGTTGAAGATCTTCACGCCCGTCGGGATCGCGATGAGCATGGTGGCGATCGAGAACGCCGCGTCCGCGATCGGCCCCATGCCTGCGGCGAACATGTGGTGGCTCCACACGCCAAACCCGAAGAAGCCGATCAGCACGCCCGAGTAGATGACGACCGGCGCACCGAAGAGCGGCTTGCGTGCGAACGTCGGCAGCACTTCGGAGACGATCCCGAACGCCGGCAGGATCAGGATGTAGACCTCGGGATGGCCGAAGATCCAGAAGAGGTGCTGCCACAGGTGCAGGTCGCCGCCCGCCGCGACGTCGTAGAAGTGCGTGCCGAAGAAGCGGTCGAACAGGAGGAAGATGAGCCCGACCGTGATCGGCGGGAACGCGAGCACGATCAGGAACTGCACCACCAGCGTCATCCAGACGAAGACCGGCATCCGCATGAGCGTCATGCCCGGCGCCGTCAGGTGGGCGAAGCCGAACCAGCCCACGTCCGGCGGCGTCCCCGCGAGGAAGCTCGCGTTCAGGAACAGGCCGCCGAAGAGGAAGATCCAGTACGAGAGCGCGTTGAGGCGTGGGAAGGCGACGTCGCGGGCGCCGATGAGCAGCGGGACCATGTAGTTGAAGAACAGCGCGTTGAGCGGCATGATCGCGAGGAACACCATCGTCGTGCCGTGCATCGTGAAGAGCGCGTTATACATCTCCGCGCTGACGACGTGCTGCCCCGGACCGGCGAGCTGCAGCCGGATCACGAGCGCCTCGAGGCCGCCGAGCAAGAAGAAGGCGAACGCGGTGACGCCGTAGAGGACGCCGATCCGCTTGTGATCGACGGTGGTCAGCCAGGACATCACTTGAGGCTCGCCAGATACGCGGCGACGGCGCGCGCCTGGTCGTCGGTCAGCCCGAGCGCCGGCATCTTGACGCCCGGCTTGAGCCCGCCCGGATTCTTCACCCATTCGGCGACGCGCTCCGGGGTATTCGGGAACATGCCCGCGGCGAGTGTCCGGCGGCTGCCGAACGTCGTGAGGTCGGGCCCGAGCACGCCCGCCGAGACGCCGCGGATCGTGTGGCACGCGACGCAGGCCCCGCTCGCGAAGATCGCCTTGCCCTGGGCGGCGAGCCCGGTCGGCGGGGCCGGCGTCACGCGCTGCGCCGCCGCCCAGCGCTCGAACGCGTCGGGCGCGTCGACGATGACGCGCATCCGCATGTTGGCGTGCGACACCCCGCAGAACTCGGCGCACTGTCCCCAGTACTCCCCGGGAACTTGTGGCGTGAACGTGAGCTGGTTCGACCGGCCGGGCACGACGTCACGCTTGCCGCCGAGCTGGGGCACCCAGAAGCTGTGGATCACGTCGGGGCCTTCGAGCCTGAGCGCGGCGGGCCGACCGGCCGGCAGGTGCAGCTCGTTGGCGGTCGCGATGTTGAGCGTCGGGTAGCGGAACTCCCACCACCACTGGCGGCCCAGCACGGTGACCTCGAGCGCCTGTGCCGGCGGCGCGGCCTGGGTCCGGAAGATCACGTGGAGGGTGGGGACCGAGATCACGAGCAGGACGAGCGCGGGCGCGATCGTCCACGCGATCTCGAGCAGCGTATGGCCCCGCGTCTGCGCCGGGAGCGGCGCGCCGGGCGTCGCCCGGAAGCGCGCGAGCACCCAGGCGAGCACACCGAAGACGACCAGGGCGATCCCGGCCGTGGCCCACGCGATGATCGAGTAGACGTGGAGGATCTCGCGGCCGAAGTCGGAGCGCGCGATCAGGGTGGTCATCGGCGTGTCCCACGCGCAGCCGCCGAGCGTCAGGACGAGCGCCCCGAGCGCCGAGCGGACGGCGGGTTGGCCGCTCGTCCGTCGGTTCACAACGCCTGAAGCGATCGAAGCGCCGGGCGTCCGCACGGGATGGGCTACGCCGCGAGCCCGAGGAGCGTGTGGAGCAGGACGTTGGCGCCGCGCTCGATCGCGTCCCAGTCGCTCATCTCGTCCACGCGGTGGCTCCGGCCGCCCTTGGACGGGATGAAGATCATCCCCGCGTCGGTGATCGCCGCGAGGTTCTGCGCGTCGTGGCCGGCGGCGGAGTACAGGCGCGTCGAGGGGATGCCGAGCGTCGCGCACGCCTGCTCGATCGCGGCCTGGACCCGTGCGGAGCAGATCGCGGGCTCGGTCGCCGACATCGGCTGGATCTCGACGTCGATCCCGCGGCGGCGGGCCACGCGGCGCGCGAGCGAGACCGAGCGACGGTCGAGCCCCGCCAGCGTCTCCGGATCGGGCCCGCGCAGCTCGTGGACCAGCTCCCCGCGCGCGGGCACGATGTTGGTCACGCCCGGGTGGACGCGGACCACGCCGACGTTGGTGACGCTCTTGCCGCCGCCGTGCTTGACGACGAGCTCGCGCGCCTTCAGCGCGTACTCGGCGGCGGCCAGGAAACCATCGCGGCGCCGCTCCATCGGCGTGGTCCCGGCGTGGTCGGCCTGCCCCACGAAGGCGACGCGGGTGCGGCGGACGCCGACGATCGAGTCCACGACACCGATCGGGATCCTCGCTTCCTCGAGTCGCGGCCCCTGCTCGATGTGGAGCTCCACGTACGCGGCGACCGCACCGGCGGGCGCCGTCGCCTCGCCGACTCGCCGCGGGTCGAAGCCCGCGCGCGCCATCGCGTCGACCAGCCGCTCGCCGTCGACGGCCGTCATCGCCTCCACCCGCGTCAGGTCGAGCCGGCCGCAGAAGGCGCGTGAACCGAAGAGGCTCCCGTAGCGGCCCTCCTCGTCGCTCCATGCCGCGACGGCGAGGGGGCGGCGATGGGGCGCCTGCGCCTCGCGGATCGTCTGGAGCGCCTCGAGGCCGGCCAATACGCCGAGCGCGCCGTCGAGGATGCCGCCCTCGGGGACCGTGTCGATGTGCGAGCCCGTGAGCACCGCCGGGGCGTCGGCGCCGAACGCGCGGGTTCCGACGGCGCCGAAGACGTTGCCCGCGGGATCCACCCACGCCTCGAGCCCTGCGGCGCGGATCTCGCCGAGGAGCCACGCCCGCGCCTCCTCGTGCTGGGGCGACCAGCACGTACGCGTGACACCGCCGCCCGACAGGGCGCCGAAGCGGGCGAGCGTCTCGACGCGTGAACGGAGACGCGCGAGCGAGATCGCGGCCACGGAGGTGGAGTATATCGCCTTGACTTCGCCCGAGAAGGGTTCCTAGAATGAACCACCGTTCAGCCGCTTCGCATCACCCCACTTCAGGAGGGGAAATGGACTTCTCGCTGACTTCGGAGCAGCAGGCGTTCCGCCAGACCGTCCGCGCCTGGCTCAAAGAAAACATCCCCCACGAGTGGAAGCATCTCGGGAGCTCCGAGATCCCGCGCCTGGAGGCCTACGAGCTCCTCCGAGAGTGGCAGCGCAAGCTCTACGACGCGGGCTTCATCGGCCTCACGTGGCCAAAGGAGTACGGCGGCCGCGGCCTCACGTTCATGGAGGAGCTCATTCTCCATGAGGAGATGGCGCTCGCGAAGGCGCCGCCCATCCTGAATGTGCTCGGCGTGGGCATGGCCGGCCCGACGATCATCGCCTACGGCACCGAGGCGCAGAAGAAGCGCTATCCGTCGAAGATCCTCTCGTGCGAGGAGATCTGGTGCCAGGGCTACTCCGAGCCGAACGCGGGCTCGGACCTCGCGTCGCTCCAGACGCGCGCCGTCAAGGACGGCGACCACTGGGTGCTCAACGGCCAGAAGGTGTGGACGTCGTTCGCCCAGGTCGCGCACTGGATGATGCTGCTCGCGCGCACCGACCCCCAGGCGCCCAGGCACAAGGGGATCACCTACTTCCTGCTCGACATGAAGCTGCCCGGCGTCGTCGTGAAGCCGCTCCGGCAGATCACGGGCGAAGCGGAGTTCAACGAGGTCTTCCTCGACAACGTGCGCGTCCACGAGTCGGAGGTGCTGGGTGGCGTCAACAACGGCTGGCAGGTCGGGATCACGACGCTGATGTACGAGCGGCTCACGCTCGGCTTCGGTCTGCAGATGCGCCTCCGGATCGCGTTCGACAGCCTGATCGAGCTGGCGCGTCGGATGGAGAAGCACGGGCGCGTGATCACGAAGGACCCGCTGTGGCGCCAGAAGCTCGCCCAGCTCTGGATCGACACCGAGTGCCTCCGCGTCACCGGCGCCCGGGCGATCACGAAGCTCTTGCGCGGCGAGATGCCGGGCGCCGAGGCGTCCACCGGGAAGATGGTCTGGGTCGAGACTCACCAGCGTCTTCAGGAGCTGGCGATGGAGCTCGAGGGATCGTACGGCCAGCTCGCGAAGGGCTCCGAGTGGGCCGTGGAGGGCGGCGTCTGGCAGCACTCCTTCCTCCGGTCACGCGCCAACTCCATCGAGGGCGGCACGACGGAGATCCAGAAGAACATCATCGCCGAGCGGCTGCTCGGCCTGCCAAAGGACTGACGTGCGAGCCGCAGGCCGTCGCGGGGCTCCCGTCCCGCAGGCCGAGGCGAGCCTCTGAGAGGGAGCGGACATGGATTTCGGGTTCAGCCAGGAACAGGAGATGCTCCGCGCGACCGCGCGGAAGTTTTTGGACAACGAGTGCACGTCGACGTTCGTGCGCGCGCGGATGGAGGAGCCGGCGGGCGTCACCGACGAGTTCTGGGCGAAGCTCGCCGAGCAGGGCTGGCTCGGATTGATCTACCCGGAGGAGTACGGCGGGACCGGCCTCGGCTTCGTCGACCTCACGGTGCTGATGGAGGAGATGGGGCGTTGCGTGATGCCCGGGCCGTTCGTCTCGACCGTCCTCCTGGGGGGCCTCGCGATCCTCGAGGCAGGCTCGCTCGCGCAGAAGAAGGAATGGCTCCCGCGGATCGCGACCGGGGAGGCGAAAGCCGCGCTCGCATGGACCGAGCCGAACGCGCGCTGGGACGCCGCCGGCGTCACAGCGACCGCGCGTGAGACCAAGGGCGGGGTCGTCCTCACCGGCACGAAGCTCTTCGTGCTCGATGCGCACACGGCCGACGTCCTCGTGGTGGTCGCGCGCACCGCGGAGGGGAAATCGCCCGAGGGGGGCGTCAGCCTCTTCCTCGTGCCGAAGGGCGCCAAGGGGATGACGGTCAAGCTCCTGCCCACCATGGACGCGACGCGGAAGCTCTGCGAGGTCAACCTCAAGGACGTCACGGTTGGTGCCGACGCCGTGCTCGGCACCAAGGGCGGCGGCTGGCCGCCGCTCGCGCGCGTGATCGAGCGCGCGACGGTCGCGCTCTGCGCCGAGATGTGCGGCGGCGCGCAGAAGGTCCTCGACATGACCACCGAGTACGCGAAGATCCGGATCGCATTCGGCAAGCCGATCGGGACCTACCAGGGCGTCAAGCACAAGGCGGCGGACATGCTCGTGGACGTCGAGAACGCGAAGTCGCTGACCTACTACGCGGCCTGGGCGGTGGACGAGAACGCCCCGGAGGCGCCCCTCGCCGTGTCCATGGCCAAGGCGTACGCCTCCGACGCGTATCGCAAGGTCTCGGCGACCGGGATCCAGCTCCACGGCGGCATCGGCTTCACGTGGGAGCACGACCTGCACCTGTATTTCAAGCGCGCCAAGTCGTCGGAGTTCACCTTCGGCGACGCGACGTATCACCGCGAGCGGGTCGCGCAGCTTATTAGTTTGTAACAGGGCATGAGCACCCGGGCTTCATCACCCGGGCCAGTACCGGTGGAGCCGAAGCCCGCGGCGTCTGTCGTGCTCGTGCGCCCGGCGCCGCCGGGAGCGTCCGAGGCGATCGAGGTCTACATGATCCGGCGCCAGCGGTCCATGAAGTTCCTCGGCGGCTTCTACGCGTTCCCCGGCGGCAAGGTCGATCCAGCTGACGGCGCGCCCGCCGCTCTCGCCCGCTGCCGCGGGCTCGACACCGTCGAGGCCGAGACGATCTTGCTCGGGTCGAGGGACACGCCGGCGCTCGCCTTCTGGGTAGCCGCCGTCCGCGAGCTCCTCGAGGAGAG
>QHTD01000293.1 GCA_003220675.1 Candidatus Rokuibacteriota bacterium | reverse complement strand
CAGGTGGAGCACGTGCGCGTCGACGCTCGAGGTCACGCCGACCTCTCGCTGGAGCGCCCGCCGGTCGAGGCTCGTCAGTACGGTCACGCCGAGGACGAGCGGCCGAGGGACGGCGAAGTCCTGCGCGGCCTTCGTCGCAGCCTCTGCTGCGGCGCGCATCATCGCGACGCCCCCGCTCGCGTGGACGTCGAGCATGAGGACGCCGAGGCGCGTGGCCTCGCGCACCGCGCCCGCGACCGTGTTCGGGATGTCGTGGAACTTGAGGTCGAGGAACACGCGGAAGCCGCGCTTGCGGGCCGTCTCGACGGCGGTGGGCCCGGCGGCCGTGAAGAGCTCGGAGCCGATCTTGCAGCCGGTGACGATGCCGTCGAGGCGGCCGAGCAGCGCCTCGGCGTCGCGGAGGCTCCCGACGTCGAGAGCGACGAGGAGCCGGTCAGGCGCCGCCACCGTGGTACTCCTGGAGGCTCTGGACTTGCTGCTCGCCCTTGAGCAGGGCCTCGATGGCGCCGATCGCGGTCTGGGCGCCGTCCACCGTCAGGTAGTAGGGGACGTTCTGCATGACGGCGGTGCGGCGGATGAGGTACGAGTCCTGCCGGGCGCGCCCGTCCTCGGGCGTGTTGAAGAGGAGCGCGATCTCGCCGCGCTTCATCAGGTCGATGACGTTCAGCCCGTAGCCCTCGGCGACCTTGTGGACCAGTTCCACCGCCATGCCGTGGCGCTCGAGGACGCGCGCCGTGCCGGCGGTCGCGACGAGCGAGAAGCCCATCTCGACGAGGCGCTTGGCGAGCGTCATCACCACGCGCTTGTCGCGGTTCTTCACCGAGATGAACACCTTGCCCGAGGTGGGCAACGCCGAGCCCGCGGCGATCTGTGACTTGAGGTACGCCTTGCGGAAGTCGCGGTCGATCCCCATGACCTCGCCGGTGGACTTCATCTCCGGTCCGAGGACCGCGTCCACCCCGGGGAACTTTACGAACGGGAAGACCGACTCCTTGACGGCGATGTGCGTGAGCTCGCGGTCGTCGTGCGCGACATACGGCTCGAGCGAGTGGCCGAGGATGGCGCGCGTCGCGATCTTCGCGAGCGGCAGCCCGATCGCCTTCGAGACGAAGGGCACGGTGCGTGAGGCGCGCGGGTTCACCTCGAGGACGTAGACCGTCTCGTTGCGGATCGCGAACTGCACGTTGATGAGGCCGACGACTCCGAGCGCCTTCGCCAGCGCTTTCGTCTGCGCGCGCAGCGTTTCGATCTGGTCCTCACCAAGCGAGTAGGGGGGAAGCGCGCACGCCGCGTCGCCCGAGTGGACGCCGGCCTTCTCGATGTGCTCCATCACGCCCCCGACGATGACGCGCTCGGCGTCCGCGACCGCGTCGACGTCGATCTCGATCGCGTCCTCGAGGAATTTGTCGATCAGGACGGGGTGCGCGGGGGAGACCTGCACGGCTTCGCGCATGTACTCGCGGAGATCCTCGGCGTCGTAGACGATGCGCATCGCCCGGCCGCCGAGCACGTACGACGGGCGCACGAGCACCGGGTAGCCGATCGACGAGGCGATCGCCTGAGCTTCCTCGAGCGAGCGCGCCGTGGCGCCCGCGGCCTGGCGTAGCCCGAGCTCGGTGATGAGCTCGTTGAAGCGCTGGCGGTCCTCGGCGCGGTCGATGGCGTCGGGCGAGGTGCCCAGGATCGGGACGCCTGCCTCCCGCAGGGGCACCGCGAGCTTGAGCGGCGTCTGGCCGCCGAACTGGACGACGACGCCGAGCGGCCGCTCCTTCTCGACGATGTTGAGGACGTCCTCGAGCGTGAGGGGCTCGAAGTAGAGGCGATCGGACGTGTCGTAGTCCGTCGAGACCGTCTCGGGGTTGCAGTTGACCATGATCGCCTCCACGCCGAGGTCGCGGAGCGCGAACGCGGCGTGGACGCAGCAGTAGTCGAACTCGACACCCTGACCGATGCGATTCGGCCCCGAGCCCAGGATGACCACCTTCGTGCGCGGCGTCGGTGGTGCCTCGTCCTCCTCCTCGTACGTCGAGTAGAGGTACGGCGTGTGGGCGACGAACTCCGCGGCGCATGTGTCCACCATCTTGAAGGTCGCGACGACACCCTGAGCCGAGCGGCGCCGGCGCACCTCGGCCTCGGTCGTCCCCGTGAGCGCCCCGATGCGGCGGTCGGCGAAGCCGAGCTGCTTGGCCCGCCGCATGACCTCGGCGTCGGCGAGGGCGGCGCGCGCGATCTCGGGCTCGAAGGCGACGATCTCGCGGATCCCCTCGAGGAACCACGGATCGATCCGCGTGAGCGCGTGGACCTCCTGGGTCGTGAAGCCGGCGCGGTAGGCGTCGCCGATCGCGAAGACGCGGTCGGGGGTCGGCACGCGCAGGAGGTGGCGCAGCTCCTCGTCGGTGACGGGCCGGTCGAGCGTGAGCCCCCAGGCGTCCTGCTCGAGCGAGCGAACGGCCTTCTGGAGCGCCTCCTTGAACGTGCGCCCGATCGCCATCACCTCGCCGACCGACTTCATCTGCGTCGTGAGCGTCCGGTCCGCCTCGGGGAACTTCTCGAACGCCCACCGGGGGAACTTCACCACGCAGTAGTCGATCGCCGGCTCGAACGACGCGGGCGTCTCGCGCGTGATGTCGTTCCTGATCTCGTCGAGCGTGTAGCCGACGGCGAGCTTGGCGGCGATCTTGGCGATGGGGAAGCCGGTCGCCTTCGAGGCGAGCGCCGAGGAGCGGCTGACGCGCGGGTTCATCTCGATCACGACGAGGCGGCCGTCGTCCGGGTTGACGGCGAACTGGATGTTCGAGCCGCCCGTCTCGACGCCGATCTCGCGGATGATCGCGATCGCGGCGTCGCGCATGAGCTGGTACTCCTTGTCGGTGAGGGTCTGCGCGGGGGCGACGGTGACCGAATCGCCTGTGTGGACGCCCATCGGATCGACATTTTCGATGGAGCAGATGATGACCACGTTATCGGCGAGATCGCGCATCACCTCGAGCTCGAACTCCTTCCAGCCGATCACCGACTCCTCGACGAGCACGGTCGAGACAGGCGACGTCTGGAGCCCCCAGCGGACCGCCTCCTCGAGCTCGTCCGGGCCGTAGGCGATCGAGCCGCCCGTGCCGCCGAGCGTGAACGAGGGCCGGATGATCGCCGGGTAGCCGACCTGGCGGACGATCGTGCGCGCCTCGTCGAGGCTCCGCGCGTACCCCGAGCGCGGCAGTGCCTGGCCGATGCGCTCCATCGCCTGCTTGAAGAGCTGGCGGTCCTCGGCCTTCCGGATCGCGGGGAGCTTGGCCCCGATCAGCTCGACGCCGAAGCGCTCGAGCGTGCCGTCCTCGGCGAGCGCGACCGCGAGGTTCAGCCCCGTCTGGCCGCCGAGCGTGGGCAGCAGGGCCTCGGGGCGCTCGCGCTCGATGATCTTCGCGACGACCTCCGGCGTGAGCGGCTCCACGTACGTGCGCTGAGCGAGCTCCGGGTCCGTCATGATCGTGGCGGGATTCGAGTTGACGAGGACGACCTCGAACCCCTCCTCGCGGAGCGCTTTCAGCGCCTGGGTGCCCGAGTAGTCGAATTCGCACGCCTGCCCGATGACGATCGGCCCCGAGCCGATGATGAGGATCTTCCTGAGGTCCGTGCGTTTGGGCATCAGGCCGCCGGGCCTTGAGCGCTACTCTTCGATGAGTCCATAGACGATCGACGTCTCGGGAACGGCCTCTTCACGGCGGTAGAGGACGTCGTCCAGGCGGCCCTGGCCGATCCACACGGCCTGGCCGTTCCCCCAGAGCTGCTCGCCCAGGACGCTGATCCGCCGGTCGACGCGCTCGCGGATCGCGTGGGCTTCGAGGGACGTCTCGCTCGTGGTCGTAAACGACGTCCACTCCGGCTTCTGGCCGGCTCCTTCCGTCTTCCGGTACGAGATCAGGTACTTGGGCATGACGACGCTCAGCCTCCCCTCCGTGTCATGAGCTCCGTGAACCGATGGAACAGGTAATTGGCGTCGTGCGGTCCGGGCGACGCCTCCGGATGGTACTGCACCGAGAACGCCGGCCACTCGCGGTGAGCGAGCCCCTCGCACGTGCCGTCGTTGAGGTTGACGTGCGTCGGCTCCCAGCCGTGGCCGGCGACCGACTCGGGCTCCACCGCGAACCCGTGGTTCTGGGCGGTGATCTCGACCTTCCCCGTCGCGAGGTCCTTCACCGGATGGTTCGCCCCGTGGTGGCCGAACTTGAGCTTGTACGTCCTGCCGCCGCCGGCGAGCCCCATGATCTGATGACCCAGGCAGATCCCGAAGACCGGCACGCGGCCGAGGAGCCGGCGGACCGACTCGATCAGGTAGGGCACGGCCTCCGGATCGCCCGGCCCGTTCGAGAGGAAGACGCCGTGGGGTCTCATCTCGAGCACCGCCTCCGCGGAAGTCGCTGCGGGCACCACCGTGACCTCGCAGCCCGCCATCCGGAGCTGGCGCAGGATGTTGTGCTTGATCCCGCAATCGTAGGCGACGACGTTGAAGCGCGGCGACGGCGGCGCCACGTAGCCGCGCCCGAGCTGCCAGAGGCCCTCCGACCATGTGTAGGCGCGCTCCACGGTCACCTCTGCGACCAGATCGCGCCCGATCAGCCCCGGGAGCGTCCGTGCCCGAGCACTGAGGTCCGCCGGGTCGCTCGCGACCGACGAGATGATCCCGTCCTGAGCGCCGTGGTCGCGGAGGTGGTGCGTGAGCGCGCGGGTGTCGATCCCCTGGATGCCGACGACGCCGTGGCGCCGGAGGTATTCGTCGAGGCTCAGCGCCGAGCGAAAGTTCGAAGCGATCGGCGAGCACTCGCGGACGATGAACCCGTTCACCCACGGCTTCCGCGACTCGACATCCTCTCCGTTGATCCCGCAGTTGCCGATCAGCGGGTACGTCATCGCCACGATCTGCCCGCGGTACGACGGATCTGTCAAGATCTCCTGGTACCCCGACATCGCGGTGTTGAAGATCACCTCGCCCCAGGTCTCGCCGAGCGCGCCGAGGGGCTGCCCCCTGAAGACCCGCCCATCGCGTAATACGAGGAACGCGCGGTTCACAGGCGCACGACCTTTCCACCGACGATCGTCATCCATGGTCCGCCCGTGAGCGTCCAGCCGGCGAAGGGCGTATTCCGGCTCTTCGACCGGAACCGCGCGGGGTCGACCGTGAGTTCCCGGTCGGGATCGAGGATCGTCACGTCCGCGGGCGCGCCGGGGGCGAGGCTCCCGCCAGGCAGGTTGAGCAGCCGCGCCGGGTCGCGCGAGAGCCGCGAGACCAGCGTCGCGAGCGGCAGGAGCCCGGGCCGCACGAGCCTGTCCAGCAGGAGCGCCACGGCGGTCTCAAGCCCGACGATGCCGAAGGCAGCATGGTCGAACTCGCCTTCCTTCTCCGCGAGCGCGTGGGGCGCGTGGTCGGTGGCGATGCAGTCGATCGTGCCGTCGGCCAGCGCCTCGAGCACCGCCTCGGTATCGCGCTTGGTCCGGAGCGGCGGCGCCATCTTCGTGTTCGCGTCGAACGTCCTCACCGCCTCCTCGGTCAGCAGGAGGTGGTGGGGCGTGACCTCCGCGGTGACGCGCACGCCGCGCGCCTTGCCGTCGCGGACGAGGCGGACGGCCCCCGCGGTCGAGAGGTGGGCGATGTGGACGTGGGCGCCCGTCAGCTCGGCGAGGAGGATATCGCGGGCGACCATGACCTCCTCGGCGGCCGCGGGCGCGCCGGGCAGCCCGAGCTGTGTCGAGACCACGCCCTCGTTCATCGCGTAGCCGTGGCAGAGGGTCGTGTCCTCGGCGTGGCTGATCACGGGCACGCCGAACGGCAGGGTGTACTCCATCGCGTGGCGGTAGAGGCCCGCGTTCATCACGCACTTGCCGTCGTCCGAGAAGGCGACGCAGCCCGCCTCGGCGAGCTCCGCCAGCTCGGCCAGCTCCTCGCCCAGGAGGCCGCGCGTGACGGCGCCGATCGGGTGGACACGCGCCGCGCCTTCGTCCTGCGCCTTGGCGAGGATGTAGTCGGTGACGGAGCGGTTGTCGTTGACGGGGCTCGTGTTCGCCATACACGCGACCGCCGTGAAGCCGCCGGCCGCCGCCGCGCGCGTGCCCGTCGCGACGGTCTCCTTGTACTCATGGCCGGGCTCGCGCAGGTGGACGTGGATGTCGATGAAGCCCGGGCAGACGATCTTGCCCGCGGCGTCCACGACCTCCGCCCCCGCGGGCACCGGCAGGCGCGCCCCGACGCGCTCGATCTTGCCGTCGGCGATCAGCACGTCCTGCACGCCGTCCGTGGCGTTCGCCGGGTCGATGACGCGGCCGCGCGTGACGACGAGGCTCACGGCGCGTCCGCCTTACTGCCCGCGAGCAGGAGCAGCACGCCCATCCTCACGGCGACGCCCTTCGCCACCTGATCGAGGATCACCGAGTACGGGCCGTCGGCGACCTCGGGCGCGAGCTCGATGCCGCGGTTGACCGGCCCCGGGTGCATGATGAGCACGTCCGGGCGCGCGTGCTTCGCCAGCTTGTCGAGCGTGAGCCCCCAGTAGCGCGAGTACTCGCGGAGCGACGGGATGAGGCCGTTCGTCATGCGCTCGTGCTGCAGTCGCAGCAGCATGATCACGTCCACGTCGCGGATCGCGTCCTCGAGCCGGTAGCTCACCTTCACGCCGAGCTCCTGCACGAAGGGCGGGATCAGCGTCGGTGGCCCCGCCACCGTCACGGTCACGCCGAGCTTGCGCATCCCGTGGATGTCGGACCGCGCCACGCGGCTGTGCGCGATGTCGCCGACGATCGCGACGTGGAGCCCGTCGAAGTGTGCCTTCTTCTCGCGGATCGTCAGGAGGTCGAGGAGCGCCTGGGTCGGGTGCTCGTGCGCCCCGTCGCCCGCATTGACGATCGAGCAGGGGAGCGTGCGGGCGAGCAGCTCGGCGGCGCCGGCCGACGAATGGCGGACGATGACCACATCGGGGCTCATCGCGGCGATGTTCTTGGCGGTGTCGATGAAGCTCTCGCCCTTGGTGGTGCTCGACCCGCTGGCGGAGAAGTTGATGACGTCCGCCGAGAGCCACTTGCCCGCGATCTCGAAGGAGGTGCGCGTGCGGGTGGACGGCTCGTAGAAGAGGTTGACGATGGTCTTGCCGCGCAGCGCCGGCACCTTCTTGATCTCCCGCGTTGCGATCTCCTGGAGCGAGGCGGCGGTGTCCACCAGCAGGACGATCTCGCTCGCGTCCAGCTCCCGCATCGTCAGCAGGTGCTTCCGCGTCCAGCGCATGCTCAGGCCTCCTCGGGTTCTTCGATCACCACGCGGTCGTCACCGTCGTGCTCGCGGAGCCGGACGGCCACGCTCTCGCGCCTGGAGGTCGGGAGGTTCTTGCCGACGTAGTCGGGGCGAATCGGCAGCTCGCGGTGGCCGCGGTCGATCAGGATCGCGAGCTGGATCGCCCTCGGCCGCCCGAGGTCGATGATGGCGTCGAGGGCAGCGCGGACGGTACGGCCCGTGAAGAGGACGTCGTCCACCAGGATGACGGTCTTGTTCTTGATCGAGAAAGGGATGTCGGTCCCGCGGATGACCGGCGCGCCGCGCAGGCCGAGGTCGTCGCGGTAGAGCGTGATGTCCAGCGTCCCCACGGGCAGCGTGGCGCCGTCGATCTGGGCGATCTTGGCGGCGAGCCGCTGCGCGAGCGTGACGCCACGGGTGCGCAGGCCGACGAACGCGAGGTCGGAGGCGCCGCCGTTCTTCTCGAGGATCTCGTGGGCAATGCGGGTGAGGGCCCGGTCGAGCGCCGCTTCGTCGAGAACCTGGGTCTTCTCTCGGAAGCGCGGTACGGGGGCGGCCATCTTCTCTCCTTACGAGCCTCTCGGGGCTCACTTAAAGGAAAGTGCACGAGCTACGGTCACTCTACAGGCGGAGGCCCGTCGCTGTCAACCCGAGGCTCCGCCTCAGACGTACGTTCGTTTTGACTGCGGCGAGTTTCAGATCCCTGCGCGGATGACGCTGACGACGACTGCAAAGGGGATCGCGAGTCCGGTCATCCCTGCGATC
>QHTD01000133.1 GCA_003220675.1 Candidatus Rokuibacteriota bacterium | reverse complement strand
AGGCGTATGGAGACTATCGAGAATCGACTCACCCTCTTGCTCCGGGCGTACCGAACGATCTACTTCTGCGACGCCTGTCTGGCGCTGAAGATGGGTGCGTTTCCTCGCGAAGTTCAGGACGCCCTGGTGGCGATCGGCCGCCGCCGGTACGAGTTTCAAGTGGCGCCGGGAAGATGTTCCGAATGTCTGCAAGCGAAGCCGGTTGTCCGCGCCCTTGTAAGGTGACCCGATCCCGGAAACGATTCGCCCATCGGTCCCTCTAGGGACTCTCGAACCTGTACTCGGTTCCCACCATATCCAGGGCAAACCCTCGCGGGAAAGCTGCCTTCAGCGCCGCCTCGAACTCGAGGCCGCTACAGTGCGAGGGGATCAGGTAACGCGGCGAGAACTTCTTGAGATCCCTGACCGTGGCCGCGATGCGGCGCGGCGACGCTCCGCACAGGTGGAAGCCTCCGAGGAGCGCATGCACGCGGGGTATGCCCGTCTGGCGCACCGCTTCAGCGAGCGTGTTGATCACACCCGCATGGCCACACCCGGTCAGGATGATCAGCCCGCGCCCGGCGAGATGGGCGACGACCGCGCCATCATCCGGGGTGTCATCGAGCCGCCACGCACGGCGGGTCCGATAGAGCACCTGTCCACCCGGCCGCCTGCCCTCGTACGGCGTCCGGCGCGGGATCATCGTGAGGAAGAGGAGTCTCCCCGAGAGGAACACGCCGGGACCTTCTTGAAGGACCGTCGTCGCGGTCGGTCGGGTGAGGAGCTCGGGATCGAGCCGGTAACGACCTCCGCGAAGATCAGCCCAAGCCCAGCAGCGCTCACGGAAGGCGGCTCGATGGAGGACAACGGGCACGGGCGATCGCCGTCTCCCACGGCGGGTGAGCGCGAGGGCTTCCGCGAGCCCTCCGTAGTGGTCCGGGTGGCCGTGGCTCAGGAAGATCGCGTCGACCCTGCGCAGATCCTTTCCCAGATAGCCAACGTTGGCCCTCAGCACGTCGCCCCGGAGACCACAATCGAAGAGCGCCGTCGCCTCTCCGTTCGCGTTCGCGACCTCGACCATGAACGACAGTCCGTGCGCGCCCAACGGCGCGGTCTCGCGTCTCGTCTCGAACATATTGCCGAGCCGTCGAACCGGGCCCTGGCTGCGCTCGATGCAGCTCGCGAAGTCGCCGGCCAGCGAGGTCAGGCGGACCCGTGTGACGGGCTCGAGACGGAGGCTCACGAAGGCTGGCGAGCTCGCACCCCGAGGTAGGCTTTCTTGAGGAGCGCGTGCTCGCGCAGTTCCGCCGCGGGGCCGCTGAGGATGATGCGGCCCACCTCCATCACGTAGGCGCGGTGGGCGATCTGGAGGGCCTGGTGGGCGTTCTGCTCGACCAGGAGAATCGTCGTCCCCCGAGCGTGCAGCTCTTTGATGACCCGAAAAATCTCCTCGATGATCAGCGGCGCAAGCCCGAGCGAGGGCTCGTCCATGAGCAGGAGCCTGGGTCGGGCCATGAGCGCGCGAGCAATGGCCAGCATCTGCTGCTCACCGCCGGAGAGCGTGCCCGCCAATTGCCCGGAGCGCTGGCGCAGGATGGGAAAGGTCTCGCAGACCCGCTCGATGTCTCCGGCGATCGTCGCCCGGTCCGCCTTCCGGCTGTAGGCGCCCATGAGGAGATTTTCGTGCACCGTCATCTCTCCGAGGATCCAGCGGCCCTCAGGGACCAGACCGATGCCCAGTCTGACGATCTTCTCGGGCCGCAGGTGGACCAGGTGTCGCTCGAAGAACTTGATCTTCCCCGAGGCGGGTCGCACCAGCCCCGCAATGCTCAAGAGCGTCGTTGTCTTGCCGACTCCGTTGGGGCCGATCAGGCAGACGATCTCGCCCTCTTTGACATCCAGGGAGATGCCGTCGACGGCGACGACGCTGCCGTAGCGGATTTCCAGGTCACGCACTTCGAGCATCGGCTCTTCGTTCTCCCAAGTAAGCCTCGATGACGCGCGGGTCGGCCTGGATCTCGGCCGGAGGCCCCTCGGCGATCTTCTCGCCGAAGTTGAGCACCAAGATACGGTCGGCCACCCCCATCACCAGGTCCATCACGTGCTCGATGAGGAAGATGGTCTTGCCCGCTTGCCGCATTTTCCGCACGTCGTCGATCAGCTCCTGGATCTCGCTGTAGTTCATTCCGGCGGCCGGCTCGTCGAGCAGCAGCATGCTCGGCTCGGTGGCCAGCGCCCGCGCCAGTTCCAGGCGGCGCTGCTCTCCGAAGTTCAGGTTCCCGGCCAGTTGATCGCGCTTCTCCATCAGGCGGGTGAAGGCCAGGACCTGTTCGACGCGGCTCTGCCCCGCCCGTCGCCCGCGCGCGTCGCCCACGGCGCGCTGGGCCACCCAGACGTTCTGGAAGACGCTCAGGCGGGTGAACAGCCGGATCGTCTGGAACGTTCTCCCGATGCCCAGCCTGACGATCTGGTGCGTCTTGGCGCCGGTGATTTCACGCCCGTCGAACCAGATGCGACCTTCGGTCGGCGGAAAGACGCCGGTGACGACGTTGAAGAGCGTGGTCTTGCCGGAGCCGTTGGGCCCGATCATGGCGAAGATCTCGCCCGGCTTGACCTCGAGGTCCAGCCGGTGCAGGGCCCTCACGCCACCGAAGTTCCGCGAAAGCTGCTGGACGGTCAGCGTCATGCGGCCGGGCTGGGCGCGCCCTTGCGGCGCACCAGGGATCGGATCCTCATCATCACCGCTTCGTCGATGATCCCGCGGGGCCTGAAGATCATCGTGAGAATGATCAGCGCGCCGTAGATGACCAGACGAAACTCCTGGAGGAAGCGAAGGCCCTCCGTCAGAAAGATCAGAAAGGCGGCCCCCAAGATGGGCCCCCAAAAGCTCCCGAGCCCCCCGAGCATGGGATAGGTGACCGAGGCGACGGCCAAGGGCAATGCGACCATGTCATGATCGACGTACGTGCTGTAATGGACGAACAGCGCGCCGCCCAGTCCGGCCACGAAGCCGCCCGACGTGAAGGCCATGACCTTGACCGCGGTGACGTTGATCCCCGCCATGGCCGCCGCCATCTCGTCCTCTTCCACGGCCCGGAACTTCGCGCCGAGCTTCGACCGCTCGAGCAGGTGAACCAATCCCGCCACGACGATGACGGCCGCATAGATGACCGCCAGGTACTGCACCTGGGTGAACCCCCGGTCGTAGATGTAGGAGACGTGGCGGAACCCCTCGGCGCCGTTGGGCCCGACGAGCTTGCCGCCGACCATCTTCGTGTATTTGATGTTGAGAAAGGCCAGACGCACGATCTCGCCGAACCCGAAGGTGGCGATGCCCAGGTAGAGCCCCTTCACCCTGAGCGTCGGGAAGCCCACCAGAAAGCCGATCAGCCCGGCGGCGGTCATCCCGAGCAGGAGCGCAGGGACCAGGTGGGTTCCCCACAGCGCAGTACACACGCCCGCCACGTAGGCCCCGATGGCATAGAAGCCCTGCTGGCCGAAGGAGAGCTGCCCCGTGATGGCCACGAGATACACGCTGAGGCCCAGCAGGATGTGCACGCCCATGATCGAGAGGACCGCGACGTAGTAGTCCATGGGACGCTAGGTCGCCGGCCTGCCCATGAGACCGGACGGCCGCAAGACGAGAAAGGCAAAGAGGAGCAGGTAGGCGAGAATGTCCCGGTAGCCGACGCCAAGGAACCATAGCGCCTGAAACTCCACCACCCCCAAGAGCAGCCCGGCGCAGATCGCGCCGGGAATGCTGCCCAACCCACCGATCACGATCACCACCAGGCCCTTGATCGTCATCCAGGAGGCGATCCCGGGCTGAAGCGCGCCAAAGGTCATGGCGACCAGGTAGCCGGTCGCGCCGCCGAGGGCGGAGGTGAGCGCAAAGGTCAGCCTGTTCATCCGGCTCACGCTCACCCCCAGAAGCTGGGCGACGGCCGGATTCTCGGCGATCGCCCGCATCGCTCGCCCGAACGCCGTCCGCTGGACGAGCAGATAGAGAAGGACCACGAAGACGAGCCCGCTGATGAGAATGGCGAGGTAGTCGGGCCGGATGAGGAACGGCCCCACCTCGAGCGACTCGTCGCCGAAGATATTCGGGTACTCGTAGGGGGCGGCGTGGGTCACGATGACGACGGTCTCCTGG
Organism: Candidatus Rokuibacteriota bacterium; assembly: GCA_003220675.1. Lineage (GTDB taxonomy): Bacteria > Methylomirabilota > Methylomirabilia > Rokubacteriales > CSP1-6 > 20CM-2-70-11. The sequence continues at coordinate 3,442 of QHTD01000133.1, read as the reverse complement.
ATGAGGATGAGCATGCCGACCGTGGTCATCAGGGGCGCCAGCTCGTGCCCCTTGCGCAAGTAGCGAAAGCAGGCCAGCTCCACGATGAACCCGACCACGACCGCCCCCGCCACACAGGTCACGAACACGACCCACATCGGGGCCTTCCAGCGGTAGAGCGGGATCAGGCCCAGATAGATCCCGGCCATGATGGTCGGGCCGTAGGCGAGGTTGAACTTCTTCATCACACCGAAGAAGAGCGTGAACCCGATGCCGATGAGCGCGTAGAAGGCCCCGTACATGAGCCCGTTGATCGACTGCTGGATGATGTCGAGCAGGGTCTCAGCCATCGTCGGACCCGACGAGGGCGGATCCGCCGACCGAAGCCACGTGCGGCGACGGCCGGCGGAGCCAGCGCCTCCGCGCTACTTCTTCTCCAGTTCAGGTGGCTGCCAGAAGACGGTCCACTGCCCGCCCTTCGCTTGCACCAGGATGATCGCCTTGTCGACGTCTCGCGGCTTCACGGGGTCGTCGTCGCCGTTCATCTTGATGGGGCCGAGCACGCCCTGGAACGTTCCGAGCCCGGCCAGGGCGTCGCGCACCTTGCGACGATCCTCGAGCAGGGTGGCCGGCTCGTTCTTGATCCCCACCTTCTCCACGATCCCCCTGATCGCGTGGACGTTCTCGTAAGCGGGAACGCTGTGGAGGTTCGAGTCGGCCTTGTACTTTGCCCAAGCCTTGTCGGCCAAGGCTTTCGCCTTGGGGCTGATGGCCGCGAAGTTGGTCGGGATGATCAACCCTTCCACCGCCTGGCCGCAGCCGACCAGTGTCTCCGTGCTCGCGGCGCTCGTGATCCCTACCATCAGCTTCGCCTTCACCCGCTGACGCTTGAATTCTTTGACTGCGCCGCAGGTGGTGAAGGTGTGGGTCATCATCACCAGGATGTCCGCGTTGGTCTTCCGGAGCTTGGCCGCCTGGGCGCCAAACTCTGTGTCCTCAAACCGCCACTCCACGACGTCGAGCACTTCATAGCCGTATTTCTTGACGGCAGGCTCCGTCGCGCCCTTCCACGTCGATACCGAATGGGCGAAGTCCGACTCGTACGCCACCGCCACCGTCTTCAGCTCGGGATACTTCTCCTTCACGAGCTTGAAGGCGAGGTCGAACATGGCGGGCTCGTTCCCCACATTACGGAAGGCCCACGGTGAGATCTTGGCCAGACCGAACTTGATCGCGGTGTCGGTGAAGAACAGAAACTGCAGTCCGGTGTCGGTGGCGTCGCCGAGCCGCTTCTGGAGAATCCCGAACACCGGCTCCGCCACACTGGAACAGGTCGGCCCGAGAGAGAAGAGCACCTTGTCGGAGTCGGCCAGCCGCCGCACGACGGTCAGCCCCTCTTCGGCCTTGCAGGCATCGTCGTACACGGACTGGACGATCTTGACTCGTTTGCCCTGGACCATCACGCCCCCGGCCTCGTTGATCTCGTCGACGGCCAGAGCGGAGAGGCCCTTGGAGCTGCTGCCGATGTAGGCGGCGGGCCCACTCAGCGCCCACATTCCCCCGATACGGAGTGTCCCCTCCTCCTGGAAGGCGCCCGCCCCTCCCGGGGCGAGACCCAGCAGCCAGAAGAGGGTCACACTGCTCACGACGATTTTCTTCATCGTGCGTCATCCTTCCTTGAGTCCCGGGATCCGGGTGCTCTCATTGCATTCCCCTCTTTTGATCATTCAAACCGTTCCGGTCTTACCTCCCTCGCTCACTCGCGGCCAGGGACCATCAGGATCGACAGCGTCTCGAAGCTACCGGTCGCCCTGTCCAGGTACTTCGCCCGAATCCGCGCGCCCGGTTGCAACGCGGCCACAGGCAACCCCGGGTGGCACCGCTGCACCTCGGTCTCGGCATCCACGATGAGTCGCGCCGTTCGGTCTCGTTCAGCGTCCTGCACCATGAGCAGCTTCTTGTCGAGATCGACGGCCTGCACGCGACCGCGCATCAGCCGCTCCTCGTGCGCCAGGGCCAAGGAGGACCCCCAGAGCGCCGTGAGCAGCCCCACGCCGATCACCCGCGTCACCGCGCGCATCGGCGGTCCCTCATTTCGGGGCCTCGACGACGACCAGATTGGCCAAGCCCTCACGTCCCACCGGCTCGTAGTAGACGCTCACCGCGTCTCCAGTCCGCAGCTCGGCCAGCGTCGCCGGCGGCCGGCTACACGCGAAGATCGGGGTGGCCGGTGCAATGCGCAACGTGAGCCGCCACACGCTACCACGGAGCTCTCGCTCGACGACGAGCGTGCCTGCCCGGGCGTCCACGGACACCACGCGGGCGACAATTTCTCGCTGGACCTCACGACCGTTGGCCGCGACATCACCGGCGACGGTCACCGAGAGGGCGGCGGCCATGAGGAGCCGGACGGTGGCTCTCATGAGATTTGTAGAGCGTGCCCCAGCGTGCGCAGGAAGCGCACGCGCTGCTGGTGGAACACTTCGGGCGCCGGCGGCGTACCCCGCTCCGCGTCCCCCAGGGTGCGCCCGACCGCGTCGAGGACCGCCCGGAGCACCACGGCACTGCTCCGGTGGTTGATGTTCAGGAACGCCTCGTGGGCCACGCTGAAGTAGCGCGCCAAGAACTCATAGAGCTGAATCGGTGCCTCCGGCTCCCCGAGGTGGGCCCCGATCGCGTCGAACAGCTCGCGGATCAGATGGAAGAACATCTCGCGGAATGCCGTCCTCACGGCGTCAGCATTCCGGGCGCTGAGGCCCGCCTCGATTCGCCGGTGGAGCATGGTCCCGTAATCGTGATCGAGGCGCCGGCACTCGGCCTCCACGCTCCCACTCCACCGGTGCATCTGATAGTCAGCCTTGAACACCATCCCCGGTTCCAGGGGCCGCCTGAGCCAGGTCCGAAACCCGCCGGGCTTCAGCCGAAGCCGCTGCTCGCCGAGGTAGACAGCCTCCGCCATCGCGAAGTTCTCATCGGGGAATTCGACGAGCCGGAGGACGAGCAGGTAGTCCTTGGTCAGCTGATTGTCACGGAATTCGAAGACGGTATGGAACAGATGAGCCTCGGCCACCGCCGGGAAGACGACAAGGAAAGGTAGCGCCATCGCGAGCATCCGGCGCCACCTCCCTGGGGAGTCGCGATTGATCTCAGGCATTTACTGGCGCTCTCCCTGCCGCGGCTCGCGCCGGAACAGAGCGATGAGGTACAGGACGAGCGTCCCCCAGATCGCGATGATGGCAGCGCCGCCAAAAGGGATGAACAGGCCCCACTCCACGGGGGTGCGCAGGGCCCTCACGCCCCAGTACGGGATCAGCCAGCCCAGGATGAGCCAGCCAGGCGGGTAGAGCGCGCCGAGGGAGATCAGCACGCATCCCACGCGCTTCGCCCCTTCGGTCAACGGCAGGTTGACGATGACGATGGAGACGAGGAGGATCAGCATGCCAACGCCCAGGCCGTGGACATG
>QHTD01000132.1 GCA_003220675.1 Candidatus Rokuibacteriota bacterium | reverse complement strand
CTTCAAGAAGCAGTACCACGAGCTTTCGCTGAAGCTCGCACAGCCGCTGTTCGACGCGATCACGACCGCCGATGCGCCCGTGACCGCGACCGACTGCCCGCTCGCGGCGCTCCAGATCGAGCAGGGGACCGGCCGACAGGCGAAGCACCCGATCCGGATTCTCGCCGCGGCGTACGGCATCGAGGAGTGATCCGTGAAGCGCCTCGAGACGTCAGAGATCCTGAACCTCGTCGAGTACGAAAGGGTGCGAGAAACGCGGCGACGCGAGATCATTGAGCTGAAGAAGCGCCGCCGCGTCTCCGTGGGCCGCTACCTCACCTTCGTCTTCGAGAACCGGGAGACTGTCTGGTTCCAGGTCCAGGAGATGGTCCGCGCCGAGCGCATCGTGGACGACGCGAAGATCGCGGAGGAGGTCGAGGTCTACAACGCGCTGCTGCCCGTGCCGGGCGAGCTCGCGGCGACGATGCTCATCGAGATCACCGCATCGGCGGAGATCAAGCCCGTGCTGGACAAGCTCCTCGGCATCGACACGCGCGACTATGTGAAACTGACGGTCGGTCCGCACGTCGTCGTGGGTGACTTCGAGGGCGGCCACTCCGACGAGGAGCGCGGCAAGCTCTCCGCCGTCCACTTCGTGCGCTTCGCGCTCCCGCCAGGCGCCCGCCGGCTCTTCCGCGAGGCGGAAGTCGCGCTCGTCGTCGAGCACCCCAACGAGCGCGCGCGTGCGGTGCTCTCCGACGAGACGAAGCGCGCCCTGCTGCAAGATCTCCCGCTGCAAGATCCATTGTAGCGGGGCCGTTGTCGCGGGGTCCGCGGGGACGGAATATCGGTGAGCGGTCTGCGAACGGTGCTCGGCGGCTCCGGTCTGCTGGCGGTCGCGCTCGGTAGTGTGACGGGGTGTGAGCAGGGAGGCCTGTCGCCGAGCGCGGCGCAGGGGCGCCAGGTGTATCTGGCCCATTGCGCGACCTGCCACGGGCCCGACCCGGCGCAGCCCGGGCCCCTGGGGCCGCCGATCAAAGGGTCCTCCAGAACGCTGCTGGAGGCGAAGGTCCTGCGACAAACCTACCCGCCCGGCTACACGCCCAAGCGGCCGACGCAGGTGATGCCCCCCTTGCCCGCGCTCGCCGGCGACATCCCGGCCCTCGCGGACTACCTGAAGTAGAACGGCCCGGCGGGTCTCGCCGGGCCGTGTGCGGGCGTGCGCGGGCCGCGCGCCTACGGGAAGATGAGCTTGAGCAGGATCACCAGGATCGCGGCGAGGACGAACCCGCCCCACAGCGTTCCTGAGACGGTTCCCAGCATCTTCTTTCCGGGTCCCGTCGTCCCGACGAGCGCGTTTGCCTCGACGAGGGCCAGGACGATCGCGAAGACGATGAGCATCGTGATCTTCGCGCCGCGCTCGCCCGGCGTGAAGAAGGCGAAGTGGCTCGCCGCGCCCATGAAGAAGAGCATCGGGATCGAGAGCAACGTGTTCGTCCGCGAGGCGAAGCCCGACCGCTGACCCCGGGGCGCGGCGGCGGGATTCGCCTGGCCGCCCTTCGCGACCTGCGTGGCCGAGGCGATGACGACCTTTTGAGCGGGCCAGATGATGAACCAGACGTTGAACCACATGAGGCTGCCGATGATGCCACCGATGAAGATCGCCCAGCCGTACGAGGTCTGGAAGAATCCGAGGAGGCCGAGCTGGCCGATCCTGTGGAGGATGTAGAGCCAACCCGTGATGAAGGTGAGCATCGCGCCCCACCGGAACCACCAGAGGGCGCGGCCGACGAGGCTGCCGGCGATCATGCCCGTGCGAACCGGGGAGTCCGCCGTCGCAAAGAACGGAGTCTGGACGAAGTTGAAGTAGTACAGCATACCGATCCAGGTGATGCCGGCGAGGAAATGAAACCAGCGCAACAGAAACAGCCAACCCTCACCGCTGAAGAGCGCCATTTCACCGCCTCCTAGTTGTGGGCACTACCCGTGTCGTCGTCCCCGTCTGTCGCTTCGTCTGGAAGGTTCCCCTCCTCGTCGTCGTCGAAGTCCTCGTCGTCGTCGAGCTCGTCGAGGTCCTCGATGTCATCGTCGGCGACATCCTCGTCGTCGGGCTCGTCGTCGAGGTCGTCGTCGTCGAACTCCGCGTCTTCCTCGTCCTTGTCCGCGTCGTCGTCGGTGGGGCGACGGAGCTCGCCGCGCCACGGGTGCGTCCGGAACTGCATGTGAAGGCTCCTCCGCGTGGTTTGCTCGGCCGGGATTATAACAAACATCCCCGGTGTCAAGACCGAATCGGACGGGCACGCCCGCCCTGAGGTAAAATCCATGCGGTACGTCTCCGGACACGCCGACCCGGCGGTGTAGCTCAGCGGCAGAGCAGGGGTCTCATAAGCCCCGTGTCGGAGGTTCAATTCCTCCCACCGCCACCAACTCAACCGACATTGCATACATAGAATAGATATTTCTATATATGCTAGTCGGTGGATGACGGCCTCCCTCCAGGGTCCGCTTCAGGTCTTCAAGGCCGAGTTCTTCGAAGCGCTGGCCCAGCACCAGGACGCTCGCTGACGTGCTCCTCTTCTACAAGATCCTCAAGGTCGGGGTTGTCACGGAGCCGCTCGCGCCCGGCGAGCCCGACGTCATCGAGGTCGCGCGCGAAGTGGAGACCAAGGCGCGACGACTCTTGGGGCGGGCGGTCGCGATCCGGGAGGTCGACGCCGGCTCCTGCAACGGGTGCGAGATCGAGATCACGAGCCTGACCGGCCCGGTCTACGATAGCGAACGCTTCGGCATCCACTTCGTGGCCTCACCCCGGCACGCCGACCTGCTCCTGGTCACCGGCCCGGTGACCCGCAACATGGAAGTCCCGCTCCTCAAGACGTACGAGGCCACACCCGATCCGAAGGTCGTCGTGGCCGTGGGCGACTGTGCGCGCACGTGTGGGGTGTTCCGCGGCAGTTATGCGGTCGTTGGGAGCGTCGACGCGGTGATCCCCGTGGACGTGTTTGTGAGCGGTTGTCCTCCTGAGCCGGCGGACATCCTGCGTGGAATCCTGACCGCCCTCGATCGGCTCCCGCAGCGCAGCAGGCGACGCGATGGCGCCTGAGCTGCTCCTGCTCGCGCTGAGCGTCGCGAGCTACGCGGTCGGCGCGCTGGCCGCGCTCATCGTCCGGGGTATGGTGGGGCGCGCGCTCGTCGCGGTGGGGGCGCTGGTCGGCTCGCTCGCGACCCTGGCGTTGGGAGCGTGGTGCCTCGCGACGGGAGCGACCCTGGCCTTCGCCGCACCGTGGCTGCCTCTCACGGGGCTCGCACTGCGGGCCGATGGATTGAGCGCCTTCTTCCTCGTCGTCGTGGGGCTCGGGGGGGCCGCCGCGAGCGTCTACGGATTCGGCTATTCGGCCCATTACGACGGGCGGTACTCGTTGCGCCTGCTCGGCGCGATGTTCAACGTCCTGTTGCTCTCACTTGCCATCCAGGTACTGGCGGACAACGCGCTCACATTCCTCGTGACCTGGGAGGCGATGTCGCTCTCGGCCTACCTCCTGGTCCTCGTCGAGCATGACCAGCACGGCACCGTTCGCGCTGCCAACTGGTACCTCGCGGTGACGCACGCCGGGTTCGCGGCCTTGGTGGCCGCGTTCCTGGTCCTCGCTGGCGGGGACATGACGGGCTCGTTTGCCGCGATGCGGTCGGCGACGCTCCCACCCGCCACCCGCAACGTGGTCTTTCTCCTCGCGCTGGTCGGCTTCGGGACCAAGGCCGGCGTGATCCCGCTCCATGTGTGGTTGCCAATGGCGCATCCGGTCGCGCCGAGCCATGTCTCCGCGTTGCTGTCCGGCGTGGTCATCAAGATGGGGGTCTACGGGCTCATGCGTGTTGCCCTCGATCTGCTCGGTGGTGGCCCGCCGTGGTGGGGCGGGGTCGTGCTGGGCCTGGGGGCCGTTTCGGCGCTGCTCGGTGTGCTCTACGCGCTGATGGAGCACGACCTGAAGCGGCTGCTCGCCTATCACTCGGTCGAGAACGTGGGGATCATTCTCCTCGGCGTGGGCGCGGGACTCATGTTTCAGAGCTACGGTCTCCCGGGCCTGGCGACCCTGGGGTTCATCGCCGGCCTCTACCACACACTCAACCACGCGTGCTTCAAGGGCCTGCTGTTCCTCGGCGCGGGCTCCGTGCTATACGCGACGCACACGCGGAACATGGAGCAATTGGGCGGCCTCATCTCGCGAATGCCGCGCACGGCAGCCTGCTTTTTGGTCGGCGCGGCCGCGATCTCCGCGCTGCCACCGCTCAACGGCTTCGCATCCGAATGGCTGGTCTTCCAGACGCTCATGGGCGGCGCCCTCGTTCCCCACCCGGAGGCGGCGATCGGGATGGCCATCGCGGTCGCGATGCTGGCGCTCACCAGCGGCCTTGCCGTGGCCTGCTTCGTGAAAGCATTCGGCATCACATTCCTCGCGCTGCCGCGTTCGGCTGAGGCGGAGCGTGCCCGGGAGGTTCCGGCCTCGATGCAGGTGGGCATGCTCGTGCTCGTGGGGATGTGTGTCGCCCTCGGATTGACTCCGTTCCTGGTCGTCCCCGTCCTGAGCCGGGCCCTGGCCGGGCTCGGCGGCCTCCCGCTGACGCCGATCGGCTTCAGCCTGCGCCTGCCGTTTTCGGTGTCCGGGGTGACCGGGGAGATGTCGCCGCTCCTGGTTGGCGTTGGCGTGCTCCTCCTGGGGACTCTCACAGCCGTCGTGCTCCGCGGAGTCGCCGACCGTCGCCTGCGCATCGGTGACACCTGGGGCTGTGGCCGCGTCGGGCAGACGCCGCGTATGGAGTACACGGCGACCGCCTTCGCGGAGCCGCTGCGACGGGTCTTCGCCGAGCTGTACCGCCCAACGGAGGATCTGTCGATCGACTTCCATCCGAAGTCGAAGTACTTCGTGCGGTCCATCGCGTACCGCAGCGAGGTGGAGCCCTGGTTCGAACGCCTCCTCTACACGCCGTTGCTCTCCGCCCTGCGCGGTGCGGCAGTCCGGGTGCGCCAGGTTCAGGCGGGGTCGCTCCACCTCTATCTGGCGTACATGACGATCGCGCTCCTGGCGTTGCTGGTCGTCGCGAGGTGGTCTCGATGACGGCAGCCTTCGTGATGGCGGCGGCCCAGGGACTCCTCGCGCTTTTTCTGGCGCCGGGCGTGGTCGGGCTGATTCGCTGGCTGAAGGCCCGACTGCAGAACCGGCGTGGCGCTCCCGCGTGGCAGCCGTACCGGGAGCTGCGCAAGCTCTTCCAGAAGGAGATCGTGGTATCCCGCAACGCGTCGTGGCTCTTCCATCTTGCCCCGTTTGTCGTGTTCGCCAGCACGCTGATGGTCGCCGTCCTCGTTCCGGTGCTTGCGGCGCCGTTGCCCGTCGACCGTATCGGCGACCTCCTTGTGGTCGTGTACCTCCTGCTGCTCGGCACGTTCTTCCTGGCGCTGGCTGGCCTCGATCCCGGCTCGGCATTCGGCGGGATGGGGGCGAGCCGCGAGGTCACGGTAGCCGCGCTCGCCGAGCCCACGCTCGCGCTGGCGATCTTTGCGCTCGCGCGCGGCGCCGGCTCTACCAACCTGGGCGAGATCGCCGCCCGCACCATGGCCGATCCGCTGTCCGCGGTGAGCCCCGGGCACCTCCTGGCGTTCGCGGCGCTCTTCATCGTGATGCTGGCCGAGACCGGCCGTCTGCCGGTCGACAACCCCGCCACCCATCTCGAGCTGACCATGATCCACGAGGCCATGATCCTCGAGTACTCGGGCCGCTACCTCGCCCTCATCGAATGGGCGTCTGCCCTCAAACTGCTGGTGTTCTTCGTCCTCCTCGGCAATCTCTTCGTACCCTGGGGATTGGCGACGGCGCTGACGCCCGGAGCGGTGGCGACGGCAGCTGGCGCGCTCGCGCTGAAGCTGGGGGTGCTGGCGGTCGCCGTGGCCGTCCTCGAGACTCGGGTGGCCAAGCTCCGACTCTTCCGCGTGCCCGAACTGCTGAGCGCCTCCTTCGTGCTCGCTCTGCTCGCCGTGACCTCATCCTTCTTGCTGCGGTAGGGGGCCGTGGACGCGACCTTCTCCCAGCTCGCCATGCTCGGCTCCAGTCTCGTGCTGATCTTCGGTCTCATCCTGCTCTGGCGTCGTCGTGTGCCGGCCTACATCAACGCCTTCACGGGCCAATCGATCGCGCTGGCCGGCGTGGCGGGGGCGACAGGGTATTTCGGCAACGAGCCCGAACTCTACTGGGTGGCCGCCTTCCTGCTGGTTCTCAAAGGCGCGGTGATCCCGGCGCTCCTGCGCCGGATGGGGCGGCGCTTTGGGACCGAGCGCGAGCTGGACCCCTACGTAAACACGGCGACCTCGCTCCTCATGGCCGGGCTGCTGGTGCTCTTCGGCTACGCGGTCATGCGGCCTCTCGTGGCCACGAGCCAGTTGCCGACGCGGGCCAGCATACCCCTGGCGATGGGACTCATCCTGGTGAGCCTCTTCGTCATCGTGACGCGCAAGAAAGCGCTCACCCAGATCGTGGGCTTCCTCATGCTAGAGAACGGTATCGCCCTGCTGGCCATCCTCGGTACCTACGGGATCCCCCTCATTGTCGAGCTTGGGGTGTTCCTGGATGCGCTGCTGGGGTTCCTCGTGATGCAGGTCTTCGTCTATCGCATCCAGGAAACGTTCCAGACGATGGACATCGGGCAGCTCAGTCGGCTCCGGCACTGAAGGGCGCATCGTGGCGACCTTGCTCCTGCTCCTGACCCCGCCGATGGTGAGCGCCGCGCTCGCGGCTCTTGTCCGTCCCTACCGGCGGGTTGTCGGCTGGGCGAATGCGATTCTGGCCCTTGTCTCCGTGGGTAGTGCCCTCGCCCTCTGGAGAGAGGTGCTGGTCGGGCGCGTGGTGACATCGGGCCCAGGCGAGCTTCTTCGCGTGGACGCGCTGTCCGCGCTGCTGGCGTTCGGCGTGAGCGTGGTCGGCGCCCTGGCGGCCTGGCTCGGTCCCGGACTCGGCGGCGAAGAGGACTATGACGCCGCCGAGATCCGGCGCTTCCGGATCTTCGTGAACCTGTTTACCTTCACCATGCTGTTTGCGGTCAGCACGAACAACGTGGGCTTCATGTGGATCGCCATCGAGGCGACCACGATTACGTCGGCCGTGCTGATCCCGCTCCACCTGAGCAAGGCCTCGGTGGAAGCGTCCTGGAAGTACATCCTGCTGAGCTCGGTGGGCATCGCCCTGGCCTTCGCCGGGACCGTCCTCGCCTACGTGGACTTCGTCACGATCGTCGGCCGGCAGGACGAAGCCCTCAACTGGCCGGTGCTCGTGGCGGCGGCGCCCTTGCTGGACCCAGAGGTGATGCGGCTGGCGTTCGTCTTCGTCCTGGTCGGTTACGGGACCAAGGCGGGGCTGGCACCGATGCACACGTGGTTGCCCGATGCCCACGCGGAAGCGCCGGCGCCGCTCTCTGCGATGATGTCGGGAGTCCTGCTGGCGGTGGCGCTCTACGCGGTCATCCGTTGGGAGGCCGTGGCCAACGCGGCCCTTGGGGCCGCCTTTATAGACCGGTTCCTCCTCGGCCTCGGGCTCTTGTCCCT
>QHTD01000066.1 GCA_003220675.1 Candidatus Rokuibacteriota bacterium | reverse complement strand
CCGTCCACGGCGATCTCGCGGCTCCCGCGACGTCGGTCATCGGCACCGCGATCGCACGTGATCGCCGCCGCGTCCTCGCCGACCTGCTCGCCCTCGCGAAGCCGCGGGTCGTCCTCATGATCCTCGTCACGACGGCCGTGGGCTATTACGCCGGGCTCACGGGTGCGCCCGACTACGCGCGCCTGCTGCACGTCCTGGTCGGCACGCTCCTGGCCGCGGGCGGAGCCCTCGCGCTGAACCAGTATTGGGAGCGTGACGTGGACGCGCGCATGGAGCGCACGCGCGCGCGACCCCTGCCCGACGGGCGGTTGGCGCCCCTCGAGGCGCTCCTGTTCGGGAGCACGCTCACGGCCCTGGGCCTCGTCTACACCGGCGCCTTTGTCGGCGAGCTCGCGCTCGCAATCACTCTCGCGACAGCCGCCCTTTACCTGTTCGCGTACACGCCGCTCAAGCGCAGGACGCCGCTCTGCACGCTTGTCGGCGCCGTGCCCGGGGCGCTCCCGCCCGTGACCGGCTGGGTGGCGGCCCGCGAGGGCTTCGGCGTCGGCGCGTGGGTCCTCTTCGGGATCCTCTTCCTCTGGCAACTCCCGCACACGCTCGCGATCGCCCGGCTGTACCGCGACGACTACGCCCGCGCCGGTGTCCGCCTGCTGCCGGTCGTAGACGCCGACGGGAGCAGCACCGAGCGGCAGATCGTGACGGGGTGCCTTGCGCTCCTCGTGGTGAGCCTCCTGCCGACGCTGATCGGCATCGCGGGTCCGGTCTACTTCGTCGGCGCGTTCCTCCTGGGCGCGGCGTTCGTCGCGCTGGGCGCCCGGCAGGCGCTGGTACCTTCGACGGTCGCGGCGCGCCGCGTGCTGTTCGCGTCACTCCTCTATCTGCCGGCCCTCCTGGCCCTCCTGGCGTTCGACAAGGTATGACAGCCGACGTGAAGAACCGCCAGACGCTGTGGGTCCTGCTCGCGATCATCGGAGCCCTCGTGGTCGCCTCGTTCCTCGTAGGGGTCCGCTGGTGACGTCGGGCCTGCTCGAGTCGCCGCCCAAGCGCGGTCCGGTCACGCACCGGCCGAACGGGCCCGTGCTGCCACCACCCCCGCCCACGGGCGGCGGCGACGGTCCGGAGCGCGAGCCCTCGCCGGGGCGTCCGGCGCTCGACAACCTGAGGCTCGCCGTCCTCTTCCTGATCGGCGGCGAGTCCATGTTCTTCGCCGCGCTCATCTCTGGGCTGTTCGTGCTTCGGCTCGGCCAGCCGCTCTGGCCGCCGCCGTTCCAGCCGCGGCTCCCCGTGGGCGTCACCGGCGTCAACACGCTCGTGCTGCTCGCCTCGAGCGTCACGATGGTGTGCGCCCTCCGGGCGCTCGCGCGCGGCGAAGAGGTCGTCCTGGTGAAGCGGCTCGTCCTCACGGCTGGCCTCGGCGCGCTCTTCCTCCTGGTCCAGGGCTATGAGTGGGCGCGCCTGATCGGCTACGGGCTGACGGTCTCGGCCGGCGCGTACGGTGCCACGTTCTACACGCTGATCGGGGCTCATGCCCTGCACGTCTTCGGCGCCCTCGTCTGGCTCTCGGTGACGCTCGTGCTCGCCGCCCGGGGCCGTTTCCGGCACGGCCGGACGGCGCCGGTGCAGGCGTGCGCGATGTTCTGGCATTTCGTGGTCGGGCTGTGGCCGATTCTCTACGTCGCGGTCTACCTGCTATGAGCCGGGCGGGGAGCCTGGCGCGCGTGCTCGCCCGGGCGTCGGCCGCCACGCTGCTGGCGCTCGTGGTACCCCGGCCCGCGGCAGCGTGCACGTGGTGTGTCGCGTCCGCCTTCGGCGACCGGTCGTTCAACTGGCCGTATCTGAGCCTCATCCTGGCGCCGTTCATGGTCGGCGCCGCCATCGTGATCGTGCTCGCGCGGAGTGCCCGATTCGACCCGCGCGCGTTCGTGACCCGCCTCGTCGCGCGCGACGCCGCGGGCGACGCCCCTGAAACGATCAAGGAGACGATATGAGCCCGTCAGCCTCCGTTCACTCGGCCGTCGAGCCGGCCGAGTCCCCGCTCACACCCGAGAGCTGGGGCAAGCTCGGCATGTGGATTTTCCTGGCGGGCGACGCCGTCGGCTTCGGCGTCCTGCTCGCGTCCTACGGCGGGATGCGGGTCACGAGCGCCGACTGGCCGAGCCCATACGACGTCCTCGGGATCAACCTGACCGCCGCGATGACCTTCCTCCTGATCTGCTCGAGCGTCACAATGGTCAAGGCGCTCGAGTGGCTGGGGAAGGGCGACCGGACGAAGTGTCGGATCTTTCTCTTCCTCACGGCGCTCGGCGGCGCGATCTTCGTGAGCCTCCAGGCCTACGAGTGGTCGAAGCTGATCCACGAGGGGCTCCACATCAACGGCAATCCGTGGGGCGCCTCGCTCTTCGGCACGTCCTTCTTCCTCGTCACAGGATTCCACGGGCTGCACGTCACCGGGGGCGTGATCTACCTCCTGTCGATCATCCGGTACGTCACGAACCGCCGCGAGCCCCAGGCGAGTTACAACGCGGTCGAGATCACCGGGCTCTACTGGCACTTCGTCGACCTCGTCTGGATCATGGTGTTCACCTTCATGTATCTCATCTGAGGGGGGCCGAGGCGATGGCGGCCGCAGAGCACAAGCACCCCAACTACATGGCGATCTTCTGGTACCTCGCGATCCTCACCGTGGTCGAGATCGCGGTGATCTACGCGCCGTTGCCGAAGGTGACGATCGTCGTCCTCCTGTGCTCGCTCGCGCTCGGCAAGGCGGTGCTCGTCGCGATGTACTTCATGCACCTCCGTTTCGAGACGCGCACGCTGGGCCTGGTCGCGATCACGCCGCTCATGATCGCGACGCTCCTCGTGTTCCTGCTCCTCCCGGACGGCCTCGCCGTCGCGAAGCGCACGGTGGGCGTGAAGGCCGCCGTGAGCGCGCCCCCGAAGCACTGAGTGGCGCAGGCGAGGAATTCCCGGGTGGTCCATGGCGCCCGAGCGTCGAGTCGTCCGCGCGCGGCGTGCCTTCGGGCGGGCGGCGCGCCTCGTGTGTCCCCGCTGCGGCCGGAGCCCGCTGTTCCGAGGGCCCTTCCGGATGGCGCCCGCCTGCTCGGCCTGCGGTCTCACCTTCGAGCGAGCCCAGGGCTACTTCGTCGGCGCGATCTACGTCAACTACGCGGTGACGACGGTCATCGTGATCGGCGGCTACTTCCTGCTCTGGGCGTTCACGGAGCTCTCGACCGCGGCGCAGCTCGCCCTGTGGCTCCCGGTGGTCGTGGTGTTTCCGATCTGGTTCTTCCGGTACAGCCGGAGCTTCTGGCTGGCGCTCGAGTACGCAGTCAACCCCGAACCCTAGCGCTCGTCCTCCTCGCGGTGCTCGCGCTCACCGCGCCGGGCCCCGGCGCGGCGTACGAGGTCGTGACCGTGGTGGACGGCGGCGCCGTGGCCGGGACCCTGAAGTTCGTCGGCACGCCGCCGAAGCTCGACCCGATCCCGGTCAACAAGAACCGGGACGTCTGCGGCGAGACGCACCCGTCCGAGGCGCTCGTGCTCGGCCCCGACCACGGCGTGAAGGGTGGCGTCGTGCTGATCGAGGGCGTCACGCGGGGCAAAGCGGGCGGCGGCGACGTGATCCTCGACAACCGCAAGTGCCTCTTCATCGCCCACGTCACCGCGCTGAGCCGAGGCGACCGTGCCCACGTGAAGAACTCCGACACGGTCCTCCACAACACTCACGGATTCCTCGGCCGCACGACGGTCTTCAACCTGGCCCTGCCCAACAAGGGCCAGGTGATCGACATCACCAGGCGGCTCTCGAAGCCCGGGGTCGTGCACGTCCTGTGCGACGCCCACACGCACATGTCCGCCTGGATCCTGGTCCACGACAGCCCCTACGTCGCGGTCACGGACGAGCGCGGGGCCTTTCGGATCACGGACGTCCCACCGGGGACCTACAAGGTCACGATGTGGCACGCGGGCTTCCGGCCCAAGGGCGCCGACAAGGATGGCCGGCCGGTGTACGACGAGCCGCGGACGATCACGAAAGAGGTGACGATCGCGCCCCGGGCGGTGGCGACGGTCGAGTTCGAGTTGAGATAGGGAGGGCCCATGTTCAAGCACATCTGCGTTCCGGTGGACAACTCCGACTATTCGAACCGGGCGATCGACCTGGCCGTCGAGTTGGGTCGGGCGTGCGGCGCCAGGCTGACCGGCATCCACGTGTACGCGGCGGGGCTCCACGACTACCGGTTCAAGCAGATGGAGTACACGCTGCCGGATGAGTACAAGGACGAGCACGAGCTCGAGCGCCAGCGGAAGATCCACGACTCGCTGATCGCCATGGGCCTGCAGCTCATCTCCGATTCCTACCTCGACGTGATCGCCCGGCGCGCCGAGGCCGCGGGGCTCGCCTTCGAGCGCAAGATGGTCGACGGCAAGCACTACAAGGTGCTCGTCGAGGACTGCCTCGCCTCCGACTATGACCTGGTCGTCATGGGCGCCCTCGGCATGGGCGCCGTGAAGGACAGCCAGCTCGGCTCCGTCACCGAGCGCTTCGTCCGCAGGGTTCCGAAGGACACGCTGGTCGTCCGCAACGCCGACCGACTCTCGGGTTCGCAGGGCGCGATCGTCGTGGGCCTCGACGGCTCTCCCCAGTCCTTCCACGGATTGAAGCTGGGCATCTTCCTCGCCAAGGCGCTCGGCCGCCCGCTCCGGGCGGTCGCGGTCTACGACCCGTACCTCCACTACGCCATGTTCAACGGGATCGTCGGCGTGCTGAATGAGAAAGCCTCGAAAATCTTTCGCTTCAAAGAGCAGGAGCAACTGCACGAGGAGATCATCGATACCGGGTTGGCCAAGATCTATCAGTCGCATCTGGAGATTGGCCGGAAGCTCGCCGCCGAAGATGGCGTCGATCTCGCGCTCACCCTTCTCGATGGGAAGTGCTTCGAGCAAATGCTCACGTTCGCCCGTAAGGAGGCGCCCTGGCTCCTGGTGCTGGGGCGCATCGGCGTCCACTCGGACGAGACCGAGGTGGACCTCGGTTCCAACACCGAGAACCTCCTGCGGCTGGCGCCCTGCAACGTCCTCCTGACGGGCGGCAAGTTCTATCCGCCGCTCGACGTCAAGGCGGAGGAGATCATTGCCTGGACCGAGGAGGCGGAGGCGCGGATGGAGCGCGTGCCGCCTCAGGTGAAGGGCGTGGCCCGCACGGCGCTGCTCCGGTACGCGATCGAGCAGGGCCACACGGTCATCACCAACAAGGTCATCGACGAGGCGATGGCGATCTTCATGCCGACACGGATGGCCGAGAAGATGCAGATCCTGGCGGAGGACCTCGCCGTCGCGAAGCTCCGCGCCGAGCGGCAGGCCGCGACGGCGATCTGCTCGGTGTGCGGCTACACGGTCAGGGGCCCGCACCCCGTCGTCACGTGCCCCGTGTGCCGTGCGTCCGCCGACAAGTTCCAGGTGATCTCCCGGGAGGTGGTCGAGGCGATCGCCACCCAGGAGGGCGGCATCGCGGAGGAGGAGCCGATGCCGGGCGTGCGGGTGAAGTGGTCCGCCGACGCGCGCGACGCGCTCCGCGAGGTGACGGACGCCTATCTGCGCCGGCGCGCCAAGGCGCGGATCGAGAAGTACGCGCGCTCGCGGAAGATCCCCGTCATCACCTGCCAGTGGGCACTCCCGATGATCGAGGAGACCGTGGGCCGCGAGAAGCTCGGGGCCGGCTGGGACACGCTCCTCGCCAGGACCAGGTTCGAGCCCGCCCAGGCGCCCGCGACGGGGGGGAGCGGCAACGGCTTCGTCTGGACCGAGGAGGCGACCGCGCGGCTCAACCGCGTGCCCGCCGGGTTCATGCGCGACATGACGCGCGAGGAGGTCGAGCGCGTCGCGACCGACAAGGGCGTGACCGCGATCGACGTCGCGGTCTGCGAAGAAGGCATTGGCCATGCGCGCGAGACCATGAACGAGGTGATCGCGGGATACGTCTCGAACAAGAAGCCGCGGTAAGCGCGGGGGCGTGAGGGGAGGCTCCGAAATCCGACTGCGGCAAGGCGCGTTACGACCCGTCAGCGACGCTGTGTGAGGTCAACCCTGACTACAACGGATTTCGGAGCCTTCCCCCCCGCCCCCGCGCCCCGCGATCATTCTGGCGGGGCCCCCCACACCCCCAGCCGCACGCCGTACACGGCGTACAGCGTGTCGTGGAACGTGACGCAGCGGTGCAACCTCGAGTGCGCGCACTGCTACATGTCGGCGTTCGGGGGCGCCGACACGCGGGGCGAGCTCACCACCGCCGAGTGCCGGCGCGTGATGGACGAGATCGCCCAGATCAACCCGAACGTGTTCCTGATCCTCACCGGCGGTGAGCCCCTCCTGCGGCGCGACATCTGGGACCTCGCCGCCTACGCCGCCGAGCGGCGCTTCACCACGGTGCTCGGCACCAACGGCGTGCTGCTGCGCGAGCGCGAGGCGAAGCTCATGCGCGCGCACGGCGTCCTCGGCGCGTCGATCAGCCTCGACTCCACCGACCGCGTCAAGCACGACACGTTCCGCCACCTCCCGGGCGCCTGGGACGGCGCCGTGCGCGCCGCGCGGGTGCTGAGCGACGCGGCCCTCGACTTCTCCCTGCACATGTCGGTGACCGACTGGAACGTCGGCGAGGTTCCCGCGATGATCGACCTCGCGAAGGCGCTCGGGGCGAAGGTCTTGAACTTCTTCTTCCTCGTCCGGACGGGGCGGGGGAAGGACCTCACCGACATCGACGCCGCCGCCTACGAGGAGATCCTGACGTACCTGGCGAGGGTTCAGGCGGTTGGTCACGCGGCGACTGAAAAGTTCGAAGATCCGTGGTCGACGCCGGTGGGTCGCGCGGACGGGCTCCTCATCCGCGCCAAGTGCGCCCCGCACTTCCGACGGATCCTGTGGGAGCTGGACCCGTCGTCGCCGCTGCTCCAGAACTACGCCCACGGCTCGTGTCCCGCGGGCAAGCACTACTGTCGCATCACGCCCGAGGGCGACGTGACGCCGTGCCCCTACATGCCGGTGTCGGCGGGGAACCTCAGGGCTGCGAGCTTCGCCGAGCTCTGGCGCGGGGCACGGGTCTTCGACGCCCTGCGCGACCCGAAGCTCGGCGGGCGTTGCGGGGCGTGCGAGTTCTCGAAAATCTGCGGCGGCTGCCGATGCCGCGCCTACGCGACATACGGCGACTACCTCGCCGAGGATCCCGCGTGCGGTTACCAGCCTGGCGCCCACGGCGGCGCGGTCGTCGAGCTGCCGGCGACGCTGACGTTCGGATTGCCGGTGGCCTGCGAGCTCGTGTGGGACGAGGCCGCGCGCGAGCGGCTCCGGGCGATCCCGTCCTTCGCCCGCGGGATGGTGGTCAAGGCGGTCGAGGCGTACGCGCGGGGACGCGGCGACACTGTCGTGACCCGGGAGCTGCTGGCCGAGGTCAGAAGGACGTGGGGCGGTCGCTTCCGGCCGTCGGGTCCGTGACCGCGGGCGAGTCGCGATTCCGGCAGGCCGCGTGGACGTACCTCGGGTACGGCATCGTGTACTGGTTCACCGCCCTCTATCTCCAACTCGCGGTCTTCCCGGTGCGTGGCGCGCCGCTGTTCTGGTTCGGCGCGGGCGCGCTGATCGCCGTGGGCGTCCCGTGGCTCCTCTACCGCCCGCGCCGGTGGTTCGAGCGCTGGGTGCTCTCCCGGCGCGACCTCACGCGGATCCTCGCGGTGCTCGTCGCGGTCCGGGCCGTGTACGTCGCGCGCCTGGCGCTCGTGGGCGCCGAGTCGATGCGCATGCCGGGCTTCGGCGGCGGGGTGCCACCGAGCCCGGCCGGCGCCTGGCCGATGGCGCTCGTCGCCGCGGTGACCGCCGCCATGCTGGCGCGCGCCGCGTGGATGTGCGAGCCGAGCGCCGCCGCGGCGCGAGGCGAGCGATGATAGGTGAGTCGTGCGAGCCGAGTCGACGTAGCGGCGCGAGGCGAGCGATGATAGGTGAGTCGGGCGAGCCCAATCGCCGCCGCGGCGCGAGGCGAGCGGTGACCAACGCCGCCGAAGGCGCCGCATGAAAAAGTACAAGGACATCGCGGGCGACGGCGGCTCGAACATCGTCGGCCAGGTCGAGGCTCAGCAGGCCAGGCTCAGCGAGCGCCTGGCCGCCGTCCACGCCGTCGTCGCGATCGTCTCGGGCAAGGGCGGAGTCGGCAAGTCGTCGCTGACCGCGAACCTGGCTTGCTGCCTGGCGCTCGGTGGCTTCCGGGTCGGCGTCCTCGACGCGGATCTCAACGGGCCCACGATGGCGAAGATGCTCGGCGTGCGCGGCCAGCGCCTCGTCTTCGCATCGGGCGGCGTCGAGCCGCCCCGGACGTCGCTCGGCGTCAAGGTGATGTCGATGGACCTGCTGCTGCCGTCGGACTCGGCGCCGCTCACGTGGGACGCGGAGACCCAGGCCGAGGCTCATACCTGGCGCGGCTCGATGGAGGCGAGCGCGCTCCGCGAGTTCCTCGCGGACACGAACTGGGGCGAGCTCGACGCGCTGCTGCTCGACCTGCCGCCGGGCACCGACCGGCTCGTCACCATCGCGTCGCTGGTGGAGCGGCTGACGGGGACTGTCGTCGTCACGATCCCGTCGGACGTCTCGCACCTCGTCGTGAGGAAGTCCATCACGGTGGCGAGCCAGGTCAAGGCCCCCGTCCTCGGCCTCGTCGAGAACATGACCGGGCTCTTTCCCGGCCCCGACGCCGCCCTTCTCGCCCGCGACGCCGGCATCCCGTTCCTCGGCCGCGTGCCCTTCGACCCCGCGCTCGCCGCCGCGGCGGATCGCGGCGAGCCCTTCGTGGCGCGGGCACCGGAGAGCGCCGCCGCCCGCGCGCTCACCGCCGTTGCCGAGAAGATCCGGGCGGCCATCGCGGCGCCCGCGTCGTGATGGCCGTGGCCGAACCCTCAAGCCGACGGCGGTGACCTCGGCCCCGAAGTTCTGCATCCAGTGCGGGAGCCGGCTCGTGGCCGTGCGCGAGGAGGGCCGCACGCGGCGGCGCTGCCCACGGTGTGGCTGGACCTTCTACGGCAACCCAGTGCCGGCGGCCGTGGCGCTCGTCACGCGGGGCGGGCGCCTCCTCTTGACGCGCCGAGCGCGGCCGCCCTACGCGGCGACCTGGGACCTGCCCGGCGGATTCCTCGAGGCGGGGGAGCACCCCGAGGCGTGCTTACGTCGAGAGCTGCGGGAGGAGCTGGGGATGAGGGCGCGGCAGGCCCGGTTCGTCGATTTCGCCCTCGACCGCTACGGGCCGAAAGGGTTCCCGCTGCTCACGCTCGTGTACCGGGTGATGCCGGGGCCCGGTCGCCTCAGGCCGGGGGACGACGTGAGCGAAGCGCGTTGGTTCCGACGGCGGGCGATACCGTATCGTGAGATCGCGTTTCCCGGGCTGCGGCGGCTCCTGCGGCGCTGGGTCAGCGGCAGGTAACGCCCGGCTCGGGTTTGTAGTTGGCGATCTGGAAGGTCTTGAGGAAGTTGTCCTCCCACGCCTGGATCTTGAGCCGCCCGAGCGGCGTCTCGCCGTCGTAGCCGAGCACCACCGCGCGCCCCGCGAGGTCGCGGATGCTCGCGCGTCCCGCGACGTAGTCGGCGATGGTCGGCCGGTCCGCGAAGACCGCGATCGTCTCGTGCACCGGCCGCTCCCCGGGCTGGCTCGTGGGCTTGACCCAGCCGAGGATCACGGAGAAGCCGTCGAGGAGCGGCTCGGTGACCAGCTCCGCCCGCTCCGTCATGCGCCGCAGCATGGCCCCGACGTAGCGCGAGAACATCGCTGAGGCGCGCTCCTTGAGGCCGAGAGCGGCGAACTGCGGCGACGTTTCCTGCTCTATGTAGATCCGGAGCGAGAGGTAGCGGTAGTCCTGCGGCTGGGCGAGGTGCTTTGGCCGGAAGAAGCCGATCGACTGCTTGGGGACGTCCAGCCAGGGTAGGCAGTGATAGATCCCCGCGTTGAGGGCGCGGAGCGCGGGCGCGTACTTCTGCGCGAGCGTGCGTGCCTTCTGCGACGTGTACTGGTCGACCGGCAGGATCCGGTCCTCGGAGGGCGCTGCGAGAGCACCCCCCACGATCATGAGACTGAGCGCCAGGGCTGCGGTGAGCAGCCTAGCGCTCAAGAAGCTCTTCCTGCCTCACCGTGATGGGCCGACCCCACCAGTTCTGCGCACGCGCCGCCTCCAGGTCTTCCCGCGACACCCGCGGGCTTGAGCCCGGGGCGTTCTTCATCGAGAACTTGAGGTGGTCGCCGGACGCGAAGTGGGCGGGGTTCTGCTTCCAGGTCGTCCACTCCTCACTCGTCGCGCAGCCAGCCATCAGCAGGAGCGCCGCCCCGGCCAGGGGCAGACGCCCACCCGTGCCTCGCATGTGTCAGCCTCCTCAGCGTCCAGATACCGCTATGCTACTGGCGTCGCGGCGCCTGGTCAATTCTGGGTTCGTGCTAGACTCACCGGTGAGTTCGTCGAGGAGATTCGCCATGCTCACGATCCACGCGTTGCCCGCCGGCCTGCGGCGGCCCATCCTCGTCATGGCGTTCAGCGGCTGGAACGACGCGGCCGAGGCCGCGACGACCGCCGCGCGCTACCTGGCCACCGCCTTCCGCGCCACGAAGTTCGCCGAGATCGATCCCGAGGAGTTCTATCACTTCGGCCTCTCCCGTCCGTACGTCCGCTTCAAGGCGGGTTCCGAGACGGAGCGGGAGATCATCTGGCCCTCGACCGAGTTCTCGATCACCCAGTCGCCTGAGCTCGCGCGCGACCTCGTCGTCGGCGTCGCAGCCGAGCCGCACCTCAAGTGGAAAACCTACTGCGCGAACGCGCTCGATCTCGCGCGCCGGTGCGAGGTGACGCTGGTGCTGACGCTCGGCGCGCTCCTCGCCGAGGTGCCCCACACGCGCCCGGTCCGCCTGGTCGGCGGCGCCACCGATGCCGAGTTGGCCGCTCGGCTCGGTGTCCGGCCGACCAAGTACGAGGGACCCACTGGCATCGTCGGTGTGCTGAACACGATCTGCCGCGAGCAGGGGTTCACGACGGCGAGTCTCTGGGCGAACGTGCCCCACTACATCTCGGGGATCGAGAATCCCAAGGCGACGCTCGCGCTCGTGCGGCGCGTGCTCCCGCTGCTCGGCGCCACGCTCGACCTCACCGACCTCGAAGACGCGGTGAAGCAGTTCGACCGGAATCTGACCGAGATCGTCCGGCAGAACGCCAAGATTGCGAGCTACATCAAGAAGCTCGAGTCGAGCGACGCGGAAGAGCCGGCCGCGGAGCCGCGCCAGGGGAGCGACCTGCCGCCCGCCGCCGAGCTCGTCGCCGAGATCGAGCAGTTCCTGCGGCAGCAACGGCCGGAGTGAGCCGGGTCGCCCGCGCAGGTATCCTCGCTGGCTGGACTCTCGTTATCACGCTGGTTGGAGGCACTGCGCGCGCGGCGGAGACGGCCGACGTCGCCTGGCACCCGGCGCGTCCGCGCGTCGGCGACGTCGCCTGGCTCCACGTCAGGAACGTGCCCGAGGCCGCGACGGTCGAGGGTTCCGTCGATGGGCGCTCGCTGACCTTCTTCCCCTATGCCGGCGGTCAGGCCGCGCTCGTGGGGATCGACCTCGAGGCCAAACCCGGCGTTCGTCCGTGGAGGATCGCCGTCGTCGAGCGCGGCCGGGAGCCGCGGACGGCGCGGGGCGCGGTCAGGTTCGAGCCGCGCCGGTTCCCCGTCGAGCACCTCACGCTCCCACGCGCGGTGGTGGACCTCGACCCCGAGGCTGAACGGCGCGCGCTGGCCGAGGCGCAGCGGCTCACGACGTTGTTCAAAGCCATCACCGCCGAACGCCTCTGGCGCGGCCGGTTCACGCGCCCCGTCGCGGGAACGGAGCCCGGCACAGGCTTCGGCGCCCGCCGGATCATCAACGGCAGCCCGCGCTCGCCGCACGGGGGCATCGACTACTCTGCGCCTCTCGGCACCCCGGTCGTCGCGGCCAACACGGGCCGCGCGGCCCTCGTCGGCGAGTTCTTCTTCCCCGGCCGCCTGGTCGTACTCGACCACGGCCTCGGCCTATACACCCTCTACTTCCACCTCGACTCGGTGGCGGTCAGCGAGGGCGAGCGCGTCGAGCGCGGCCAGACGATCGGGGGCGTGGGGGCCAGCGGTCGGGCGACCGGGCCCCACCTGCACTTCGGGGCCCAGGTCGGCGCCGCGCGGGTGGATCCGACAGCCCTCCTGGGTCTGACCCTCGGCGACTAGCGACGCCGCCGCGCCTTCGCGCTCCTCGCCTTCGCCTTGCCCTTGGCCTTCGGCCGCGCGGGCGCCCTCTTCTTCGCCTTGCGTTTGGGCTCCGCCTTCGCCTTGGGCTTGGCTACCTCCCCGGCTGGCCTCGGGGCCGCGGGCATCCTGGGCCCGGACGGCGCCATCGGCGGCATCGGGGACGGGGGGGGAGCGGACGTGGGCATCCAGGGCTGGGGCTCACCGTACGTGCGTTCCATCGTCTCCTCCATGTGGGGCAAGGTTGGATCGCCTGCCCTACCCTGCCGCCCGTACCCCTGCCTGCGCAAGAGAGAAGTTAGAGGGCGATGCGCCCCCTGAGGCGTGCGGCGTCGGCGGCGAGCGCGGCGTCGGACCAGACGGTGAGCACCGAGCGGGCGAGGAGCGCGCGCACGGCACGCCGAGGAATCTTGATCGGGATCGTGGCCGCCAGGGGATCGGGTCTCGCGGCGAGCGCGACGAGCGTCGCGAGGCCGATCAAGAGGGGCCACGCGCACGCGAGCCGCATCCGCCACTCGAGACGCGGGATCGCCAGCGTGTAGCGCCACGCGACATCATAGTGGTCGAGCGTGGTCGCGAGGAGGCGCCGGTAGAGTGGGCGCACGCGCGCGGCGGCCCCGGGCTCGAGGAGGTCCTTCGGGACGAGGCCCAGCGTCGCCAGCTCGGCCGCGGGCAGGTAGCAGCGGCCGTTTCGGAGATCGCTCGGGACGTCGCGGAGCACGTTGGTCATCTGGAGCGCCTTGCCGAAGCTCACGCCCTTCTCGCTCATGTCGCGGAGGTCCCAGTGCCGGAGCCGTGGGCGGTGGGCGATGTGCAGCGCCGTCCAGAAGGGGCCGACACAGCCGGCGACGAGATACGTGTAACGGTCGAGCTCGTCGAGCGTGTCGAGCGCGGTCAGGCTCGCGGCGTCCTCGCCGGGGAAGCGCGTGAGATCGAAGACCATGCCAGTCGTGAGCGTGGCGACGACGGCCCGAACTTCTGCGCGATCCGCGGCCGGGAGCGCTTCGAGGCGCGCGAGCGCCTCGTCGACGTGCTCGAGGAGCCGCCGTTCGGCGGCGTGGGCCTGGCGCGGCGCGCACGCGCGCGCCACTGCGGCGACGTCGGCGGCGGCGCCGCCAGACGCGCGCCGGAGCGTCTCGACATGCCGCACGCGCTCCTCCCGCACGATCAGGCGCGTGTCGGCGACGGTGTCGGCCGCGCGCGCGAGCAGGTACGCGAGGCCGATCGGCTCGCGAAGCGGGCGGGGGAGGATCGCGAGCGAGAGATAGAAGCTCCGGCTGACCTGCCGCAGGAGGTCGCCCAGCAGGTCGTCGGCCATCTACTCGTAGTCGAACGGACGCTTCGGCGGGTCGGGCGAGTCCTTCGCCTTCTTCAGGCCCTCCTGGAACTTGCGGTCGAGGAGCTTGCCCTTCTTCCCTTCCGCCTCGACGCCCTGGCGGAAGCGCTCCTCGATCTGAGCGGAGCGCGAGCGCAGCTTGTCGAGCGCCGCCCCGAGATCTTCGACCGTCCGTGTCGGAGGCGGCGGCTCGTGCGCGATCACGGCCCGGAGCTCGGGGTCCAGCGTGAGCTTGGCCCGGCACGCGGGGCACTCGACCGTGAAGGACTTTTTCGCCACGAGCCCAACGTAGCAGCGGGCGCGAGGAGCGTCAAGCGCGGCGCGGCGCCCCAGGTCGTGCGACAATGCCGGCGAAATGGCGGAGCTCACCAACGAGTTCTCCTGGTCGCGGAGCCGCGACAACGCCTTCCAGGAGTGCAAGCGCAAATACTTCTACCATTATTATGGGGCCTGGGGAGGCTGGGACGCCGCGGCGCCCCAGGAGGTGCGTCGCCTCTACATCCTGAAGCAGCTCGCGTCGCGGCAGCAGTGGGCCGGGCGCGCCGTGCACGATGCGATCGAGATGGCCCTCCACGCCTTCGCCCACGGCCGCGACATTCCCGTCGAGCCCTTCATCGCCGACGTGATCGAGCGGATGCGGGGCGAGTGGCGCTCCTCCAAGGCGGGTCGCTACCGCGAAAATCCAAAATCGACGGCGCTCTTCGAGCACGAGTACCGGGTCGAGCTGGCGCCCGAGGCGTGGCAGGCGCTCAGCCGCAACGTCGCCGCCTGTCTCCGGAACTTCTTCCGCCTGCCGCTGCTCGCCGAAATCCGCAAGACGACGCCCGAGCACTGGTCGATCGAGCACTGGTCGAAGGTCTTCGACTTCGAGAGCACGGCGGTGTGGGTCGCGCCCGACTTCGGTTTCTGGACGGGGCAGGGGCGCCTGGCGCTCGTGGACTGGAAGACGGGCGGTACCTCCCCAAACGGCGCGGCCTTCCAGCTCGGCTGCTACGCGCTCTACGCTCACGATGTCCTCGGCGTCGAGCCGGCGCGCGTGGACCTCTTCGAGGCGAACCTGCGCGAGCCCGAGGTGACGCGGATCCACTGGAGCGACGAGCGACTCGAGGCGATTCGCGAGCAGCTCCGCCTCTCGATCCGGTCGATGAAGGCCTATCTCGCGGATCCGGCGGCGAACGTCGCGGCCATCGCCGACTTCGAGAAGACCGAGGACCTTCGGATTTGTCGCTGGTGCAACTTCCGGGCGGTCTGCCGCCCCGAGCTCGGCGCCTGACCGGGAGGAGGGTGACGTGAGAGAGAACACGCTGAGGACGATCTGGGCGCGGGGCGAGGCGGTCGTGAACGGGTGGCTGTCGATCCCGAGCGCATTCTCCGCCGAGGTCATGGCCCACCAGGGATTCGACTCCCTCACCGTGGACATGCAGCACGGTGTCGTCGACTACCAGGTCGCCGTCACGATGCTCCAGGCGGTCTCGACCACGCCGGTGATCCCGCTCGCCCGGGTACCCTGGAACGATCCGGCGCGACTCATGAAGATCCTCGACGCGGGCGTCTACGGCGTCATCTGCCCGATGATCTCGACGCGCGCCCAGGCCGAGGCGCTCGTCGCCGCGTGCAAGTATCCGCCGCGCGGCTACCGGAGCTTTGGCCCCGTGCGCGCGTCGCTCTACGCCGGAAGCGACTACGGCGATCACGCCGACGACGACATCGTCGTCATGCCGATGATCGAGACCGCGGAGGCGCTGAAGAATCTGGACGCGATTCTCAGTGTGCCGGGAGTCGCCGCAATCTACGTGGGCCCCGCGGACCTCTCGCTCGCCCTCGGGTGCAAGCCGCGCCTCGATCAAACCGACCCGCCGGTCGTGGAGGCGCAGCAGATGATCGCGGAGGCCTGCAAGCGGCACGGCGTGGTCGCGGGAATCCACAACGCGACCGCCGCCTACGCCTTGAGGATGATCGCCGCGGGCTACCAGTTCGTCACGCTCGCCAGCGACAGCCGCTTCCTCGCCGCCAGGGCCGCCGAGGAGGTCGCCGCCGTGCGGAAGACCGGCGTGAAAGCTGGGAAGCTGCCCGCGTACTGAGCCGCGCGGGCGCCCCGCCGGGCGCCCCGTAGGGAGGGAAGGTCATGGCCGAGGTCGGATTCACGGTCATCGACGACGGCCGCGCGGTCGAGGTGGCCTCTGCCGAGGGCGTCGAGCGCGCCAGGCACGCGCAAGGAGCCGGGCGCCCCGTCGCCATCGACCTGGACGAGCGCGCCGCGTACCTGGGCGTGGCGGCGAGCGTGCGCGCGCGAGCGCTCGCGTCGCTCGAGGCGCCGGACTTCACGCTGCCCGACCTCGACGGACGCCTTCACACGCTCTCGAACCACCGCGGGAAGAAGGTGCTCCTGGTGGCGTACGCGTCCTGGTGAGGGTGCCGTCTCGACCTGCCCGTGTGGCAGGCGACCCACGAGGAGCTCCGTGGCTTCGGCTTCACGATCGTCACCGTTGCGCTCGACAAGAGTCCGGAGGCCGCGCGCCCGTGGATCGAGGCCGCCAAGCCCGCCCACCCGTCACTGATCGACACGCGACACGTCGTCGCCGACCTCTACAACATGGTCAACGTGCCGACGATCGTCTGGATCGACGCGCGCGGCCGGATCGTCCGACCGAACGATGTCGCCTTCGGCACCGATACCTTCAAGCACATCACGGGGCTCGAGGCCGCGAAGCACCTCGGGGCGCTCCGGGCGTGGGTGAGGGGCGAGGCGGCGCCGCTCTCCGAGGGGCGGACGCGGGAGCTCCAGGCCCTGCCCACCGAGGCGCACCAACAGGCGCGGGCGGAGTTCGGCCTCGGTCAGTGGCTCTTCGAGCGCGGGCGTGCCGAGGCCGCCGCGCGCCACTTCGAGCGGGCCGGCGAGCTGGCCCCGCACGACTTCACGATCCGCCGCGGCACGATGCCGATGCGCGGGATCGACCCGATGGGGCCCGAGTTCCGCGAGATGCTCGGCGCGTGGACCAAGGCGGGCAACCCGTATTACCGACCTCTTCCGGAGTGACCATGGGCATGCTCGACGGCAAGACGGCGCTGGTGACGGGAGCGGGGCGGGGGATCGGTCGTGGGATCGCGATCGCGCTGGCCAAGGCGGGGGCGAAGGTCGTCGTCAACGATCTCGGCGCGAGCCTCTCGGGCGAGGGGGGCGACCAGCACCCGGCCGCGCAGGTGGTGGACGAGATCGTCAAGGCCGGCGGCACGGCGGCGCCGAACTTCGGCTCGGTCGCCGACTTCGCCGGGGCGGCGGCGATGGTCGAACAGGTGGTCCGCGCCTGGGGCCGGATCGACATCCTCGTCCACGTCGCCGGCATCCTGCGCGACCGGATGATCTTCAACATGACCGAGGCCGAGTGGGACGCGGTGATCGCGGTCCACCTCGACGGCATGTTCAACTGCACGCGCGCGGCCTCGGTGGCGATGCGCGAGCAGCGCGGCGGGCGGATCATCGGCATGTCCTCCGTCTCCGCCCTCGGTGCACCGGGCCAGCCCAACTACGCGGCGGCGAAGGCCGGGATCCTCGGCCTCACGTGGTCCACCGCCAACGCGCTCGCCAAATACGGCGTGACCGCGAACGCGATTTTCCCGAGCGGCGCCACGCGGATGATCGACTCCACGCCGCGCGGCCGCGAGGTCTTCGAGCAGACCGGCAAGTGGCCGAGCGAGCTGGCGGCCGGAACCGAGCGCGACCCCGACAACGTCGCGCCGCTCGTCGTCTTCCTGGCGAGTGACGCCGCCCAGCACGTCACCGGGCAGGTGTTCCACTCCTTCGGCTACGGCTACACGCTGCTCGCCCAGCCCCAGGCGGTCCGCCGGCTCGAGGCCGACCGGCGCCTCACGCCGGACGCGCTCGCGGCGCTCTTTCCCGCGACGCTCGGCCGAGGCCTCAGGCCGCCACCGGGCACGCTCTTCGGCAAGAGCCTCGAGGAGCGCCCGCTCGACGAATGGAAGGACCTGGGGGATGGGGTGCGGTTCTGGCAGTCGCCGTGGGAGGAGCCGTGAAGACCGTCCTCATCGTCTGCCACGCCAACACGTGCCGGAGCGTGATGGCCCAGGCCATCCTCGAACGCCTGCTCGCGGAGCGGAATGGGGACCCGCCCATCCGGGTCCGGTCGGGAGGCGTCGGCCGAACCGCGCGCGACGGCATGATCCCGTCGCTCGACGCGCGCCTCGTCCTCCGCGAGGAGGGGATCGAACTCTCGGAGACCGCGATCCTCTCCACCGACCTCCGCCAGCACCCGGACCTCGTCGCCTCCGCCGACCTCATCCTGACGATGACCGCGCGGCAGAAGCTCGAGCTGGCCGCCCTCGCCGAGGCGGATGGGCGGCCGGTGTTCACGCTCAAGGAGTTCGTCGGCGAGGACGGCGACATCGCGGACCCCGTCGGCCAGGGCGAGGACGTGTACCGCGCCTGTCGCGACGAGATCAAGCGCTGCCTGGAGAAGTCGCTCGACCGGCTGCTCGGCGCTCCTCAGCGGCCGGCGTAGACCCTGACGCCCGTGTAGAGGTGGCAGGCGACGAGGCGACCCGTCTCGGGGAGGAGCGCGGGCTCCTCGCTCACGCAGCGAGCCATCGCGTGTGGGCAGCGCGGGTGGAAGCGGCAGCCGGACGGGGGCGCCAGTGGGCTCGGAACCTCCCCCGTGACGACGACCTCTTCCCGCTTCTCGTCGGGGTGCGATGGCAGCGCCGCCGAGAAGAGCGCCTGCGTGTAGGGATGCTTGGGGGCCTTGGCGACCGTCTCGGCTTCGCCGATCTCCACGATCTTGCCCAGGTACATCACCGCGATCGTGTGGCTCATGTGGGCCACCGCGGCCAGGTCGTGGGCGATGAAGAGGTACGACAGGCCGAGCCGGGCCTGCAGGTCGCGCAGGAGATTCAGGATCTGGGCGCGGATCGACACGTCGAGCGCCGAGACCGGCTCGTCGAGCACGACGAGCTTCGGCGAGAGCGAGAGCGCCCGTGCGATCGCGATCCGCTGGCGCTGGCCGCCCGAGAACTCGTGGGGGAAGAGATCGGCGGAGCGCTCGGGGAGCCCGACCAGCTCGAGCAGACGCAGGATGCGCTTCCGCACTTCCGCCGACGGTAGCGGCTCGTTGGTGACGAGCGGCTCGGCGATGATCGAGCCGACGCGCATCCGCGGATTGAGCGACGCGTAGGGGTCCTGGAAGACGGCCTGCACGGAGCGCCGGTAGTGGCGCAGGCTCCCGCGCTCGAGCGTCTGGAGGTCCTGCCCCTCGAAGCGCATGAGGCCAGCCGTCGGCTGCTCGAGGAGCAGCACGAGCTTCGCCGTGGTCGTCTTGCCGCAGCCGGACTCGCCCACGAGGCCGAGCGTCCTGCCCGGCTCGATGGTGAACGAGATGTCGTCGACCGCCCTCACGACGGCCGTCGCCCGCGCGAAGAGCCCGCGGCGCACGGGGAAGTGCTTGGTGAGGTTCTTCGCCTCGAGGACGGGTCCGGCCATGCTAGCCGGAAAGCCAGCAGCGGCTGGTATGAGCGTTGGCCACGCTGAACTCGGGCGGTGCCTCCGCGCGGCACCGGTCCATGACTTTCGGGCAGCGCGGGTGGAACGCGCAGCCGCCCGGGAGCGCGGCGGGGTCTGGCGGCTGGCCGTCGATCGCGGTGAGCCGCGTGCGGCTGTCGCCGAGGCGCGGGATGGACTCGAGGAGCGCCCGGGTGTACGGATGCGCCGGCGCGTTGTAGATCCGCGCCACGGGGCCGGACTCGACGAGGCGGCCCCCGTACATCACCGCGACCTGGTCGCACATCTTGGCCACGATGCCGAGGTTGTGGGTGATGAAGATGAGCGCGAGGTGGTGCGCGCGCTGGAGGTCTCGCAGGAGGTTCAGGTACTGCGCCTGGATCGTGAGGTCGAGGCTGGTCGTCGGCTCGTCGGCGATGAGCAGGCGCGGCTCGCACGAGATCGCGATCGCCCCGACGATGCGCTGGCGCATCCCGCCAGAGAGCTGATGGGGATACTCGCGCACGCGCGTCTCGGGCGCCGCGATGCGGACCGCCTTCAACAGCTCCTGCGCCCGGCTCCAGGCGCTGCGCCGGCTCGCGCCATCGTGGACCCGGATCGGCTCGGCGACCTGGTCGCCCACCGTGAAGAGCGGGTTCAGCGACGCCATCGGGTCCTGCAGGATCATGGCGATGCGCTTGCCGCGGATCCGGCGCATCTCGGCGTTGGATTTCCGGAGCAGGTCCTCGCCCTCGAAGCTAATCTCGCCCGAGACGATCCGGCCCGCCGGCGGGAGCACCCGCAGCAGCGAGAGCGCCAGGGTCGTCTTGCCCGAGCCAGACTCGCCGACGATGCCGAGCGTCGCGCCCGCTTCGAGTGTCAGGGTGACGTCGTCCACCGCGCGGGTCACGCGTGTGCCGCGCGCGCTGACGTAGTGCGTCGACAGGTTCCGGACCTCGAGGAGCGGACCGCTCACAGCTGGCGGAGCTGGGGATCGAACTTGACCCGAAGCCAGTCGCCCAGGAGGTTCGCGGAGAGGACCATCAGCATGATGCAGGAGCCCGGCAGCACCGTCAGCCACCAGTAGCCCGCCATGAGGCCTTTCTTGCCGTCGGCCAGCATCAACCCCCACGCCGGCTGGGGCGGAGGCACGCCGACGCCGAGGAAGGAGAGCGCGGCCTCGGTGATGATCACCACGCCGAGCTGCAGCGTCCCCAGCACGATGGCGGAGTTGACGACGTTGGGCAGGATGTGGCGACGCATGATCGTCCACTTCGAGCAGCCGGCCACGACGGCCAGGCGCACGAAATCCCGCTCCTTCACGGAGAGCACCTCCCCGCGAATGACGCGCGCGTAGCGTGTCCAGTAGACGGCGGCCAGAATGATGATGATGTTGTTGACGCTCGGCCCCACGATGGCGGCCAGGAAGATCGCGAAGGTGAGCGCGGGCAGGGCGAGCCAAGTATCGGTGAGCCGCATGATGACCTGATCGACCCAGCGGCCGAGATAGCCGGAGATGATGCCGAGAACGGTGCCGATGAACCCCGCGACGATCACGGCGGTGAAGCCCACGATCATCGAGACTCGGGCGCCGAAGATGAGCCGCGAGAGCACGTCGCGCCCGAGGTGATCGGTGCCGAGCAGGTACTTCTCGCTTCCGCCCGCCTGCCACGCCGGCGGCCGGAAGCGGTCGCCGAGCGTCCCCAGCTCGGGATTGTAGGGGGCGAGGGCGTCCGCGAAGATCGCGACCAGCGCCACCGTGACGATGATCGCCGTCGGGATGACCGGAAACCCTTCCGTGCGGAAGGCCGCGAGGCGCCAGGCGAGGGTCAGGGTCGCGGAACGGCTGTCGTTCATCGCGGATCTACCGTTCAATATCGAATCCTCGGGTCGATGACGGCGTACAGGATGTCCACGAGGAGGTTGACGATCACGATCATCGCGCCGCCGAGCAGGACTGTCGCCTGCACCACCGGGAAGTCGCGGAAGGCGATGCCCTCGTAGAGCAGTCGGCCGACGCCCGGCCAGGCGAAGACCGTCTCCACGACAACCGCCACGTTGACCATGATGACGAGGTTGATCCCGGCCAGCGTGAGCACCGGGATCAGCGCGTTCTTGAAGGCGTGCTTGGAAATGACGAGCGCCTCCGGCAACCCTTTCAGCCGCGCCAGCTTGACGTACTCCGAGCCGAGGACCTCCAGCATGGACGAGCGCGTCAGCCGCATATGGGCGGCCGCGAAGACCCAGCCGAGCGCGATGGCCGGCATCACGAGGTGGAGCAGGGTGCCCGACCCGGACGACGGGAGCCAGCCGAGGTAGACGGAGAAGAAGAGGATCATGAGCAGCCCGACCCAGAACGACGGCATCGACAGCCCGAGCAGCGCGAAGATCTTCCCCACGCTGTCCCACCATCGGTTGACCCGCACCGCCGCGATGATCCCCGTCGGAATGCCGACGACGAGCGAGAACACCATCGCCGCCCCGGCCAGGAGGAGCGAGTGCGGCAGGCGGCTCAGGTACAGCTCCAGCACCGGGGTCCGGTAGTAGAACGACTGGCCGAAGTCGCCCCGGAGGAGGCTGGTGATGAAGCTCCCGTACTGGACCGGGAGCGGCTGGTCGAGGCCGAACTGCTGGCGGATCATCTCGAGGTCGTCTTTGGAGGCACCGGGCTCGACGAGCAGGACGGCGGGGTCGCCGGTGACCCTCACGAAGAGGAAGATGGTCACCGACAGCAGGAACAAGGAGACGAGCGAGTAGCCGAGACGCCGGAGGATGTATCCCTTCATTGCTTCCTCAAGCGGAGGTCTTCGTAGGGCGCCGAGTAGGCGTGCCCCTTGATCAGGTCCGCCCCCGACTCCTCGACGCGCGGCCCCACGCCCCAGATGAACGCCAGCTCGTAGATCGGGGCGTGCATCACCCGCTCGTGAAGAATCTTCTGGATCTGGTGCAGGAGCGTCTCGCGCCTGGCGCGGTCCTGCTCCCTGGCCTGACGCTGGAAGAGGTCCTCCACCTCGGGAACGACTCCGTACGCATAGATCCCGCCGTTGGTGACGTAGGCCTCGAGGCGGGTGGCCGCGTTGCCCGCCGCTCCGGTGATGCCCATCACGAGCCCTTTGAACTTCTTCTCGCGCCACGCGGTGAGGAACGTCGCGCGCTCCATCGTCTGGATCCTCGTCCGGATCCCGAGGGCCTGGAGATACCCGGCCACCGCCTCGCCCATCGAAGTGTAGGGAGGGAACGGGTAGAAGTCGCCGGCGTCGAAGCCGTTGGGGTAGCCGGCCTCGACGAGGAGCTGCTTGGCTCGCCTGGGATCGTAGGGCGGCGGGTCGAAGGACAGCGCGTACTCGAAGGCTCTTGGAATTATGCTCCCGGTGGGTCGGGAGAAGCCCAGCGTCTCGGCCTGATTGACGGCCTGCCGATCGATGGCGAGGCTCGCGGCGAGCCGCACGCGCCGGTCGTGCCAGGGCGACTTCGGGTCCCACTGATCGAGGAACTCCAGCCAGAAGACAGCCGGAGGCTGCGAGGGCACGAGCTGGAGGCTCGGGGTTCGCCTGACATCCTCGGCGATCGGCCCACTGAGCAGATAGACGATGTCTACTTCGCCGTTCTTCAGGGCCGCGGCACGCGTCGCTTCTTCAGGAATGGAGCGGAAGACGAGCCGCTTGACGCTGGGCGTCTTGCGCCAGTAGCCGTCGAAGGCCTCCATCACCAGCTCCACGCCCGGCGTGAAGCTCACCACCCTGTACGGCCCCGCGCCGACCGGCGCCTTCTTGAAGCCGTCGTCGCCGACCTTCTCGACGTACTTCCGGGGGACGATCCAGGCGGCGCCGGATGCCGAGGTGCCGTAGAAGGTCATGAAGTCGGGCCAGGGTTCCTTGAGGTGGAAGCGCACGCGCCGGGCGTCGACGACCTGAACCTCCCGGACCTTGTCCTTCAGCAGCTTGGCCGCCGCGCCTTTGTAGCGGTCGAACGAGAACTTGACGTCGTCGGCGCTCACGGGGTCGCCGTTGTGGAACGTCGCGAGCTTCCTCAGCACGAACTCGTAGGTAAGCCCGTCCTTCGAGACCGACCACGACTCGGCGAGGCTCGGGGTGTTGGGCCCCGCTGGCATAGGCTTCACCAGAGCGTCGTGGATCGCGTAGAGGACCATGAAGGGCGTGATGAGGGCTTCGGTCTCGGCGGGGTCGAGCCATCGCGACGCCAGCGTCACGTGGAGCCCCCAGGTCATCGTCCCCTCCGGCGCGGCGTTGAGTGGCGCCGTCCATCCGAGGAGGAGGAGGGCAAGAATGGCCAGTGCTCGGGCCATGGATGAGCTGCTGGCCCCGGTGGCGGATCGCCCTGGTCGGCTCATGGATGTCATCCTCCCGGAGAGCGAGGCTGCGTGATTATCCGCGAACCACGCTCCTTGTCAACGACTCAGGGCGTCAGAGGCTTCTACTTCTTCCCTTGGTGGGCGATGATGTCGTCCTTGATCTTGTCGTACGTGGCCTTCGGGACGATGTGCTTGCTGACCAGCTCGTCCTTCCGCTTGTACGGACGGTTCTCCACGATCTTCTTGACGTAGGCCTCGCCGATCCCGGGCAGCGTCTTGAGGTCGGCCTCCGAGGCGCTGTTGAGGTCGAGCTTCTCCTTCCTCTTGCTCTCCGCCTTCTTGGCGTCGTCAGCCTTCTTCGCGTCGGTCTTGGCAGGCGCGTCCTTCTTCGTCGGGGTCTGGGCGAGGAGCGGCGAGGGGCCGAGCGAGAGGAGGGCGAACGCCAGGGCGACCAACAGCGCGATCAATCGGGCCATTTCTGTCCTCCCGGGGATGGGCTTGACGTCGCCGATTAGATACCACGCTTCGGCAGGCCCCAGACACCTAGTCGCTCGCCAGCTTGCCGTTCCAGCCCCAGTTCGACTTCTCGACGTCCTGGAAGACGATGTGGACCTGGTCGGGCGTGGTCTTGCCGATCTTCACCATCGCCTCCGTGATGGCGGCCGTGAGCTGCCGCTTCTGGTCCTGGGTGCGTCCCGCGTACCACTGGATCGTGATGTTGGGCATCGCCGTCGCCTCCTTACCTGAGCTTCTTCATGTCGTCGGGGAAGTTCGACGTCAACGAATAGGACTTGACCGTGCCGTTCGGATTGAAACGGACGGAGAAGTCCTTGCTAACCTCGCCGCCGGCGTCGTGCGCGGCGTAGAACCAGCGCCACGTCGGATCGCCGCTGTCGAGCCCGACCTGGTAGGGCTCGCCGAACATCCTCACGAGCGCCGCCTTGTCGGTCACGTTGACGATGATCTGCGCGGGATCGGGTGACGGGAACATACGCCCGGCCTTGAGCCCGGCGCATCCGCCGGCGACCACGAGGACCGCCAGCGCCAGGAGAACCGTGAGCCGTCTCATGTCCACCTCCGATCAGGCGAGCGCGACGATGCCGGCCGCCGCGAGCCGCTCGATCTCGACCCGCGAGATGCCGAGCTCGCCGAGCACCTCGGCGGTGTGCTCCCCGAGCCGCGGGGCCGGGCGGCGGATCGTCGCGGGCGTCGCCGACGCGCGGACCGGGAAGGCGAGCATCTTCGCCTTCCCGTAGCCCGGTTGATCGATCTCCGTCACGAGGCCCAGGTGCCTGACCTGGGGGTCCTCGAACACCTCGTCGAATTCGTAGATCGGTCCGGCCGCGACTTGGGCCGCCTCGAAGCGACTCACCCACTCGGCTGTCGTCGCGCCGCCAAGGGCGGCTTCGATCCGCGTCTTCAGCTCGTCATGATGGGCGAGGCGACTGTCGTTGGTCGCGAACTTCGGGTCGGTCGCGAGCTGCTCGTCGCCGAGGACGTTGCAGAAGCGCCCGTACTGGTCGGGGTTCATGATGACGACCTGGACCCAGCCGTCCTTGGTGCGGAAGGCCTCCGCCGGTGTGAGGTTGGGGTTCCGGTTGCCGAGGCGAGGCGGGCGCTTGCCAGAGTCGAAGTAGTGGGCGACAGGATCGGGGAGGAGCGCGAGCGTCGAGGCGAGCAAGCTCACGTCCAGGTGCTGGCCCTGGCCCGTCCGCAGCCGGTGGACGAGGGCGGCGTTCACCGCGCCGAAGGCGAGGAATCCGGCAGCGAGGTCGGCCACCGAGCCGCCGACCTTGGTGGGTGGGCTCCCCGGCGTGCCGGTGAGAGCCATGATGCCGCTCATCCCCTGGGCGATCGTGTTGTACCCCGCGCGCCGCGCGTGCGGCCCCGTCTGGCCGAAGCCGGTGACGGACGCGTAGACGACCGACGGGTTCGCGGCGCTCACCGCCTGGTAGCCGAGCCCGAGTCTGTCGGCGACGCCGGGCAGGAAGTTCTCGACGAGGACGTCCACGCGCCGGGCGAGCTCGAGCACGAGCCTGGCGCCCTCGGGGTGCTGCAGGTCGACCGCGATCCCCCGCTTGTTCCGGTTGATGGCGGCGAACGTGGCGCTCATGCCGTCGCCGCGCCAGGCGCGCAGGTCGTCGCCGCGGCCGGGCCGCTCGACCTTCACGACGTCGGCGCCGAGGTCGGCCATGAGCGTCGCGCAATACGGCCCGGCGATGACGCGCGAGAGATCGAGGATGCGGATACCGTCGAGCATCATCCGCGTCTCAGCCACGGTCGAGAAAGCCCTCCGTCATTGCGTTGACCTCGGGGATGCCCGTGCGCGCGACGGCGTTGAGCCGCGCCTTGGCCTCTGCGAGCGGCGCGAAGGGCTTGGCGGCCAGGAGCTCGGCGTAGGCCCGCACCTCTTTGAGGAGCGATGGGCCCGGCACGACGCGGTGGAGGAGGCCCATCGCGTGGGCGTCGGCGGCCGAGTAACGCCGGCACTCCATGATGATCTCTTTGGCGCGCGCGGGGCCGACGAGGCGGACGAAGCGCGTGGTGGAGGCGACGCCGAGCGGCACGCCGAGGTCCACCTCGGGGATCCAGAACTCCGCCTCCGTCGCGGCCCAGCGGAAGTCGCACGCGAGCGTGAGCCCCCAGCCGCCGCCGATCGCATGCCCGTTGATCATCGCGATCGTCGGCTGCTCGAGGTTCTCGAGCAGCGTGTTCGCCCGCTCGAAGAGGCGGCGGAACTGGCTCTTCCGCTGCGCGAACGCCCGCCGCCGCTCGTCCGGCGTCATCTTCGAGCTGAGCGGGGCGTCGGCGCCGGCGGAGAAGACGGGCGGCGCGCCCGTGACGATCACGACGCGCGTGGCGGCGTCGTCCCGCAGCTCGCCGAACGCCGCCCCGAGCTCGGTCAGCATCGCGTCGCTCAGCGAGTTGCGCCGGTCGGGTCGGTTCAGCGTGACGGTCGCGAGTGCGCCGTCGCGCACGAGCGTGACGTTGTCGCCCATGACGCGCGGACGGTAACACACGGCCACCCGGCCGCGCAACGCACCCCGCGTCCCCAGATGGAGCCCAGCCGCAACGGGGCAGCGCACGCGTGCCGCGTGGTCCCGTGATCCCTGCCGCCGTGCCCGCCCTCAAACCACCCGGGGCGAGGCAGCGCTACGCGAAGAGGCCGAGCGGCGGTTGGGAGGCCTTCCAGCCCGGAAAAAGCGGCGCCGACGGGATGCCGAGGTGGCGCGCGGCGACCTCGCTGAAGAGCGTGCGGAAGTCGGTCGTCACCGCGAGGTCGCGATCCTCGAAGCGCTGCTCCCGCACGAGCCCGGGCCAGCGACCGTAGACACGGCCCCCGCGGACGGCGCCGCCCAGGGCCAGCATCGCGGTCGCGTGGCCGTGGTCGGTGCCGCGGTTGCCGTTCTCTCCTACCGTGCGGCCGAACTCGGACATGGTCAGGACGACGACGTCCGCCATCCGGTCGCCGAGATCCTGCGCGAAGGCGGCGAGCGCCCCGGCGAACTCGCGCAGCCGGGCGGCGAGCTGGCCTTGCTCGGCACCCTGGCCGACGTGGGTGTCCCAGCCCTGAGTGTCGGCGAAGGCGACCTCGAGCCCGACATTCGCCTTGATGAGCTGGGCGACCTGGCGCATTGCCTCGCCGAACTGGCCGCGCGGGTACTCGGCGCCGTTCGCAGGCGGGATGCGCGAGGCGTTGGCGCTCTGGAGCATCTTCATCGCCTCGAAAGTCTGGTACCCCGTCCCCGAGAGCACGTCGCTCACGCTTCGGGCGTAGAGCGCCTCGAAGCCGCCGCGCGCGGTGGTGTCCGCTGCTCGCATGTCGAACCGGTCGATCGACTGCATCGCGATCGCTCCTGCGTCGCCCTGGAGCGCGCGGGGGAGGGCGCGGCCCAGCGCGACGGCGCGGAACGGCGCCGGCTTCGCGGGGAGCGTCTTCACGGCGCGCGCGAGCCAGCCGTCGGGCGTGGCCTTCACTCCGGGCGTCCCCGACTCCATGTAGTCCTGGGCGTCGAAGTGCGAGCGGGTCGTGTCGGGCGAGCCGCAGGCGTGGACGACCGCGAGCGAGCGATTCTCCCAGAGCGGCACGAGCGGCGCCAGCGCAGGGTGCATCGCGAAGAAGCCGTCGAGATCGAGCGCCCGGTCGCCCTCGCCGCGTTTGGGTGGCTTGAGCGCGATCGTCGGGCGGGCGGTGGCGTACGCAGGGTCGCCGTATGGCACGATCATGCTGAGCCCGTCCACCGCGCCGCGCTGGAAGACGGCGACGAGGACCTTGCCCCGGGCGTCCGCCGCCGCCGTCCTGACGAGGAACCGTGGCGGACCTGCCAGCGCCACGAGCGAGCACGCCCCGGATTTCAAAAAAATCCGTCGGTTCATCGCGTGTCTCCTATCGCCGTTGGAACTCCGGGGACCCCAGGACCAGCGCGGCGAGTTTGGCGACGTCGGTGTTCGCGGGGCCGCGGTCGTCAGGGCTCAGGCGCGTGATCTCCGGATTGGTGAGCTGCGCCGCAAGGACCGCGCGCGTCTCTGCGCTCGTCTGGCCGGCGACGAGCACGGCGAGCAGCCGGTCCAGCACCGCGTCGGGCGATCGGGGGTCCGCGCCGGCGACGAGCGCGCCCGGGTCCACGGTGACGCGCGGGTATCGGCCGCTCGCGAGCGCGAGGGCGAAGTTCATCCGCGCCAGGAGCGCCCCCGAGGTCACCCACGCCTCGGCGCGGTC
This sequence comes from Candidatus Rokuibacteriota bacterium, assembly GCA_003220675.1. GTDB lineage: Bacteria > Methylomirabilota > Methylomirabilia > Rokubacteriales > CSP1-6 > 20CM-2-70-11. Next base: position 1,666 of record QHTD01000066.1, on the reverse strand, counting down.
CGGGTAGCCTGTCGGGGGCTGCGCCTGGTAGAGCGGCTCACCGATCTCCGCGCTCGCGCGCGCGAGGCCGAACGCGGCTTGGGCGTCCACGGTGGCGCCGAGCGCACGGACCGCGCTCGCGACGAACTCGAACGGCTTTTTGACCTTGGCCCGGTAGGCGTCTTCGCCGTAGAACTCTGGCGACGAGAAGATCGCCCGCAGCATCGCGCGGATGTCACCCTCGGTCTTGAGATAGGTCGCGGCGACACGCGCGACGAGCGCGGGCGGTGGTGTGTCCGCTACGAAGCGCCGTACGAGCTTGGTGGCGATGAAGCGGGCGGTCGCGGGATGGTGGGTCAGGATCTCGAGCACCCGCTCGCCGTCATCCTGGCCACCGCCCGCCGGGATGCGGTGGCCGAGCACCACCTTCTCGCCTGTGTCGTGCATGCGCGGGCGGAAGACGAAGCGCCCCTCCACCTGCGGGCGGTCGATCGACCAGCCCGTGAACGCGCGCGCGACTTCTGTGACGTCTGTCTGCGTGTACCCGCCGTCCACGCCGAGCGTGTGGAGCTCCATCAGCTCGCGCGCGTAGTTCTCGTTCAGCCCCGCCTTCCGGCCCTTGTTCGGGCCCACCGGCACGGTGAACCCCGGTCGGGCGGAGAGCCAGTTGTCGAGGTAGAAGAGCATCGCCGGATGGCGCGCGCTGGCACGGACGAGGTCGGGGAAGCGCCCCAGCGCATTCGGGCGGATGACGTCGCGTTCGTAGGCCGCGACGTACCAGCGGACGTCACCCTTCTCCGCGAAGACGTTGAAGTGGTTGAACCAGAAGTCGACCATGACCTCCTGGAGCTGGCGCTCGCTCTCGACCGCGCGGAGCGTCTTCGCGGCCTGGAGCTCGGCCGCGATCCTGAACGGCCGCTTCTCGGGCGGGTACGTCTCCATCATTTCCGCGCGCGTCATCTCGCCGTTCTGGACCTTCTCCCTGAGCCCCGGATCGGGTCGCGGGTATTCGCGCAGCGCCTCGGGGATCGACAGGCGAATTGACGCCAGCTCGGCGAGCGCCCGCTCGGTCGCTCGGTCGTCGATGGTCTCGGGATGGAGCTGGCGGTCGATCCACGCCTCGAGGCCGACCGCCCGCACCCGCTCGACGTCGCCCGGACGCGGACCGAAGCCGACGCGGTTCAGCACGTGGAGGATCCGTCGCGCTTCGGCCAGAGGTGGGGCGACGCGCAGCGCGTCCGCCGGCGCCGCGCCCGTGGGCGGGGCCGCGCCGGCGCCGAACGCGGGCGCGCCGCATCCTGTCAGCGCGCCAAGGGTGAGCAGGACGAGGGCGAGCCACGTCACCTCGGCGGCTCCTGGCCTCGAGGCGGCCGCTGGCTGCGATACTGCTGCCGGAGCCGTTCCCGCTCCTCCGGCGTCGCGTTCTTCCACTGCTCGCGCAGGCGCTCCCGCTCCTCCGGGGGCATGCGGCGCCAGCGCTCGTGCGCCTCATGCTCTTTGCGTTTGTGAGCACGCTCCTCGGGGCTCATGTTCTTCCAGCGCTCGTAGTTCTTCGTGACGCGCTCCCGCTCCTCGGGCGACATCGTTTCCCACTGGCGGTAGGTCTTCAAAATGTGCTCGCGCCGCTCCGGGGGGAGCTGCTGGAAGCGCTCGTAGGCCTTCTGTAGCTCTTGCCGCCGCGCGTCCG
>QHTD01000131.1 GCA_003220675.1 Candidatus Rokuibacteriota bacterium | reverse complement strand
GGGCGGACGCCCCGTCGTCTCCTCCGCCAGTCGGCTCGCTCACGCCCGCACTATAATGGCCCGCACGGCAGCCTAGCGTGCGGGGGTGGAGCGTGAGCGCGAAGCCATGTGTTCTCGAGTTCGGGATGGGCGTGGACGTCCACGGGGGGGACGCTACGAAGGCCGCCTGCCGCGCGGTGTCGGACGCGATCCGGCATTCAAGCCTGCCTCTATTCCAGGAGGTCCGCGAGCGCGGCGGGCGGATGCTCGTGGACGTTACGGTCGGTGTCCCCGATCCGGCGTCTGTGAACCTCGATCTGGTCCGGCGCGAGCTCCCGCATGGTGAGGTCACCGTCCACCCGGTCACCGGCGGCTTGCGTGTGCCGGGCGCCGACACGCTCATCGCGTGCGTCGCAATCACCGTGAGTGTCGACTACCCGGGGCTGTACGCCAAGGATCCCGACGGGATGCAGTAATGGACCTGGGGATCTTCGATCATCTCGACCGGCGGGAGGCGCCGCTCGACGAGTTCTACGAGAGCCGGCTGCGCCTCTTGGAGAAGTACGACGCCGCCGGCTTCTACTCGTATCACCTGGCCGAGCACCACGCGACGCCGCTGGGGCTGGCGCCGGTGCCCGGCGTCTTCCTCGCCGCGGCCACCCAGCGTACCCGGCGCATCCGCCTGGGGCCGTGCGTGTACTGCCTGCCGCTCTACGACCCGCTCCGGCTCATCGAAGAGGTCTGCATGCTCGACCAGCTCTCGCGCGGGCGCTTCGACTTCGGCGTGGGACGGGGGATCGTCCCCTACGAGATGGCGTACTTCAACCTGCACCACCTGGAGACCGAAGAGATCTATCGGGAGGCGCTCGAGGTCATCCTGCACGGGCTCACGACCGACGTGCTCGACCATCGCGGGCCGCGCTACACCTACCGGAATGTGCCGATGGTTCTCCGGCCCTTCCAGCAGCCGCACCCACCGCTGTGGTACGGGCTCGGCCACACGGCCGGCGCGGAGTGGGCGGCGACCAACAAGGTGAACGTCATCACCAACAACACGTGCGACGCGGCGACGCCGCTCTTCGAGCGCTATCGCGACGTCTGGCAGCGTAAGCACGGCGGGGCGCCGATGCCGAAGCTCGGCATGTCACGCCACGTCGTCGTGGCGCCCACCGACGCCCAGGCCGAGGGGCTCGCCCGGCCGAACTACGCCGTCTGGTACGCGAATCTCACCAAGCTCTGGCGCGACTTCGGCTCCATCCCCATCCGTTTTGCTCGCGACTTCGACGAGGCGCGCCAGCGCGGCATCGCCATCGCTGGTACGCCGGGTCGCGTGCGCGAGGAGATCGAGCGCCAGATCGCCGCGAGCGGATGCACCTACTTCGTCTGCCGGCTGATGTTCGGCAACATGGGTGAGGCTGAGGCGGCGGCATCGATCGACCTCTTTACCGCCGAGGTCATGCCGCACATCGTCGCGCTCGCGCCGCCCAGCCCCTGACGACGTCACCCCTGCACGGGGTAGCTCGGCGACACGATGTCATCGAGCGTCTTGCCGCTCCAGTGCCACTCCGGGATCGCGCGCCAGAGACGCTCGCCCTCGGCCTGGACGGCGGCCAGGAGGGCCGGCTCGTCCACGCGAGCGGGCTTGCCGCCGTCGATGAGCACCTGGCCGTCGACGATGACCGTCTCGACGTCGCGACCCGTGCCGCACTCGACGAGCGACTTGATGGGGTCGTGGACGGCGCCGTAGTGCGGCTGGAGCAGGTCGACGACGATGACGTCGGCCTTGGCGCCCGGCGTCAGTCGGCCGAGGTCGTCGCGGCCGAGCAGGCGCGCCCCACCGAGCGTGGCGGCGTCGAAGACGTCACCAGGTCGACCGACCCGGAAGCTCCCCTCCGCCATGCGGCACATCAACGCGGCCCAGCGCATCTCGTGGACGACGTCTTGCGGATACGTATCCGTCCCGATCGCGAGGTTGATGCCGAGCGCGCGATAGCGCTCGAAGGATTCCAGCGCGATGCCCAACTTGGCGTACTTGTACGGAGCGTGGACCACGGTGACGCCGGCGTCGGCGAGCCGCTTCAGGTCGTCGCCATAGGGATAGTGGCACCAGGAGTGACCGTTGTGGAACACGCAGTGCCCGAGGCCGGTGCGCGGCTTGAGGAAGCCGATCGAGTGCAACAGCTCGATCGGCGTCTTGCCGTGCTCCTCCAAGATGAGGTGGAACTCGCGCAGGTTCATCGCGGCGTGGAACTGCATCGGGACGCGGAGATCGTCGGCCCACCGACGGGCTTGCCGGAGCAGGTCCAGGGTGCACGTGTCCATCTGACCGGGATAGAGCATCGCCCGGATACGGCCGCCGTAGGCGCCGTCGTACTCTTTGATGTAGGCGACCGCCCGCTCCAGGCCGGCAGCGCCTTCGGCCTCGTTCCGTTCCCACACGACCCGACTGCCGTCGAAGGCGTAACCGGCGGAGCGGAACGCGGGGCCGAGGTAGGCCCGGACGCCCATCTCACCTGCGACACGAGTGAACGCCTCCGGGCCACCGGGCATCGTGCCGACGTCGAGGATCGTCGTGGCGCCGGCGCGGAGCGCTGACCAGAGGCCATACGCTCCCGCGACCTCGGCCCGGTCGCCTGCCCGCGGCGCCGGTGCCCCCCGGCGGGGCGCGAGGTAGCCGATGAAGTTGCTGCCGAAATAGTCGGCCTTGAGCCCGTCGAGGAGGACCGCCTGGCCCGCGTTGGTAGCCGCGTGCAGGTGACAGTTGACGAATCCCGGAGACACGAGCTTGCCCGTGGCCTCGATCCGGCGCTCGACGTTTCCCTCGAACCGGCGCCCGACGTGGACGATACGGTCGTCCTCGAAGACGACGCTGCCGTTCGGGATCAGCTCATGCCCACCGTTGTTGTAGCCGACTACCCAGCCACCCTGGATCAGCGTTCGCATCGTCGTCTCGCTCCCCGGTCCTCGCCAAGCCACGGCGCCCGCCCGCGGGACCAGCGTGATTTTAAGCGAGGAATCGTAACACGATTGCTCCACAAGAATTCGGGGGCAGGGGGCACGGGGGATGGCATGAGGGATGCCATCCCCTGGCGTCCTACGGCCAGAACGAGATCAGCCAGCGCAGCCGAACCAGGGGCTAATCATCGTGCTTCGGAATGCCGGCGGCGAACCAGGCCCCGGCGGGATTCAGCCCCGATGTCGGTCGATCGACGCGACGATCATCGCTTCAAGATGTCCGCGGGCTGTCCCGTTGCACGTTTGTGGTGGACCCGTAACATTCGACTCCTATACTTTGCAGGGTGTACGAGTTCGACCTCATCGCGCTCGACGGCGGCCCGGCGGGCCCAGCGCGCGGCCATGCAGGCGACCGAGCTAGGGCGGCGCGCGGCGATCGTGGAGGAGCAACGAACGGTCGGCAGCGTCTGCACGGGGACGATCCCGAGCAGACCCCTCCGGGAGGCGGTAGTCTTCTTCGCGAGTGTCGCGGGCCGCCGGGAAGGAGGCTTCTGATGGTGGCGCGAAAGGCGAAGGGAGCGGCATGAAGGGGCGACGTGCGTCTACCCGCTCGACCGCGCGCGGTGTCCAACGTGCCACCACGGGCGCTGCCAGTAGCGATCTCATCCCGGCGGGCGTGCTAAACCTTGTGGGGGACACAATCGTGACGGCGCGCGCCGGCGTGCACGACGTGGGCGCCGATAGTGCGCGCCGCGGCGGTGGCCGCGGCGCGCGGCTCGATCAGAGCCGCCTATCAGATCGGAGGAGATCTCGGCTTGGTGGCTCGCGAGGCGGTCCGCTTCCCCTGGAGCCAACTTCGGCGATGAGGAGAACACGAACATGAACAACCGGAATCTGCAGCTTGGAATCATGCGGGTGCCGTTCGGCGCCGCGCTGTTCTTCGTCGTGCTGGCTTTCGGTGTCGTGAGCGTTCCGATGCCCACCGGCGCTGGTCGCGATGACGATGACGATGAAGGCAAGAATGCTCAGCTGTTCGCGACCAGATCGAGCCCCATCGCGATCACCAGCGATAACAAGTTCGTCTGGAGCGTGAACCCCGACAACGACACGGTGTCCGTGTTCCGGGTGGCGAAGGACGCCAACAAGAAGGTGGCTGAGATCCCGGTCGGGAAAGAGCCGTGGTGCGTCGCAATCGCGCCGGGCAAGCACGAAGGCCGCGACAGCCGGAGGAGGAAACACCATGACGATGATGACGAGGAGGTGAAGGTCTACGTCACCAACATGGTGAGCGGCACGGTGTCGGTCATCGACGCCGAGAAGAAAAGGGTGGTTAAAACCATCAGGGTCGGAACCGAGCCGTTCGGCTGCGCCCTGACCCCGGATGGGGAAAGGCTCTATGTTGCCAATCAGTCCTCGGAAACCGTTTCGGTCATCGACACCATGCGGGATCGCGTGGTCAATACCATTGAAGACGTCGGTACCAAGCCCCACGGCATCGCCATCACCGCGGATGGCAAGAAGGTCTACGTGACCCAGCTCCTCTCCGAGCGGCCCGCGACCGGGGATCCCCGCCCGCTGACCCAGAGCGAGGGGACCGACAACGGCCGGGTCGGACGCGTCACGGTAATCGACGCGCACTCCAATCACGTGATCAACACCGTGATCCTGAATCCGCTCCCCAATGTCGGGGACGCGTTCCGGTCGGACGGGAACACGCTGGCACGCGAACCCCTCACCGGCGTGTTCGACAACGTGACGGGGGCGTTTCCCAATCTGCTCGAGGCCATCGTCGTCCGAGGCAATCTCGCGTACGTGTCCGGCACGTGCTCGTCGCCGAACGGCCCGTTCCGCTTCAACGTGAACGTCCAGAGCTGCCTCTCCACGATCGATACCGTTCGGGACGTCGAGGCCTTCGGGCCCGGGACGACGCTCAACATGAACGTAGGCGTCAATTTCGAGCCGGTCGGCATAAAACTCTTCAACACGAACCCGTTCGCCGTTGCTTTCAAGCGCTCGGCGCTCGAGGGATTCGTGGTGCTGGCCGCGACCGACCGACTCCTCCGCGTCACGCTCGATGCCCAAGGGAAGCCGACCATCAACCCGCCCGCCAACGCGGCCGACCCGAGCAAGATCATCCGGATCCAGCTGAAAGACCCGAATGAAATCCTGCTGCCCGACCCGGAAGACGTGATCGGGGGCAAGAACCCGCGCGGCATCGTCCTCAACTCCAACGACACCCGCGCCTACGTGATGGACTTCGTCTCCCGGGACATCGCCGTGGTCGACATCTCGGGCAACGATCCAGCCCTGTACAAGACGATCGCCCGCATCCAGTCGGCGGCTATCCCGGCAGCCGGCACCGTGGACGCGATCGTCCAGCGGGGGAAGCAGCTCTTCAACAGCGCCATCGGGCCGGAGGGCGCGGCGGCCAACTCAACGCGCCCGGCCGGGCGGATGTCGGACACTGGCTGGGGAAGCTGCTATAGCTGTCATGTGAACGGCTTGACCGACAGCGTCACCTGGATGTTCGCGGATGGGCCGCGGCAAGCGATCTCGATGCAAAGCACCTTTACGTTCGGCGACGTGGTCATCATGAACGGCGCGCCCAAGCTCCCGGAATCGCATCAGCGGGCGCTCAACTGGTCGGCCGTCCGCGACGAGGTGCAGGACTTCACGCGTAACGTCCGGGCGGTGTCCGGTGGAGGAGGTCTCATCCGCGTGGACGCCAACGCTAATCCAGTTCCCGAGGGCGCGGCGGGACTCGCTCAACTCCCCGATCTTCGTCCGACGGCCAACACCGGCCTGAACGCCGACCTGGACGCCATCGCGACGTATCTGGCCCTCGGGGTGCGTGCCCCGATCTCGCCGGTTCGCAGCAACAGCGACGGGGTCAAGAAGGGCCGCGAGCTCTTCGAGAGCGCGGGCTGCCAGAACTGTCACGGCGGTGCCGACTGGACGACCAGCATCATCGATTTCACCCCGCCGCCGGCGACTACCGACATCGTCGACGCTCAGCTCGTCAGATTCCTCTGCCGGGTGGGTACCTTCGACCCGGCGCTGTTCACGGACGGCGTGAGCAATGAGATTCGGGCAAACAATATGGCCAACGTCCAGGCCCGGGGAATTCTCGGCCTCAACGTGCCTTCGCTGATCTCGGTCTTCGCCAGCGCGCCCTATCTGCACAGTGGCGCGGCCCCGACCCTCGACGCCGTCGTCGAGAACGTGACGCATCGAAGCGCCGGTAGTGGCGGCATGGACACGCTTGCCAACGAGAACGACCGGAAGGCAGTCGTGCGCTTCCTCAAATCGATCGATCGCAGCACCGAGCCGTTCTTGATCGTGAATCGGCCCGCGAACCTCTGCGGCACGTGACGGACGCCAAGATCAGGCCCATCGACTGAGCTTTACGCGCTCTGCGCCCGGAAGGAGCATCCAGGCGCAGGGTCTGCCGTGTGTTCCTGGCCGATGGCCGGTTCGTGCCGCTTCCTGCGCAAACGCAGCCGCTGCTCGCTGAAGGGTTTCGGCGCCGTTTGCTCGACTTTCTCGTTCGCGAGCGGACGATCTCGCAAACGCTGCGTGAACCGGCAACCACCGATCTTCAGCTTCGAAGTGGTCGGGCGATTTGCGCGCTGAGGCTTGCCGTCGCGGGAGAGGATGCGGTAGGAAGGAGCCGGGGGTGACGGCATGAAAAAGTTGGCGCTCGGATGTGCGCTGATGTGCGCCCTGCTTGCGGATGGTCGCTTCCAGCCGGCGGCTCCCCAGCCGAAGCCGGAAGGCGAGATGCGCTGGGCACTGTACGTGACGCTGTCCCCCGTCTGGTTCGATCCAGGAGAGGTCGTGGGCGTCATCACGCCCTTCTGGGTGCTCTATGCCCTCCATGACGCGCTCGTGAAGCCCATGCCCGGCAACCTCATGGCGCCCAGCCTGGCGGAGTCCTGGACGGTGAGCGCGGATCAGCGGGTCTATGAGTTCAAGCTGCGCGAAGGCGTGAAATTCCACAACGGCGACCCCTTCACCGCGGAGGATGTGAGGTTTAGCTTCCAGCGTTCCAAAGGCGCCAAGATCCTCCGCGAAAAGGTCCGTGAGGTCGTGGCCGTCGGTCCTCATCGCGTGCGCTTTCATCTCCACGAGCCGTGGCCCGACTTCATGACCTTCTACGGGACCCTTGCGACGGCGGCTGGCTGGATCGTGCCCAAGAAGTACGTCGAGCAGGTCGGCGACGACGGCTTCAAGAAGCAACCCGTCGGTCTCGGGCCTTACCGATTCGTGAGCCATACGCCCGGCGTCGAGCTGGTCATGGAGGCCTTCGAGGACTACTGGCGCAAGGTGCCTCACGTAAAGCGGCTGGTGTACAAGAGCGTCCCCGAAGCCACCACGCGGCTCGCGATGCTGAAGAAGGGAGAAGTCGATCTCGCGTATCTGCTCGATGCTCCACAAGCTCAGGAGGTGAAGCGGGATCCGACGCTGACGCTGGCATTTTCGGGAGGGATCGGAACGTTCTTCCTGGATTTCTTCGACCAGTGGGATCCGAAATCGCCGTGGCACGACCGGCGGGTGCGGCAGGCCGCAAGCTATGCCATGGATCGGCGGTCGCTGAGTGAGGCGGAAACGCTCGGCGCCTCCAAGCCGGCAGGGAACATCGTCCCGCGCAACTTCGAGTTCGCGCTGCCGCTCGAGCCTGATCCCTACGATCCCGTGAAGGCGAAGCAGCTGTTAGCCGAGGCCGGGTACCCCAACGGGTTCGACGCCGGAGATCTGCATGCCTATCCGCCCTATAACTCGACGACGGAGGCGGTTGGAGGGTACCTGGGGGCCGTGGGGATCAGGACGAAGGTCCGGACGATGGAGCGCGCGGCCTTCTTCTCGGCGTGGGCGACGAAGAAGCTGCGGGGGGTGTGTATGTGCGTCCTCGCTCTGTACGGCAATGCCGCTTCGCGGATGGCCGAGTGGGTGCCGAGCAGCGGAGTCTACGCCTACGGCGGGTATCCCGACGTCGACGCGCTGTACAAGCAGCAGG
>QHTD01000422.1 GCA_003220675.1 Candidatus Rokuibacteriota bacterium | reverse complement strand
CCAGGGCCGACGCCGCCATCCTCTTTCGACTGGATGGCGAGGCCCGGATCCTCCGCGCGGCGGCCGGGGCCGGACAGGTCAGCCCCGATCTCGTCGCGGATCTAGAGGTGCCGGTGGGCAGAGGCGCCTCCGGCCTGGCGGCGGCCAAGGAGCGGTCCGTGTGGACCGCCAACCTCTACGACGACCCCCGCGTGCCCGTGCCCGACGACGTCAAGCAACGCATGCGCCAGGAGGGCCTGCGGAGCGTCCTCGCCGTGCCCCTCCTGATCCAGAGTGGCGAGGTGTTCGGCGCCCTCGCCGTCTTCTACAGGAGCGAGCGCGCGTTCGCCGACGCCGACGTCGAACTGTTGTCAGCGTTCGGAACCCAGGCCTCGGTGGCCATCGAGAACGCCCGGTCCTTCGACCACCTCGCTCTCAAGGCCGGGCACGACGCCGCGTTGCAGGACTTTTGCCTGCGCCTCCTGGAAGCCCCCGACGAGGCGGCGATCCTCAGAGACGCGGCGAGCGTGACCACAGCGCTCCTCGGCGCGGACTGTGTCGGCATCCTCCGGCACGACGCTACTGCCGACTACCTCAGGCTCGACGCCGGGCTCGGATGGAAGCCGGGATCGGTCGGCGTCGCGACCGTGCCGCCGACCGAATGGTTCGCGGGCGAGGCGTTTCTCCATCGGAGAAGCGTCGAGGTCGCTGACCTCGGGCGCGAGCAATTCGCCAACCCGCCCCTTCTCGCGGCTCACGGGATTCGGTCGGGCATCGCCGTGCCCTTCGGAATCCGTGAGCAGCCGCTTGGCGTTGTCGTCGCCTGCTACCGCGCGCCCCATCGCTTCAGCGACGAGGAGAGCCGCGTGCTGACGAGCCTCGCTCACCAGACGGCGCTGGCGCTCGAGAAGGTTCGCCTCTACGCCGAGCTGCAGGCCGGGCTGGCGGAACTCAAGGAGATGCAGGCCCAGCTCATCCAGGCCGACAAGCTCACGGCGCTCGGCACACTCCTCTCGGGCATGGCCCACGAGCTCAACAGCCCTCTCTCGACGATCGAGGTGTCCATCGAGCTCATGAAGCGTCAGGCTTCGCTGCCCGGCCCCGTGCGGGCGCGCCTGGACGTGGTCGAGAAGGAGTGCGAGCGGGCATCGCAGATCATCCGCAGCCTACTCGTCTTCGCGCGGCGCACTCCGCCCGAGCGCCGTCCGGTGGACGTCACCGACGTGATCCGGGCCGCGCTCACGCTGCAGGCCCCAGAGTTCGATCTCAACCATATCCGGGTCGTCACATCGCTCGATCCCATACCGCGGATCTGGGCCGACCCCCACCAGCTCCAGCAGGTGCTGCTGAACCTCTTCAGCAACGCCGTCCATGCGATGAAGTCCGCCCACGGGCGCGGTGTGCTGACCGTGCGCTCCTCTGACGCCGGCGCGACGGTCTCGGTCGCGGTGGAGGATGACGGCCCCGGGATCCCGGCCGCGCACCTCGGCCGGATCTTCGACCCTTTCTTCACGACCAAGGCGGCCGGCGAGGGAACGGGCCTCGGGCTCAGCTTGTCCTTCGGCATCGTGGAGTCGCATGGCGGCCGCATCAGCGCTGAGAACATCGCCGGCGCGGGCGCCCGCTTCACGGTGACGTTGCCGGTTGTCGAGCGACCCGAGGTCGCCGAGGCCGCGCCCTCTCCTGTCGTGCCGGCCACCCGGTGTGCGCGCGTCCTCGTCGTCGACGACGAGGACCAGCTGCGCAAGCTCGTCACCGAGGTCGTGATCGGGCTGGGACATCAGGTCGAGGAGACGCCGAGCGGTCAGGACGCCGTCGCCCGCTTGGCCAGCCACGACTACGACGTCGTACTGCTCGACGTCCGCCTGCCCGACCTCGATGGCAAGGCGATCTGGCGACGGCTGCTCGTGGACCGCCCCGCCCTCGCCGCTCGCGTCGTCTTCATGACCGGCGACACCATGAGCGCCGAGACCCAAGCGTTCCTCACGGAGGCCGGTCGCCCGGTGCTGACCAAGCCCCTGACGATCGAGCGCATCCAGCGCGCTGTGAACGAGGCGCTGACGGCGCCGTCGGTACACGAGGGCGCCAGGACCTGAGGCGGTGGCTGCGAGTTTTATCCTTCAAGAAGCCGGAGAGAAAAACCTATGTGCCGTCGAATCAGCCGAAAGTCCGCCCTGTTGTAGGTGAAAAGCAGTGCCCCAATCTGCCGGGCGCACAGCGCAATAAGAATATCGTTCAGGAGACCCGGCAACTTGGATCGCCAGGCCCTGTCCCTCTCCCCAACAGCTGACATCACCGCGGACGCCTTCAGCCAGTCATCGAAGGTGGGGGTGACGACGCGACCCGTGCGTTCCATTGGATGGATGAACTCCCTCAGCAGGCTCGGTGTGCGGCGATCCTGAGCGTTCACGGACAGCTCATAAGCTACGACGGCTGATAAGAAGGTGGCGGGAAGCAGGGGGAAGAACGTCTTTCGAAATCGGGCTTGCTTGTCTTCGGATCGAACGGCCTCAAGATACACATTGGTATCCAGGAGGTATTTCACCGGTAAATCTTACGAAAGCGACCTTCCCTCAGCAACGCGGCCAGGGATTCCTCGATTTCTCGATCCTCAATGGCCTTTCGCAGGGCACGCTGAATCGCCTCCGTATCCGTCTTCGCATTCAACAGCCGACGGACCTTGGCGATCATCTCGCCGTCCAGGTTGTAGGTTTTCTTTTTCACCGTCGCTTTCACATCGACCTCCTATGAGTGGGATACAGACAAATTACGAGTCTTATCCATATCAGTCAAGCCGGATGTGAGGGATGACCGGCGACACCATGAGCGCCGAGACCCAAGCGTTCCTCATGGAGGCCGGTCGCCCGGTGCTGACCAAGCCCCTGACGATCGAGCGGATCCAACGGGCTGTGCACGAGGCGCTGACGGCGCCGTCGGTACACGAGGGCGCCAAAGCCTGAGGCGCCCGTCCTCGACCTATTGGGTTACTGGCGGCTGGGTCGCTGGCGGCTGGGTCGTTGGCGGCTGGGCCGCTGGCGGCTGGATCGCTGGCGGCTGGGCCGCTGGCCGTTGGGTCGCTGGCCGCAGCGGGAAGGCCGACGGACAGGCACTGTCGATGGGCGGGACGAGCCGACAGCGACGGCCGACCATGTCGATGAAGTGGTCCTTCGGGTTGCCGCCGAAGAGCCCGTGGGTGAGGTCGTCGGGATGGGGCGCCAGCCGGAAGTGGTCGAACTCGTATCGGTAGACCCGCGGCAACGCGGTGACGGAATCGATGCACTGCCAGTAACGCGCATCGATGCCCGGCCTCACCGCCGCGGTTTCGTAGTTGGCGCACTTCGACGGCCGCTCCTCGAGGCTGTAGTCGCCGATGAACTTTCGGAGCCACGTCGTCGCCACGCTGATCCGAATGCACGCATCCGACGACTCCACCGGGCGCACACATTGAACGACGAAGTTCTTGTTTCCCACCGGCGGGCCATCGTCCGGCCCGCCGAAGAGGTTGTACTCGACGCTGATCGACCGCCCACCGTCACCCAGGTCGTTCGTGACGAACGTCATCCCCTGGTCGAGCCCCATGCCGTCCGTGAAGGGTTTGTCCAGACGCGCGAGCGGAGCGACCGGGCTGCCCTCCGGCGGGAAGCCGGGCCGGGCGTCGCTCGGGCACCCCAACTGGTCCGGATCCCCGCCCGTCGCTGGGCAGGCCGGAACCGCGGTCCCGCTTGGGTCGGTCGGCAAGGGGACGACCAACTGGTTGAACACCGTCCAGATCGTGTAGACCGTGTTGGGATAGCCGCCACGGAGCGCGAAGAAGACCGTGGTCCCGCCGTCGAGAATCTTGATCGTCATCACCCCAGAGCTCCCCGGTCGGGCGTTCTGGGTTGGCTCGAACTCGAGGGTGTGGACGTCCACCGTGGTCGGCGCGAGGACGACTGCGGCGGAGCGGGCAGGCACGCCAACTGTCGCCAGCAGGCACGCCAAGACGATCATCCGAGCATTCATGACCGGGCCTTTTTGCTCGCGTTCAGTGACCAGGCAGTTCCACCGCGCACGTCGACCGCAGGACTCCCGTAGACACACGCATCCTAGCGGCGCCCGGGGGCGTGTCAATAGAAATATTCGGAAACTCCCTAGACCTCTGTGTAAAAGTTTTCACACTCGTGTAGCCCCCCTTCGGGAGTCCGCCTTC
>QHTD01000065.1 GCA_003220675.1 Candidatus Rokuibacteriota bacterium | reverse complement strand
GCCCTGCTGCTCGTCCTCGACATTTACCCGTTGCGGCAGCTCGGCCGGCGCACTCTGATCGAGAAGATCCCCTTCGTCCTCCTTGGGGTCGCCGGCGCGGCAGCTACCTACTACGCCCAGAATGCCAACGCGTACATCACCCCGCTCCAGCGCTACCCGTTGACCGCGCGAATCGGGATGACGTTCTACAGCCTCTGGTTCTACGTCTCGAAGACCGTCGTGCCGGCAGGCCTCGGGCCCCTGTACGAGCTCCCAGCGCGCGTGAATCCGCTGGACTGGCGCTTTCTCGGTCCGGCGATCGCGGTGACCATGATCACCGCCGCGCTGGTCACACTGAGACGGCGGTGGCCCGCAGGGCTGACGGCGTGGGCGTGCTATGCCATCCCTCTTGGCCCGGTCATGGGGCTCGTCCACTCGGGATACCAGCTGGCGCACGACCGGTACAGCTACCTTCCCGCGCTCGCGCTCGCCCTGATGTTCGGCGGGCTTGCGGGCGTCGCGGCGCGTGAGGCCGTCGCCGGCAGGCTCCGCCCCATCCTCGCAGGCGCCCTCGGCGTGGCAGGCGTCGCGTGGCTCGTCGGCCTCGGGGTCCTTACATTCAACCAGGTTCAGATCTGGCACGATACGGAAACACTCTGGAGGTTCGCCCTCGACGCCGAACCCGACTGTGTCATCTGCCACAGCAATCTCGGGATCGATTTCGGCAACCGGGGGCTGTACGTTCCCGCCAGGGAGCATTTCGAGCGGGCGCTGAAGCTTCGACCGGATATGGCGCTGAACCATTACCACATGGGCTTCGTCTACGGAGCCTCGGGCAACCACCCGAAGGCCGCCGAGGCCTACAAGACGTATCTCAAGCGCGTCCCGAGCGACGTCGACGCGCTGACCAATCTTGCCGTGGCGCTGCTGATCATGCACCGCCCCGAAGAGGCGCTCGTGCAGATTCAGCGCGCGCTCAAGGTCAAGCCCGAGTACGTCTCCGCCAATACGAACCTCGGCTACGCGCTCGCCGAGCTCGGCCGGCGGGATGACGCTTTGAAACAGTTCCGTCACACGATCGCGCTGAAGTTCGACACGCCCCAGGCGTGGTACGGGTTGGTCGGGGTCTTTCTCGAGACCGGCCAGCCCGACGCCGCCCGCACCGCGCACGGGATCCTCGGGATGTGGAGCCCCCCGCTGGCGAGGCAACTCGGCCCCGCGCTGCTCACGACTTGGTGAGGTGATGCTGCGCGCGCTCGCGGAGGCTACGCCCGCCGTGGCGCTCGGCGCCGTCTGCCTCCTCGGCCTGGTCGTCGGCAGCTTCCTGAACGTGGTGATCGCGCGCCTGCCCGAGCGCCGGAGCCTCTGGCGCCCCCGCTCGGCGTGTCCGCGCTGCGGTACGCCGATCGCATGGTACGACAACCTCCCGCTCCTCTCGTTCGCGCTCCTCCGCGGCCGCTGCCGCGCCTGCGCGATGTCGATCTCCTGGCGGTATCCGGTCGTCGAAGCGCTGACGGGCGCGGCGTTCCTGACCGCATACGCCGCGTTCGGCCCGACGGCGCGCTTTGTCGTCGCGGCGGCGCTCCTCGCAGCGCTCATCGCGATCACCGCCATTGACCTCCAGCTCCAGATCATCCCGAACGCGATCACGCTGCCCGGAATCGTGGCAGGAGTGCTCGCCAACCTGGGCACCGGCGCCGTCTCGTGGCGCGATGCCGTGATCGGCGTGCTCGTCGGTGGCGGGGTATTCGTCGCCATCATCCTCGGCTACGCGCTCGTCTTCCGCGAGGAGGGTATGGGCCTCGGCGACGCGAAACTCGGCGCAATGCTGGGCGCTTTTCTTGGCTGGCGGGCGCTGTTCTTTTCACTCTTTGTCGCCGTCACTGTGGGTGGCGTCCTCGCGATCGTGCTGCTGGCGACAGGGCTGCGCGGACGCAAGGACCCGATCCCCTTTGGTCCTTTCCTTGCACTCGGTGGAGCCACCGGCCTTTTCTGGGGGGAGAAGGTGGTGGCGTGGTATCTGAGCGGATTCGGCGGCTGAGCGCGGCCGGCTTCGGCCTCGCCGAGCTCGCGGTCACCCTCGCGCTGGTCGCTGTCGTCACGGCGGTCTCGGCGCCGTCGCTCGTCGCCTTCCGGCGCGCGGCGACGCTCCGGGCCGCCTCCGAGGAGCTGGCGACCGCCATCAACCTCGGCAGACAGCTCGCAATCTCGCGCAACGCGCCCGTCTGTATCGCCGTCGTCGGTTCCGACGTGCGGTTCGAGGGCACGGGCGCCGGCGCATGCAGCGGGGTCCCGCTGCCCGGGGTGGCGCCGGTCCGTCTCGCGAGCGGGCTCGTCGTGAGCGCCGTGGGCGCGAGCGTCCTCTTCACGGGCCTCGGCGCGGCGTCGCCTGCGGGCCGCTACACCGTCGTCAGCCCCGCCGACAGCGGGACGCGAAGCGTGGTCGTCGCGGCCTCCGGCCGCGTGAGCATCCAGTGAGCGACGCGCACGGCTTCACCCTGGCTGAAATCCTCGTCGCGACGCTCGTCCTGTCGGTCGGGATCGTCGCCGTTGCCGCTGGGCTACAGCAGGCGACGAGCGGCGTCGAGGTCGGCCGCGGGGAGACGGCGGCCATCTTCCTCGCCGAGCAGCGCCTCGAGCTCCTCAAGAGTGCGGCGCTCGAGGACTGGTCGAGCACGCTCCTGCTGGCCGGCACCGCCGTGGAGGCCTACGGCACGATCGTCAACGCGACACCCTATCGCCGCGAGACGGTCGTCGCGGATCGCGTCGGACGGGAGTGCTCGACGGGGGCGCCCTCGACGGCCACATGCAAGCAGGTCCGGGTGATCGTACGCTACAGGCCGGTCTCGGGTGGCGGCGGGCCGGATCAGGAGCGGCGTGTAGACCTGGTCACCGTCTTCGTCCCCCGAACGTGAGGCCGCGGCGTGACACCTTCCGTGCAGCGCCTGGGCGACGAGCGGGGCATCGCCCTCATCCTCGCGCTCATGGTCCTCCTGACGCTGAGCGCGCTCGCGCTCGCGCTCCTCGCCTCGAGCGCGCTCGAGCCGCGGATCTCGCGGAACCTCCACGACGCGTCGCGGGCGCGCTGGCTGACCGAAGCCGGGATCGAGCTCGGCTACGGCCTGCTGGCCGCCGCCGGCGACGGGGCATGGAACGCGCTCCTCGCGACCGCGGACGCGTCGTGGGTCGTCCTGCCCTCGCTGGATGGGGCCGCGCTTCCAGGGCTCACGCCAGCCGAGGGAACCTATGTCGTGAGCATCCGGAACGACCGTCAGGCCGCTGACGGCATGACCGTGAGATCGGCCGGCACCTTCAATACCACAACCCGGACGATCGAGGTTGTCGTACGGCGCGTGGCAGAGGGGTCGTCAGAGCCCACCAGGCGCGTCTTTTACACGATATCCGGCTGGCGAGAGTTCTAGAGACCCCCGAGGTCGACTGTGGTCCGACCTGTGGGGGCGTCGACGCTCCCGAGACGCCAAGTCTAGTGCGTGGGAAAATATTGGCCTGTTCGGTTATGACGCCTATACTGTTTATTCACCAGGGAAAAAGCGTGTTTAACATGCCGTTCTTCGGCAGGACCTCGGACGTTTTCGCCCTCGACATCGGATCGAGCTCGGTGAAGGCTCTCCAGCTGCGCGAGGTCGGAGGATCCCACAAGCTTGCCGCGCTCGGCACGGCCTCGCTGCCCCCTGACGCGATCGCGGACGGCAGCATCAAGGATTCTCGTACCGTCATCGAGGCGATCAAGAGCGCGGTCTCCAAGTCGGGCATCAAGGCCACGGAGAGCGCGATCGCGATCTGTGGTCGGGAACTGATCATCAAGAAGGTGCAGATCCCGGAGGTCCCGGCCAAGGAAGTGCACGACGTGGTGCAGCTCGAAGCCGAGCACCACATCCCGTTCGCGATCGACGAGGTCTTTCTCGACTACCACACCATCGGCCGGCAGGGCGGCGTGATGGACGTCATCCTGGTCGCTGTCAAGAAATCCAAAGTGCTCGAATATGTCTCCGTCGTCTCCGAGGCAGGGTTCGAGCCGTCCATCGTGGACGTGGACGGCTTTGCGCTCGCCAACCAGTTCGAGCTCAATTTTCCGGAAGAGCGCGGTGAGGCCGTCGCCCTGATCGACATCGGGGCCTCGACCATGAAGACCAACGTCGTCCGGGGCGGCGCCACCATCTTCGCCCGCGACATCCCCTTCGGCGGTAACAACTACACGCAGGCGATCGCCCAGCAGCTCAAGATCCCCTTCGAGCAGGCGGAGGCGGCCAAGCTCGGCCGCGACGTCGGCGTGCGGTGGGAGGCCGTGGTCCCGGCGCTCGAGGCGGTGTCGCGCGAGCTCTCGCTCGAGGTCCAGCGCACGTTCGATTACTTCGCCTCCACCGCGGAGTCCGAGCGCATCGGGAGGATCGTGCTCGCGGGCGGCTGCTCCCTGCTCCCCGGGCTGAACGACTACCTGGCGTCGAACTGGGGCATTCCCGTCGTGCTCGCGCGACCGTTCGCGAGGGTCGAGGTCGGACCCGCCTACGGGGAGGAAGTCAACGCTGCCGGACCAGCGCTCGCCGTCGCCGTGGGACTCGGGCTCAGGCGGCCGGGAGACAAGGACGAATGATCCGGATCAATCTCGCGCCCGAGGCAAAGCGGCGGCGGGGCTTCGGCTTCCCCGGCCTCCCCGCGTTCAGCCTGCCGAGCTTCAACCTGGGCGTGCTCTTCGGCCTCGTCTACGTGATCGCGATCGTCGGGGTCACCGCCTACTGGTTGCTGCTCGCCAACGAGGGGAGGAGACTTACCGCCCAAATCGCCGTGGGCCAGCAGGAGCTCGAGCAACTCAAGGTGACGATCGGTCAGGTCAATCAGTTGAAGGCCCAGGCCGACCAGCTTCGGAGGCGGGTGGCGGTCCTCGAGGAGCTCATCAAGGGCCAGGGGAGACAGATCGCCCTGGTGGACGCGTTTGCCAGCGTGATCCCGAGGGACCTATGGATCACGGGGTTCGAGACGCATGAGGACTTCAGGCTGAAGGTGAACGGCTCGGCCTTCTCGACCACGGCGGTCTCGGACTTCATGCAGAACCTCAAGAGCTCCGGCAAGTTCAAAGAAATAGACATCGTGATCTCCCGCCGCGATCTCAGCAAGGCCACAGGCCTGGTGACCTTCGAGGTCACCTGCCGCTTCGAGGGCTGACATGGTGCTCCCTCCGATCTTCGACCCGATCGTCAACGCACCCAAGCCCCAGAAGATCGTGCTGGGTGTCCTGGGGCTCGCGACCATCGTCGCAGCGGCGTACTTCCTGGTCCTCTCCCCGCTGGAGATCAAGGTCGATCAGCTCAGGACGCAAAACGAGTCGCTTCAGCGCGAACTCGCCCAGGCCCGGAGGATCGCTGCCGACCTTGTCCGCTTCCGCGTCGAGGTGGCCGCGCTCGAGTCGAAGGTCAACACCTTGAAGGACAAGCTGCCGACCGAGCGGGAGATGCCGACGTTCTACCGGACGATGTCGGACGCGGGGATCCAGGCGGGCCTTGGCGTGTCGCTCTTCCAGCCCAAGGAGGGGGTGACCAAGGACTACTATGTGGAGGTTCCGATCACGGTGAACGCGGAGGGCTCCTATCACCAGTTCGGCGACTTCCTCGAGCGCGTCGCGAGGCTCCCGCGGGTCGTCTCGGTGAGGGAGATGAAGCTCAGCGGTCAGAACAAGCCGAAGAACCCGATGCGCGCCGAGATTACGCTGGTGACCTACACGTACCGGCCGGTCGGCTCGCCGCCGGCGCCGAAGGCGCCGCGCTGAGGGCCCGGGCGATACGCGCGGCCGGAAGAGTCGTCTCGGCGAGTCTCGTGACAGTGCTCGCCGCGTGCAGTGGCACTCCGGCTCCGGCGCCTCCGGCGAATCCGCCGGCCGCCGGCGCGGCAGCCGGCCCGCTGTTGCCCGCCGTGCCGCCGGTGCCCGAGGCGGAGGTGCCGAAATACGAAGCCAAGGGGCGCCGTGATCCGTTCGAAGCTCTGGACGCGGCTCTGGGCGCCGGAGGAGGGGGAAGTCTGGTGACCACCGCCAAGCTGACCGGCATCGTGCGTAGCGGTCGTGGAACGCTCGCGCTGGTCGAGACACCGGAGGGCATCGGATACATCCTCAAAGCCGGAGACACGCTCGGGGACGGCCGCCTGCTGGAGATTGGCACCGACAGCGTGGTGTTCCAGGTGGCGCCGCAGCCCGGCTCACAGACAGACCGCATCGTCCTCAGACTGGCAACGGACTATAAATGACAGCTGGACGACGGATCCCCACCGTGCTGGTCGCGATAAGTGCGGCGGCCGTCCTGCTCGTGCCGGCGGCACCGGCTGCGGCCCAGGGCGTTCTCCTCGACGTGACGGTGACCTCGCAGCCCGACGCCCTCAACATTTTCGTGAAGACCTCGACGGAGCCGAAGTACCACGCCGAGCTGATCGCCTCGCCGCGGCGCCTCGTCATCGACCTCGAGGACACGGTGTACGCGTGGCGCAGGATCCCCCTGACCGTCGGCATCGACCCGGTCGCGCAGATTCGCGGCAGCCAGTACCGAAAGGGCGTCACGCGCATCGTCTTCGACCTGACCCACGACGTCGGGTACGCGATCCGCGAAGACGAAGACGGTCTCGCGATCGTCATTCCGACCGCGCCCGGCGCCAGCCGCGCGATGGCCATGAACGCGGGCGCCCCGCCCGCGACGGCGGCCGCGCCCGCCAAGACGGATGCCGCCGTGCCCAGACCGGGGCCGACCCGCATCGCCCAAGCGCCGCCCGCCCCGGCTGCGCCGGCGGCGCCCGAGCGGCCGTCGAACGGCTCGCGGCTCATCTCGTTCGACTTCAAGGACGCCGACGTCGTCAACCTCCTGCGCATCCTGGCGGCAGAGAGCACCAAGAACATCGTGATCGGCGACGACGTCAAGGGCAAGATGTCGATCTCGCTGCGTAACGTGCCGTGGGATCTCGCCTTCCAGACGATCCTCGACACCCGGGGGCTCCAGAAGATCGAGAAGGACGGCGTCATCCGCATCGTTTCCAACGATCAGCTCCTCAAGGAGCGCGAGGCGCAGGCACGCGTCGAGGAGTCGAAGCTGAAAGCGGAGACGGAGATCCGCGCGAAGGCCGCCGAGGCCAAGCTCAAGGAGCAGGAGGCGATCGCCAGGGAGCGCGCTGTCGAGCTCGAGCTGGCCCAGTTAAAGGCCCGCGGCCCGCTGAAGGAAGAGACGATCCGCCTCGCCTACGCGGACCCTGAGGACATCGAGAAGACCCTCCTGGGGATCCTCGGCCAGCTGCCCGCCGGCATCGCGCCCACCGTGCCGAGCGGGCCGCCGCCGATCGCCGCGCCGCCGTTCTCGGCTCTCTACGGGACCGCGCAGGCGCCAGGGGCGCCTGCGCCCACGCCCACGCCCACGGCCGAGATCCTGGCCAAGGGCATCACGATCAGGGCCCACAAGCCGACGAACTCGATCTTCATCCGCCACTACGAGGCGGACCTCGAGCGGATCAAGAAGCTCATCCGCGAGAAGCTCGACATCCCGCTGCCTCAAGTGAAAATCGAAGCGCGCCTGAACGAGCTGAACCGCACCGACTTCTTCGCCCTCGGCGTCTCGTGGGGCGGCGCGGCGGTGCGCCGGCTCACCACGGGCGGCGACGTTCTGGTCGGCCAAGGCGTCTCGGGTCAGCGCAACACGGCCGCCACGATCCCCCCGATCATCGCCCCAACTGGCGGCATCCCTCCCGTCTTCTTCGGCGAACCCGGCAACAACCCCAACTCGACGCTCGCCAACGTCCTACCCGTCAGCGCGACCACCGGGCTGCCGCTAGGCGGCAACATCGTCAACTTCCCGATCCTCCCTGGAACCTTCGGTACGCCCGCGAGCATCGCCTTCGGGCTCATCAGCCGCAAGCTCAACATCAACCTCGTCCTCGACGCCCTCGAGGCGGAGAACAAGACGACGTCGCTCTCGAAGCCCGAGGTCGTGACCACGGAGAACGCCAAGGCCACGATCTCGCTCGGCGCCGAGATCCCGTACGCCACGGTCAGCTCGGCAGGCACGCAGGTCCAGTTCAAGGAGGCCCTGCTCAAGCTCGAGGTGACCCCGACGGTCATCAAGGAGTCTGGGGAGATCACCAGGGTCAAGATGATCGTCAACGTCGAGAACAACTCTCAGGGCGCGCTCGTCCCGACGACGGGAGGCACCGTGCCGAGCATCAACAGGCGCTCGGCCACGACGCAGGTCGTCGTCAAAGAAGGCGAGACCCTGGCGATCGGCGGCATCCGCCAGCGGGACGTGGCCGAGACCGTCTCGAAGGTGCCGTTCTTCGGCGACATCCCGGTGCTCGGACTCCTCTTCCGATCGAAGTCCAGGACAACCGACCCGAACCGCGAGCTGGTGGTGTTCATCACGCCCTACGTCCTGAAGCTCGACGTGGTCCAGGCGCCCCCGGCCGAGCAACCGAAAAAGTGATGGCCGGGGCGTTCCGGTTCCTCACCGCCGGCGAATCCCACGGCGAGGCCCTGGTCGCGGTCATCGACGGCGTCCCGGCCGGTCTGCCGCTCACCGAGACCCAGATCAACGAGGACCTCGCGCGGCGCCAGCGCGGCTACGGGCGCGGCGGGCGCATGAAGATCGAGCGCGATCAGGTCCGCATTCTCTCCGGCGTCCGGTGGGGTTCGACGCTCGGCAGCCCAATCACGCTCCAGATCGCCAACCGCGACTGGGAGAACTGGAAGTCCACGATGGCGGTCGGCGCTCCCGAGCCGGGCGCGGCGCAGAAGCAGGTCACGCGGCCGCGGCCGGGCCACGCGGACCTCGCCGGCGCCATGAAGTACGGCCATCACGACATCCGCAACGTCCTCGAGCGCTCGAGCGCGCGCGAGACCACCGCACGCGTGGCGGTGGCGGGCGTGGCCAAGCGGTTGCTCGCCGAGTTCGGTGTCACGATCCTGAGCCATGTCACCGAGATCGGCGGCGTCCGCATCGCCGCGGACCTCGACGTCACGTGGGACGAGCTCGCCCGGCGCGCCGAGGCCTCGGAGGTCCGCTGCGCCGATCCGGCCGCCGCGGCCGCGATGATCGCCGCGATCGACGCGGCCAAGGAGAAGGGCGACACGCTCGGCGGCGTGTTCGAGGTGGTCGCCCTCGGCTGTCCTGTGGGGCTCGGCTCCTACGTGCAGTGGGACCGCCGGCTCGACGGCCGGCTGGCGCAGGCCTTCTGCTCGATCCAGGCGATCAAGGGCTGCGAGCTGGGCCTCGGATTCGAAACCGCGCGACGCCCGGGCTCGGCCGTCCACGATGAGATCCTCTTCGACGCCGAGAGCGGGTTCAAGCGCAAGACGAACAACGCCGGCGGCCTGGAGGGCGGAGTGACGAACGGCCAGCCGGTCGTCGTCCGGGCCGCGATGAAGCCGCTCTCGACCCTCCGCACGCCGCTCAAGTCGGTGGACCTCGCCACGAAGGAGGCGGTGGACGCGGTCGTCGAGCGGAGCGACGTCTGCGCCGTGCCCGCCGCCGGCGTCGTCGGCGAGGCCATGATGGCCATCGTTCTCTCCGACGCATTCCTCGAGAAATTCGGGGGCGACAGCATCCAGGAGATCCGCCGCAACTACGACGCCTATCTAGACAGCCTGAAAAGCTGGTAGCCTCGATCTCCTGAGGCGTGATGATTATTCCCGTCAACCTCGGCAGTCGGTCGTATCGCATCATCGTCGAGTCCGGCGCGCTCGACACCGTGGGCGCTCGCCTCGCGGAGCTTCGCGTGGGCTCGCGAACGGCGCTCGTCAGCGACGCGGCGATCCTGCGCCTCTACGGCAAGGCCGTCGGGCGGAGCCTCGAGAGCGCGGGCTTCACGGTGACGACGGTCGAGGTGCCCGCGGGCGAGGCCGCGAAAACGCTCGCGGTGGCCGAGCGCTGCTGGGACGCGCTGCTCGCCGCCGGGCTCGACCGCACGTCCACGGTGCTCGCCCTCGGCGGGGGCGCGGTGGGGGACGTCGCGGGGTTCGTCGCGGCGACCTACATGCGCGGCGTCAACATCGTCCAGCTCCCCACCACCGTCCTCGCCATGGTCGATGCCTCGAGCGGGGGCAAAACGGCGATCAACCACCCGACGGCGAAGAATCTGATCGGCGCCTTCCACCAGCCGCGCCTCGTCCTCTGCGATCCCACCACCACGCGCACGTTGTCGCAGCGCGAGTTCAGCTCGGGGCTCGCCGAGATCGTCAAGCACGGGATCGTGCTCGACGCCGCCTACTTCGCCGAGGTGGAGCGCGACGCCGCGGCGCTCTGCGCCCGCGACCTCCCCGTCGTCGAGCGCATCATCGGCGGCTCCTGCCGCCTCAAGGCCGGGATCGTCGAGCGCGACGAGCGCGAGAGCGAGCTGCGGCACGTCCTCAACTACGGCCACACGATCGGCCACGCCCTCGAGGCGGTGACCGGCTACGCGCGCTTCGCTCACGGCGAAGCGGTGGCCCTCGGCATCGTCGCCGAGGCGCGCCTCGCGCGGCGGCTCGGCATCGGGTCCGACGAAACGGTCGCACGGCAGGAGCGGCTCCTCGCGTCCGTCGGCCTCCCCGTCCGCGCGCCAGCCATCGATGCCGATGAGGTTCTGGCGGCGATCACCAGGGACAAGAAGGCGCGCGACGGCCGCGTGCCCTTCGTGCTGGCGCCGAGGATCGGGGCCTTCCAGCTGGCGTACGACGTGTCCCCGGACCTCATCCGCGCCGCCCTCCGGGAGCTCGGACCCTAGATCATGTTGACAATGCAAACCCGCGCTCCGTATAACCGATTCGACATGTCCGTGGACGATCCCGCGCTCGCTGCCGCGATCCGCCGGCACGAAGAGCGCCTGGCCCGCGACCCGGCGTCCCTCGCCTTCGCGCAGCTCGCCGATCTCTACCGGAAGGCCGGGCGGACGCGCCAGGCCGTGGCAGTCTGCCGGAACGGGCTCCTTCGGTACCCCCACTACACGACGGCGCGCCTGATTCTCGTGAAGGCGCTCGCCGCCGAGGGACAGCTGGAGCCGGCGCTCGCAGAGATCGAAGCGATCCTCGAGGTGAACCCGAACGATCTCCAGTGCCACCGCCTCGCGGCGGAGATCCACCGCCGCCTGGGTCACATCGACCGGGCGGTGACGCACCTGGAAGCGGCCGTGAGGCTCGACCCCGGCGACCGCGACTCACGCTCGCTGCTCGGCCTGCTCCACGCGACGACGCCGTCCGCAGGCGAGGCAAGCGGGCTCCAGCGCGTGCTCGCCGACGAGACGTTCGCGACGATCGCCTTCGGCACCCTCTGTCTCGAACAGGGCTGCGTCGAGGAGGCCGCCCAGGCGTTCACCCGAATCCTCCGGAAGGATCCCGACAATCACGAAGCGCGCGAGCGCCTGGAGACGACGCTCCACGCTCGTCAGCGGCGAAAAGGCTAGAGCGCGATGCAGGTGTCGACGGCGGAGTTCAGGAAGGGGTTGCGCATCGTCTTCGATGGCAACCCGTACACGATCGTGGACTTCCAGCACGTGAAGCCCGGGAAGGGCGGCGCGTTCGTCCGCACCAAGCTCAAGCACATGACCCTCGGGAAGGTGATCGACAACACCTTCCGCTCGGGCGAGAAGGTGGAGCTGGTCGACTTCGCGGAGACACACATGCAGTTCCTCTACAAGGACGACCGCTACCACTTCATGGATGTGGAAACCTACGAGCAGGTCTCGCTCTCGCCCCACGAGGTCGGAGACGCCCGCGACTGGCTCAGGGAGAACACCGAGGTGGACGTGCTCTACATCGAGGGCCGGCCGGTGGCGGTCGAGCTCCCGAACTTCGTCGAGCTCGCGATCGCCAAGACGGACCCCGGCGTCCGCGGCGACACGGCGCAGGGCGGGACGAAGCCCGCGACGCTCGAGACGGGCGCCGTCATCCTGGTCCCACTCTTCCTCAACGAGGGCGACATCGTCAAGGTGGACACGCGTACCGGCGAGTATCTCGGCCGCGTTGCGACGGCGGCCACGTGATGGCCAGCGGTCGTCCGCGTGCCGACACGAGCCAGCAGACCGTGGTCGCGCTGGTCCGCCAGCTGGGCGCGGCGCTCCGGGATCTCGGCCTCGCCGAGATCGAGGTGGCGTGGGGCGACGTGAGGGTCCGCGTTCAGCGGCCCACCGCCACGCCGGTGCACATGGCTCAGGCACCCGCGGCGCCCGTTGAAAGCGCGGCGGCTCCCCTCGTCACCGACGTCGTCCCGTCGGGGATGGTCACGGTGGAGGCGCCGATGGTCGGCACCTTTTATCGCGCCGCATCCCCGACCGCCCAGCCGTACGTCAACGAGGGCGACGTCGTCAAGGAAGGCCAGATCCTCTGCATCATCGAAGCGATGAAGCTGATGAACGAGATCGAGTCGAAAGCGAGCGGTCGGATCGTGAAGATCTTCGTCGAGAACGGACACGCGGTCGAGTACGGCCAGCCGCTGTTCCTGATCGATCCCGCGCACTGAGCGGCCCGCGTGGAGCGAATGGGTCCCGCCCGTCCCCTCGCCCTCCTCGCCCTCCTGGCCCTGGGCCTCGGCACGCTCGCCCTCGGCTGGCGCGCGGAGCGTCGCCACGAGGTCCCCGACGGCGGGCGGCCCGCGGCGCTCGTCGCAGCGCGCGACTCGCGGGCGCTCACCGAGGAGGCCATCCGACTCTACGCCTCCGGGCAGTTCCCGCGGGCCTGCGAGCGTTTCAGCCGCGCGGCCGATGACGATCCTGCGAGCACGGCGCTGCGTACGGACGTCGGCAGCTGCTTCGAGGGCTGGGGCTGGCACGCGCTACGCGAGGGCCGGCCCGACGAGGCGCTCCTGCTCTTCCGCCAGGGCCTCGCCGAAACACCCGAGTCGACGTCGCTCCTCAAGGGGCTCGGGCTCGCGGCCGTCCACGCAGGGCGTCCCGACGACGCGTTCGGCCCGCTCGAGCGCGCCGTTCGCGCCGAGTTCGACCCCGAGGTCCTCCTCCTCCTCGCCCACCTCTACGACTACCGCGAGGATCCGTCGCGCGCGATCGCCCGTCTCGAGGCCGTCCTCGAGCGCGAGCCGGCTCACGCGGAGGCGCTGCGTCTGCTCGAGAAGATCGCGCGCGAGTGGCGCGCCGAGGCGGGCTTCCACCGCGATGTCACGCCGCGCTTCGTGCTCAAGTACCGCGGCGCCCCGGGCGAAGACGCGCGGCGGACGATCCTGGGCCTTCTCGATGTCGCCGCCGAGCGCGTCGGCCGGGCGCTCCACTGGGAGCCGCGCGAGCCGCTGACGGTGGTCCTGTACGAGCACCGGCAGTTCCGGGACGTGACGCGGGTCCACGGCTGGGCCACGGGGCTCTTCGACGGGAGAATCCGGCTGCCGCTCGGCCAGACGCTCCCGCCCGCGGCGCAGCTCGAGCGGTTGATCGTCCACGAGTACGCGCACGCCGCCGTCCACCACCTCTCGCGCGGCCGAGCGCCCCGCTGGCTTCACGAAGGGCTGGCGCAGGCGCTGGAGGGCGCGGCGGTCGACCCGATGCTGCGCGTGCCGGGCAGCGTCACGCTGGCGGGGATCGAGGCTCTCGTCGCCGACCCCGATCCCCTGCGCGCGCGGACGGGCTACGACCTGGCGCTTTGGATCGTGCACGACCTCCTCGACCGCGGTGGCACAGAGACGATGCGCGAGCTGCTGGACCGGCTGGCCGCGGGCGACGCCATCGACGACGCGACGCTCCGGGTGTACGGGCTGCGCATGGCTGAGATCGAATCCCAATGGCGCCGCCTCCTCGGAGGGTAGGTTGACTCGAACTGGGATCGCGCGCCGGGGGCACGCGCCCTGTATAAATGTTCCATAAGATCCTCATCGCGAACCGGGGCGAGATCGCGCTGCGGATCATCCGCACCTGCCGCGAGCTCGGCATCCGCACCGTCGTCGCCCACTCGAAGGCGGATACCGATTCGCTCCCGGTGAGGCTCGCCGACGAGTCGATCTGCGTCGGGCCCGACGTGGCGCGCCTCTCCTACCTCAACATCCCCGCGATCATCTCGGCGGCGGCGGTCACGGACAGCGAGGCGATCCACCCCGGGTACGGGTTCCTCGCCGAAAACGCCGCGTTCGCCGAGGTGTGTCGCGCCTGCTCGATCACGTTCATCGGGCCCTCGCCCGAGGCGATCCGGCTCATGGGCGACAAGGCGCAGGCGCGCCAGCTGGCGAATCAGGCCGGCGTCGCCGTGGTGCCCGGCAGCGAGCTGCCGCTGAAGGATGCGGCGGAGGCGGTCGATGTCGCAGACCGGATCGGCTACCCGATCATCTTCAAGGCCGCGGCCGGCGGGGGCGGGCGCGGCATGCGCATCGTGCGGCGGCGCGAGGACGCCGCCCAGGCCTTCGACGCCTGCCAGGCGGAGGCGGGGTCGGCGTTCGGCTCCCAGGAGATTTACTGCGAGAAGTTCGTCGAGCGGGCGCGGCACGTCGAGGTGCAGGTGCTCGGCGACAAGAACGGGATCCGCGTCCATCTGGGCGAACGCGAGTGCTCCGTGCAGCGCCGCCACCAGAAGCTCCTCGAGGAGTCGCCGGCGCCCAACCTCGGCGCCGAGACGCGCGCCGGCCTCCACCGCGCGGCGCTGACCGTGGCGGCGGCGGTCAACTACATGAGCGCGGGGACCGTGGAGTTCATCGTGGACGCCGAGGGGCGCCACTACTTCATCGAGATGAACACGCGTATCCAGGTCGAGCACCCCGTCACCGAGATGGTCACGGGCATCGACCTGGTGCGCGAACAGATCCGCATCGCCGACGGCGAGGGGCTCGGGTACCGCCAGGACGCCGTGCGCTTCGAGGGCCACGCCATCGAGTGCCGGATCAACGCCGAGGATCCCGAGACGTTTGCTCCGAGCGCGGGCCGCATCACGGCGTGGGTGCCGCCGGGCGGCTTCAACGTCCGCGTGGACAGCCATCTCATGGCGCCCTACTCGGTGCCGCCGTTCTACGACTCGCTGCTCGCGAAGGTCATCGTCCGCGGGGCGGACCGCGCCGAAGCGATCGGCCGAATGCGCCGGGCGCTCGCCGAGACCGTCGTGGAGGGTGTGAAGACGTCGATCCCGTTCCACCTCAAGGTCCTGAACGACCCCGCGTTCCTGGAGGGCCGTTTCACCAGCGTCGATACCGAGCGGCTTCGCGGCTGATGGACCCGTCGCTCTACGTCATCCTCGACCGCGCCGCGGCGCGGGAGCGAGACCTCGAGGCGATCCTGGACGAGGCACTCGCCGGCGGCTGCCGCATGATTCAGCTCCGGGAGAAGGAGTGGCCGGCCGGCCGGCTCCTGCCGGTGGCCGAGCGGCTGCGCGAGCGCTGCCGGCGTGCGGGCGCGACCTTCATCGTGAACGACCGCGTCGACCTCGCCCTGGCCGTCGACGCGGACGGCGTCCACCTGGGCCAGGACGACCTGCCGCCGCGCGCCGCACGCCCCCTGCTCCGGTCGGGCATGATCCTCGGCCGCTCAACCCACAGTCTCGCGCAGGCCCGCGAGGCGCGCGACGACGGCGCGGGCTACATCGCGGTCGGCTCGATGTTCCCCTCGAGCACCAAGCCCGACTTCCAGCTCGTCGGCCCTGAGCTCGTGCGGACGATCCGCCCGGAGACCGCGCTGCCCATCATCGGAATCGGCGGGATCACCCCCGACAACGTCGCGCCGGTGATCCGCGCGGGCGCCGACGGCGTCGCGGTCATCTCGGCCGTGTGCGGTGCGGCCGATCCCGCCGCCGCGACGCGCCGGCTGCTCGAGGCGATCCACGCGGCGCGTGACTTGACCCTCGGCGGCCGACCGCTATAATACCGGCGCACCAGTCACGCCGACTCGAGGACTGAGGAGGGGCCCCGATGATCCGCAACCCTGTCCATCTCACACTCGCTCTCCTGGCCGTTCTCGGCCTGGTGGCGCTGCCGGCTGCGTCGAACCTGGAAGCCCAGGGCAGCAAGGGCACGATCAAGATCGCCACCCAGAGCCCGCTCAGTGGCGGTCAGGCGGCCCTCGGCGAGGGCATCAAGCTCGGCGCCCAGCTCGCGGTTGAGAAGTTCAAGGGCAACCTTGAGAAGATGGGTTACAAGGTCGCGCTCGTGCCCTACGACGACCAGGCGAAGCCGGACGTGGGCGTGGCCAACGCGAAGAACATCATCGCCGACAAGGACATCCTGGCCGTCATTGGCCACCTCAACTCCGGCGTCGCCATCCCCTCGTCCGAGGTCTACAAGGAAGTCAGCCTCGTAATGATCTCGCCGGCCAACACCAATCCAGTCGTCACCGACCGCGGCTATCTGAACGTCAACCGGGTGTGCGGCCGAGACGACGTCCAGGGCGTGGTGGGCTCCGAATTCGCCCATGCCACGATGAAGGCCAAGTCGGTCTACGTCATCCACGACAAGACACAGTACGGCCAGGGCGTCGCCGAGTTCTTCAAAACCGACGCGGAGAAGAAAGGTATCAAGGTCCTCGGCTTCGAGGGCACCGAGGAGAAGTCGAACTTCGACCCCATCATTACGCCCATCAAGGCCAAGAACCCGGACGTGATCTACTTTGGGGGCATCTACGACCAGGCCGCGCCGTTCTTCAAGCAGGCCCGAGAGAAGGGCGTGAGGTCGAAGTTCCTGGGCCCGGACGGCATGGACTCCTCCGACCTGACGAAGATCGCGGGCAAGGCTGTGGTGGGGATGGACTACACCTCGGCGGCCGGCCCCGCCTCGGTCCTGCCGAAGGCGAAGGCGTTCGTGGAGGAGTTCAAGAAGAAGTTTGGCAAGAACCCCGAGCCGTATGCTGCCGAGGCCTACGACGCGGCCACCGTCGCGCTCAAGGCCGTCGACGCCGCGGTCAAGGGCGGCAAGGTGAGCCGCGAAGACGTGGCGACGGCGGTCCGAAAGACGAAGCACAGCGGCATCACCGGCGACATCGAGTTCGACTCGAAGGGCGACCGGAAAAAGGCCCTCTACTTCGTGCTGCAGGTGGTGAGCGACGACCCGGCGAAGTGGGGCGACAACAAGATCGTCAAGCAATTGACCATCAGCCCGCCCGAAAAGAAGTAGTCGGGCTGGACTGACGTCGGCGGCAAGGGCTCCCTCCTCAACGGGAGCCCCTGCCGTCGCGTTGATCCCCTCCGTCCTCGCTTCATGGACTACCCGCTTCTCCTCGGCATCTTTCCGCAAGTCCTCCTCGACGGCATCATCCTGGGCTTCATGTACGCGCTGATCGCGCTGGGCTACACGATGGTCTACGGGGTGCTCGAGTTCATCAACTTCGCCCATTCGGAGATCTTCATTGTCGGCGCGTTCGTCGGGGTCGAGATCCTCCTGAGCCTCCGGTCGGCGGGAGTCCTCGACACCCTGCCGTGGCCGCTCGTCCTCCTTTTCGTCCTCGTCGCGGGCATGGCGATCAGCGGCGCGCTCGCCGTCACGGTGGAGCGGATCGCATACCGGCCCCTGCGCACGGCGCCCCGTCTGATCCCGCTCATCTCGGCGATCGGCGTCTCGTTCTTCCTCCAGGACCTGATCCGCCTCGTCGAGTCGATCTGGCGTAATGCCTTCAACCTCGTCTACCCGACAATGGACCAACTCAATTACCGGTTCGAGCTGACGGAGACGATCGACGTCCCGGTGAAGTCGCTCGTGGTGATCGCTGCCGCGCTCGCGATGCTCTGGGTCCTGCACGTCATCGTCAACCGGACCACGATCGGCACCGCGATCCGCGCCGTGGCCGAGGATCAGGCGGCGGCCAGCCTCATGGGCATCGACGTCAACCGGATCATCTCGCTCACGTTCCTCATCGGCGGGGCGATGGGCGGCGCCGCCGGCGTCCTCTTCGGCGTGCAGTACGGCCTGATCAACCCCTACTCGGGCTTCATCCCGGGGCTCAAGGCGTTCACCGCCGCCGTGCTAGGCGGCATCGGCAACATTCCCGGCGCGATGCTCGGTGGCCTCGTGCTCGGCCTGCTCGAGGCCTTCGCCGCTTCCTACCTGTCGCTTCTCACCGCAGGCGCGTTCGGTGCCGAGTACAAGGACATCTTCGCCTTCTCGATCCTGATCCTGATCCTGATCTTCCGGCCCAAGGGGCTCCTCGGCGAGGTGGTGAGGGGGCGCGCGTGACCCACGCGGTCCTCGCGGTCGGCCTGATCGGCGTCTCGGCGTGGGCCGTCGCGGTCTTCCCTCGCTCGGTACTCGTCTTCTTGCTCTTCCAGGGGTCGCTGCTCTTCGCGTACGTCGCTCGGATCCCGAGCTGGCTGCGCGTGACTCTGCTCGGGCTGGCGCTCCTGGTCCTCATGCCCACCATCGGGTTCTTCAACGGCTACTACCTCGAGGTGGCGACCCAGGTGGGTATCTTCGTCGCGCTCGCGCTCGGTCTCAACATCGTCGTCGGCCTCGCAGGGCTGCTCGACCTCGGCTACGTCGCCTTCTTCGCCGTGGGCGCCTACTCGTGGGCGATCCCCGGTTCGCCGCAGGCCAACCTCATCTTCGGCGGGAACGCCTTCCCCCTCTCCGCGTGGTGGTTCTACGCCTTCTTGTTCGTCGGTCTCATGGTCGCGGCGGGCGCCGGGATCCTCCTCGGCCTCCCCGTGTTGCGCCTGCACGGCGACTACCTGGCGATCGTGACGCTCGGCTTCGGCGAGGTGATCCGCGTCCTCGCCAACAACCTCGACAAGCCGATCAACCTCACGAACGGCCCCAAGGGGATCACGCCGATCGGGCGGCCGCCCGTGCCGTTCGGCATGCCGTACTCCGAGGCGTTCTACTTCCTCGTCCTCCTGATCGTCGCCGTCGTCATCCTGGTCAACCGGCGACTCGAGAACTCGCACATCGGCCGCGCCTGGGAGGCGATCCGCGAGGACGAGCTCGCGGCGCAGGCGATGGGTGTCCCCCTCGTGCGGTCGAAGCTACTCGCGTTCGCGTGCGGCGCCTCCTTCGCGGGCGTGATGGGCGTGGTCTTCTCGGCGAAGCAGATCTTCATCAACCCCGAGTCGTTCACGTTCCTCGAGTCCATCGGCGTGCTCGCGATGGTCATCCTCGGCGGCATGGGCTCGATCCCGGGCGCCGTACTGGGCGCCACGGTCGTGACCGTCCTCAACCTCCAGGTGCTGAAGGGGCTCTCGCTCTGGCTCAACGAGTTGAAGAACGCGGGCGTCACGGTCCTCGGCTACAACCTCGCCGACCTCCCGACGCAGCTCGAGCCCGCGAAGTACGAGCGAATGATCTTCGGCGTCATCCTCATCCTCATGATGATCTTCCGCCCGCAGGGGATCTTCCCCGTGCGCCGCCGGGCGCGCGAGCTGGCGAAGCAGGTCTGATGCCAGCCCGCTTCGAGGCGCTCGGTGTCACCAAGCGGTTCGGCGGCCTCACCGCCCTGGCGGCGGTGGACTTCGCGCTCGACACGGGGATCTCGTCGATCATCGGGCCGAACGGGGCGGGGAAGACGACGCTCTTCAACATCTTCACAGGCCTCTACGGCGCTGACGAGGGCCGCGTCACGTTCCGCGGGCAGCCGCTCCTCGGCCTGCGCCCCGACCAGATCACAGCGCTCGGAATCTGCCGGACGTTCCAGAACATCCGGCTCTTTGCGAACATGACCGCGATCGAGAACGTCCTTGTAGGGATGAACACGCGCGTCGCGCTCGGCTTGTGGGACGTCCTCTCGCATCGCCGGCGCTTTCGCCGGACCGAAGGGGAGCTCGCGGCGCGCGCGGTGGCGCTGCTCGACCGCGTCGGGCTCCAGGCGAACGCCAACGACGTGGCCCGCAACCTGCCCTACGGCGATCAGCGACGCCTCGAGCTCGCCCGCGCGCTCGGGTCCGAGCCCACGCTGCTGTTGCTCGACGAGCCCACCGCCGGGATGACCCAGGGCGAGGCGGGCGCGCTCATGCGTCTCCTGCGCGGGCTCGTCGCTGAGCTCGGCCTCGCGATCATCCTGATCGAGCACAACATGCGTGTCGTCATGGAGGTGTCCGACCGAGTGGCCGTGCTGGACCACGGGGAGAAGATCGCCGAAGGGCCCCCGCGCGAGGTCCAGAGCAACGCGCGGGTCATCGAGGCCTACCTGGGCACGCGCGGCTCCGGTCCAGCGAGGACGCGCCGTGCTTAGGGTCGATTCGCTCGACGTCGCCTACGGCGAGATCCGGGCGCTCAAGGGTGTGGGGTTGGAGGTCGGCCGCGGCGAGATCGTCACGATCCTCGGCAACAACGGCGCCGGGAAGACGACAACGCTCAAGACCATCTCAGGCCTCCTCCGTCCCCTGCGCGGCACGATCACGCTCGAGGCCGATCCGCTCGTCGGCGTGCCGCCGCACGAGATCGTCAGGAGGGGTGTGGCGCACGTGCCCGAGGGGCGGCGGATCTTCAACCGTCTTACGGTCCGCGAGAACCTCATGATGGGCGCGTATCGAAGGACCGATGGGGGGATCGCCGCCGACCTTGAGCGCGTCTTCACTCTTTTCCCGCGCCTCAAGGAGCGCCGCACTCAGGTTGCGGGGACACTCTCCGGCGGCGAGCAGCAGATGCTCGCGATTGCGCGCGCGCTGATGGCGAACCCGAGGCTCCTTCTTCTGGACGAGCCGAGCATGGGGCTCGCGCCGGTCCTGGTCGAGCAGATCTTCCACGCGATCGCCGACATCAACGGCCAGGGGATGACGATCCTGCTCGTGGAGCAGAACGCGGCGATGGCGCTGTCGATCGCGCACCGGGGCTACGTGCTCGAGACCGGCTCCGTCGCGCTCGCGGGGACCGCGGCGGAGCTCTCCGGCAACGCGGATGTTCGCCGAGCCTACCTCGGTGAATAGGCGTCCGGGCGCCTCATGCGATGGTCGCGCCCTCGGGCCGCAGCGACAGTGCCGCCGTCGGGTCCTTCTCCAGCTTCTCGGCGACGATCACGACCTGAACGAACAAATCCCTGACGCCGAAGTAGTACTCGCGGAGTGCGAAGCCGGCGTCCAGCAGGAGCGCCTCGGCCTCGTCGCGGGCGCCGAGCAGCGATATCTCGTCGGGGTGAAACTTCGGTTCCCGGCGCGACACCACCCGGATGAGATGCCGCAGCGCCCGCAGGAACAGGACGCTGGAGCCCCGGCGGTGCGGCCAGAAGACCAGGAGCTTCCCACACGGCTTCAGGACGCGATGGAACTCGCCGAGGATCTCCCGGATCTCTTGCCGATGAAAATGCTCGAGCACGCCGAGGTTGTAGACTCCGTCGAACGCCCCCTCCTCGAACGGCAGGTCGAAGATGCTCGCCTGCTCGATCCGACTCGCGCGCGGGTTGTTACGGGCATAGAGCCTCAACGCCCGCTCGGAGATGTCGACGGCGGTCACGTGGACTCGCTCATGGAGGTCTCTGTCCACCTGTCCGCTGCCGCATCCGGCGTGGAGGACGCGCGCGCCCTCGGCGAACGATCTCTTCGCGTACCGGCGCAGGTTGCGCCTGATCACCTGGCGATAGACGGTGGCGACGAGGTCGTAGAGGGTGCCGAGCGCCGTTCGTTTCCCGCTCCAGTACTCGTCCCAGCCCTGCGACTCACGCAGCTCGGGACGCAGCTTGTCAATCAGGCGGGATCGCAGGAAATACCCGGGGTTCGCCAGGCGTGCGACGAACAGCTCCAGCAGAAACCACCCGCTCCGCAAGCCCTCCCGGGCCGTGAGCTTGGAGCTTCCGTACACCCGGGCCTGAAGCACGATCGGGATCTCTCGGATGCGGCAGCCGTTACGATGGAGAATGAAGAGGCTCTCGAAGAAGAACGCGTAGGCGCGAGCGTTCACGAGCTCGAAGAGCTCACGCGGGATCCGCCGGAGATCGTAGAGCCGGAGCGCGCCGCTCGCATCGTAGGGCATGCCAAGGAGCGCCCGCGTCAGGAAATGCCCGAGCCGCGTCAGGAACAGGCGGTGGCGACTCCAGCCGGGAAGGCTGTTCCGCGCGAGATAGCGCGAGGCCACCACGAGGTCCACGTCGGCGGCGTGCGCGGCCAGCAGGCGGGGGATGTCGGCCGGGCTGTGCGAAAAATCCGCGTCCAGGGTGATGAGCAGGTCGTACCGCTTCGCGTAGGCGTAGGTGATGCCGGCACGATGGGCGCTGCCAATGCCGAGCTTGCCCTCCCGATGGATCACCGCGATGCGAGAGTGCTCACGCGCGAGCCGATCGAGCGTCGCGCCGGTGCCGTCGGGAGAGCCATCGTCGATGAAGAGAATGTCCGCGTCCAGCGAGAGCGCGCGGAGCTCCGCGCAGAGCCGCTCGACGTTGTGGTTCTCGTTGTAGGTCGGCACGAAGATGAGGAGGCGGGACCGTGTCATCGCCGCGACGTCGAGACGACCTCGATCGAGGGGAGCGGAAACATCAGCTTCCCGCCCGCCGCCAGGAACGCCGCCTCCCGCTCGATGAGGCCGGACCGGAAGTGCCACGGAAACACCAGGAAGTAATCGGGCTTGCGCGCTCGGGCCTCCGTCTCGGAGATGATGGGGATCCATGTCCCGGGCGTGACGCACCCGAACTTGTCCGCGTTCACCTCGGCGATCGCGGGGAGCAAGGCCCGGTCGATGTCGGTGAACTGGAGAATCACATTGCCCTTCGTGGAGGCGCCGTAGCCCAACACGCTCTCGCCCCGGGCGCGGATCGCGTGGAGGCGCTCAGGAAGCTCGCGCTTGTGGGCCATGACACGATCGCGGAACTCTTTGAAGGGCCGAAGCGAGTCGAAGCCCGAGCGGCGTTCCTCGCTCAAGAGACGCGTCACCCGCGCCCGGCACTCCGGTGCGAGACGTCCCGCCCGCCCGAGCGTCACCGCGAAGCTCCCGCCGTTGACGTCATTGCGCTCCACGTCCAAGATCGTGAGACCAGCCTTGTCCGCCAGCCACTTGATCTGCGCGAGGGCGTAGTACTCGACGTGCTCGTGGCAGATCGTGTCGTAGGCATTCGCCCGCAACATCGCCGGCAGGTAGCTCTGTTCCAGATGCCAGATGCCGTCGTCGGCCAGGATGTCGGCGACCTCACGGACGAACTCCAGCGGCCTCTCCAGATCGTAGAACATCGCGATCGAGGTGACGATCCGCGCCTTCCGTTGGCCCATTGCGGACCGGTAAAGGTCCGCCGAGAAGAAATCCGCGATCAGTTGGCTGTCGCCGGGATAGCCGCCGCGCCACCGCGCGGCCGACGGATCGACGCCGAGGAGGCAGAGGTTTCGACCCGAAAAGAACGAGAGCAACGTCCCGTCGTTGCTCCCGACGTCGACGATCACGTCGTCAGGGCGTAGGTCGACGGTCCGCATGAGCATCTGAGCCTTGGCTTCGAGATGGTTGACCATCGTCCGGTTCAACGACGAGCGATACGCGTAGTGCGCGCCGTACAGCTCGGTTCGCTCGTAGGAGTAGAGGAGCTGGACCAAACCACACTCGTCGCACCGCACGAGCGTCAGGGGCCCCTTCGTGAGGGACTCGTCGGGACTGCGCGGAAACACGCCCGTCAGGAACTGAGTGCCCAATTCGAGGAGAACCTCGAGCCACTCGCTCCCGCATATCCGGCATCCGGTTATTTGTCCGTACATCTGTCGCCTGCAGATGTAGCCTGCAAAGCAAGTCTCATGCCAGCGATTCTGGAACCAGCCTCCACACTCAGAGGCAACCCCAGGGAGCCCGAGGCGCGTGAGCACACGAAGACGCGGCCTCTTCGTGCGCCGAGAAGGTCGCCGGTATACTGGTGCTCACCATCGCCATCCATGGGGAACCGGTCGCGAGCGCGAGCGTGCCTGCTTGACACCTCTCGAGACACGGCCACTCAGCGCCAAATGATCCGAGCAATCGAGACCCTGGCCCCCCGCGTCGTCGTCTTCGTCACTCGACAATGAGAACCCAGGGCTTGAACTTCGAGCAGCACGAGGTCGGCGCGACGTTTCACGCGGCGCGCGGCGCCCGGCGCCATGACGTGGGCACTCTCCGAGGGTCTGATCATGCAGACCGGCGTCATCCACGGCACCGGCATGGCGTTCCTGGGCGCCGAGGTCCGCGTGGTCGCGCCGGTGCTCGAGGGGGACACGCTGACAGTCGAGATCGAGGTCGCCGACAAGCGCGAGACGAAGAAGCCCGACCGCGGTATCGTCACCTACCGCCACCGTGTCCTCAACCAGCGCGGCGAGCTCGTGCTGGAGGCGAAGGTCCAGCGCATGATCCGGCGTGCGGCGAGCTGAGCCCGCGACGCGGTGCTGGTCCTCCGGCGCGCCGACCTCGAGACGCTCCTCGCCCCGCGTGACGTCATCGACGCGCTCGCGGAGGCGTTCCGGCGTCAGGCCGCCGGCCGGGCTTCCATCCCGCCGCGCAGCGTAACGCCGGTCGGCGATGCCGGCATGCTCCTCGTCATGCCCGCGGCGTCGCTCCCCGCGCCCGGCGAGCAGCAAGCCGGTGGGCTCGGGGCCAAGCTCGTCACGTACTATCCGCGGAACCGGGAGCGCGGTCAGCCGACCCATCTCGCGACGTACGTCCTCATGCACCACGCCACGGGGAAGCCGCTCGCGCTCCTCGAGGCGAGCTACCTGACGGCGCTCCGCACCGGCGCGACCTCCGCGCTCGCGGCCCGGCACCTGGCGCGCCCAGACAGCCGGCGGGTGGCGTGCTTCGGCACCAGCGTCCAGGCGCGCCAGCAGCTCCGGTGCCTCGCCGCCGTCTTCACGCTCGAGCGTGTCGTCGTGCTCGGGCGCGATGCGGAGCGAGCGCGGCGGTTCGCCCAGGCGATGGCCGAGGAGCTCGCCGTCGCCGTGGACACGAGCCACGATCCGCGCTCGGCGGTGAGCAGCGCCGACATCGTCACCTGCGCCACGACGTCGCCGACGCCCCTATTCGCCGGCGCCGACCTCCGTGCCGGGACCCACGTGGATGCAGTCGGCTCGTTCCGTCCGGAAACGCGCGAGGTGGACTCCGAGACCGTCCGGCGGGCCCGCGTCGTCGTGGACGCCTACACTGCGGCGCTCGTCGAGGCAGGCGATCTCCTGATCCCACTCGGCGAGGGCGCGATCGCGCGGGAGCACGTCGTGGCCGAGCTCGCCGAGCTGGTGGCGGGCACCCGACCGGGGCGGACGAGCCCCGCCCAAGTCACGCTCTTCAAGTCGGTCGGCTTCGCCCTTGAGGACCTGGCGACGGCGACGCTCGCGTACAATCGGGCCAGGGAGCGAGGCCTGGGAACGGAGGTCGATCTGTGAGCGGCAGACTCGTGCGGATCAGCGTCTCGTGTGGCGGCGTCCCAAAGGCGGCGGTGGCGGCGGCGCGCGTCACGATCGAAGGGGTCGACGGGCCCGCCGTCGTCCCGGGCAGCCACGTGCTCTCGGGCGAGCGCGTGCCGAGGTGAGCGCCGCCTCGAAGTGACCCGACACGCCGCGGTCATCATCATCGGGGGCGGCGTCACGGGCGTCTCGATCGCCTTTCACCTGGGCCGCCTCGGGGTTCGCAACGTCCTCCTCCTCGAGCGCAGGTTCCTGGCATCCGGCGGCACCGGCCGGTCGGTCGGCATCATCCGCCAACTCTACCCGACCCCCGAGACCACGCAGATGGTCGTGCGATCGCTTGAGGTCTTCCGCCGCTTCCGCGACATGGTCGGCGGCGAGTCGGGCTACGTCGGCTGCGGCGTCCTGATCGGCGTCTCGGCCGCCATGCGCCCCAAGCTCGAGGAGACCGTGATGCGGCAGCGGTCGCTCGGAGTGCGCGCTGACGTGCTTGAGCCGGCGGACCTCACGAGCGTCGAGCCGCGGATCAATCCCGAAAATCTCGGGGCCGTGCTGCACGAGCCCGAGTCGGGTTATGGCGATCCGACCGCAGTCGCGATGGCGTACGCGGAAGGCGCGCGCCGCCACGGCGTCATGATCGAACAGGGCGTGGAGGTCGTGGCGATCCTCACCGCTGGCGACCGCGTCACCGGGGTCGCGACCGCGGCCGGCGAGCGGATCGACGCGCCGGTCGTCGTCAACGCGGCCGGCCTCTGGTCGCCCGCGGTCGCCCGCCTGGCTGGGGTCGATCTGCCGATCATCATCGGCCGCCATCCAGTGTTCGTAGTCGAGCGAGACGCGGGCTTCGGCCGTCCGCACCTTGTCTATCTCGACCTTGCCGGCGGCAGTTACGCGCGGCCCGAAACCGGGGGCCTTACGCTGACCGGCTCGCTGACCGAGGACGAGACCCGACATCCGATGGAGCCCGAGCTGCTCGGCGGCGACGTGAGCCTAGACGAGGCGACGGAGGTGCTCGAGCGGACGGGCCGGGCGATCCCGCGGCTCGCCGAGGCCCGCTACCGGCGCGGCTGGGCCGGGGCCTTCGACATTACGCCGGACTGGATGCCGATCCTCGACGAATCGCCGGTGCGGGGCTTCTGGATCGCCGCAGGCATGAGCGGCCACGGCTTCAAGCTAGCACCGGCCGTCGGCGAGATGATGGCGGCCGGGATCACCGGCGCCACGCCGCCTGTGAATCGTG
>QHTD01000064.1 GCA_003220675.1 Candidatus Rokuibacteriota bacterium | reverse complement strand
AGGTCGACGACGTCCGCGAGGCGATGGCATCCGGGGTAGGGGTCGTCGGCGTCCACGATGACGTGGCGGAGCTCGGGAAATCTCACGCTCGTGAGTTCGCCGGGGACCGACGCGGGCAGCTCGGGCAGCACCTCATGGAGCGCCTCGAAGTAATCGATGCCGCCGAGGTGGTCGGTCATGAGGAGTGCCTTCGCTTCCGATTGGCCGAGGATGTACGACAGCTCGTGCGCCTTGTAGCGCGGGTTGAGCGCGATGACGACGGCGCCGAGACGCGCGCACGCGTACTGGGCGAAGAACCACTCGGGCCGGTTCGGGAGCCAAATCGCGACGTTCTCGCCGTGGCGGATGCCGAGGGCTGCGAGGCCACGGGCGAGCCGGTTCACGCGCTCGCGGAACTCGGCGAACGAGACGCGCACCTCGCCGAACACCATCGCCTCGCGCGACCCATACCGTGTTGCGACGGCGTCGAGCATGGCGGCGGCGGTGGTGTCTGCGAACGGGTTGGCGACCACGGCCGGCTACTCGAGGCGGAAGAGCGCGACCGCGTTCCGGTGCCCCACGCGCGCCGCCACCTCCGGTGTGAGCTCCCCGAGGACACGGCGCGTCCACGTGAAGAGCCGGTCGAGCATCGCCGGCTCGAGGAGCCGCGGCGCCCACACATCGACGCCCATCAGGAAGCGGTCCGGCATCTTCTCGATCAGCGCCTTCCATGCAGGATCGAGTGGCCCGTTCTCGGACGCGAGCGAGGGCTTGCGCAGGAAGTGCATCCCGGAGAGGTCGACCATGAGGTTCGGGTTGCGCGCGAGCAGCCCCTCCACGCGCGCGGGCGGGCCCTCGCCGGCGTGGGCGAGGACGAGTGTCGCCTTCCGGTGCGCCGCGAGCGCGCGACTGAGTGCGGCGGCGGCCGTGTCGGTCAGCTCGTAATGCACGGCCACCGGCACGCCGTACTGGGCGGCGAGGTCGAGGACCTTCCCGAACGCGGCGTCGTTAGGATCCCGCTCGATGTTCCGACGCCCGAGCTGTCGCAGGTGCACCTCGCCGAGGACGCGCGGCCGGCGGCGGGCGAGATCGTCAGCGAGCCGCTGCGCCGCGACATCGGAGGTCGGGTCGGGCACGGGAAGCCCCGCGATCACGCGGTCGGGGTACTTGCGGGCCGCGGCGGCGATCCACTCCGCGTCGTCCTTCTGGACGCCGCCGACGCCGAGCAGCACCACTCTGGTGACGTTGTGCCGCTTCATCGCCTCCACGTAGGCGTCGATCGCCCCCGCGTTCGACAGGTGCGAGTGCGCATCGATCAGCGGTCCCGCGTACTCGGCCCCGGCGACGGCGACCGTCACGGACCCCGCGACGAGGCCGGCGAGCGCAAGCGCGATGGCGAGCGTGCGCGCCGAGCTAGATGACGCCGGCACGCTTCAGCTCGCCGAGCTCGGCGTCGCTGAGCCCGAGCGACGCATAGACGTCACGGTTGTGGGCGCCGAGCGAAGGCCCTGCCCAGCGGACCGAGGCGGGCGTGTCGGCGAGGCGGGGCGTGGGCGCCGTCATGCGCACGGTGCCGAGATCGGGATCGGGGACGTCCATGAAGATGCCGCGCGCGACCACGTGCGGGTCTTCGGTGATGTCCGCGATGTCGTAGACGGGCGCCGCCGTGAGGTCCATCGTTTCGAACAGGTGGAGCATCTCGTCGAGCGTGCGTGCACCGATCGCGCGCGCGAGGGCCGCGTCCACGAGGTCGTTGTGGGCGACCCGCGCGTCGTTCGTGGCAAACCTGGGGTCCTTCATGAGGTCGCCGAGGCCGAGTCCGTCGAAGAGTGCCCTCGCCGACGCGGGCGTCGAGGCCGAGAGGGCGATCCACTCACCGTCGCGCGTCCGGTAGGTGCCGCGTGGGCTCGCGTTGTCGGACTGGTTGCCGTGGCGCGCCCGGATCTTGCCGTCGAGCGCGTACTCGGCGGCGGCGGGTCCGAGGACGGAGAGCAGCGGCTCGTAGAGCGAGATGTCGATCACCTGACCGCGGCCCCCGATCTGATCGCGGTGGCGCAACGCCGCGAGCACCGCGGCTGCCCCCGCCAGCGCGGCGACCATGTCGGCCATCGGGAACGAGGGAAGCGTCGGCGGCCCGTCCGCCGGCCCGGTCGCCGCGGCGAAGCCGCTCATCGCTTCCACCATCGTGCCGAAGCCCGGCCGGTCGCGGTAGGGGCCGTCCTGCCCCCAACCCGACACGCGCGCGAGAACCAACCGCGGATTTTCGGCGGAGAGGACGTCCCAGCCGAGCCCCCATTTTTCGAGCGTGCCCGGGACAAAGTTCTCGATGAGGACGTCGGCGTCCCTCACGAGCCGCGTGAGCAGCGCCTGGCCGCGCGGATGGGCGAGGTTGAGGGTGATCGAGCGCTTGCCGCGAGCGTAGACCTTCCACCAGAGCTCGCCGCGCTCCTTCAGCCAGGTGCGCAGGGGATCGCCGCCCCGCGGGGTTTCGACCTTGACGACGTCAGCGCCGTAGTCGGCGAAGATCGTGGCCAGCACGCCGCCGGCGATGAGACGGGAGCAGTCGATGACGCGGAGACCCGCGAGCGCGCCGTTCATGTGCGGGGCGACGTCTTGAAGTGTTGGGCGAGGGCCTCCATGACGCGGGCGAGGGCTTCCTTCTCGGTGCGACCCGTCGCCGTCACGTTGTAGGTGACGGCCGTCGCCACCCACTCCCTCGCCTCGTTCTCGTAGACCTCCACCTCGAACTTCACGGGGGAAGCTTACCTCAGAACCAGAGGGAGGGGCAGCCCCGTGGGCTCGGCGGGCTAGTGGCCCTTGGGAAGGTCGGGGTGCCCCGCGGCTTCGTCGGCGATCGTGTGGTCGTTGTCTGCAGGGACCGCGCCGCTCACGCCGACGGCACCGATGATCTGCCCGCCGTCGACGATCGGCACGGCGCCGCGGCCAAAGACGAACTGGTAGTCACCGAGCGTGGCGACGTTCGACGCAAAGAGCTGGCGCCCCTTGTTGAAGCGCTCCTCGAGCTCGAGCGTCGTCGCCCGGAAGGCGGCGGCGGCGTTGGCCTTCGCCCGGGCGATCTCGGGGGTGGCCCAGAGCGCGCCGTCCATGCGCTCGCACGCGACGAGGTGACCCGCGTCGTCCACGACGGCGATGGCGACCTTGAAGCCGAGGGTCTGCGCCTTGGCAACGCCGCGCTGGATGCACTCGTGGGCTCGCTTCAGCGTGAGCGCCATCGTCAGGGAACCTGCACCCAGACTGTGCCCCCTTCGATCCGGGTTGCATAGCTCGCCACACGGTTGCCGCGCCCGGGCATCACACATTCGCCCGTCCGCACATCGTACATCCACCCGTGCCAGGGGCAGGCCAGGCGCACGCCCGAGAGCTTGCCCTGGCTGAGCGGGCCGCCCTGGTGGGCGCACACGTCGTCGCACGCGTAGACCTCGTCCTTGACGCATACGAGGACGAGGCGCGCGCCGCCCACCTCCACCAGCTTGGGCTGGCCGGCCCGGAGGTCGTCCAGGCGAGCCACGTTGACCAGGCTCACAGGCTCGCCTCGCCTGCGGCTCGCACTGTCACGCTCACAGGCTCGCCCTACGTCGCTTCCTTGAGGACATAGGCGCGGTAGAGGCCGCTCATGTACTGCCAGCGCATCTCGGTCGCCTGACGCACGGCATCGATCGCCTCCGCCTTCTTTTCGGGCGTCGTCGAGTGGCGCTCGACGATCGCGTAGCCGCGCTCGCCGTGGACCTCGTCGGCCTCGATGTGGATCGCGAAAAACTCGACCTCGTGGTCGGAGAAGCCGTAGTGCGCCTTGAGCGGTGGCAGGTTGCGCTTGTAGATGCCGGGCACCTGCGATTCGAGGCCGACCAGGAGCCCCGCCGCGGCGACGTGGAACGGCTGGCGGGACATCTCGTGGCACCAGGCGGTGAGCCCGCGCGTGGTCGGAAGCTGCCGCGCGGTCTCGACCTCCGCGCGGCTCACGCCGCACGCCTCGGCGAAGCGGATCAGCAGGTCCACGTGCTTGGTCCCCGACTCCTCCTCGATGATGTTCTCGAGCAGAAAGTCCCGCGCGTCCGGGTCCGGGCACTCGCCGTACACCGTCGCGCACCACCGCGGGAACTTCGACACGTACTGATAGTGCTGCGCCGCCCAGGCACCCAGCTGGGCGCGCGTCAGCTCGCCCCTCACCCACTTCTCGGTGAATGGGTTCAGGCGGCTGTGCCGCGCGTTGACGGCGGCTTCGAGCTCCTCGCGGAACGAGCTTGTCTCGGCCATGGGAAGCTCCTTTCTCGGTCCACCAGAATACACGTCAACGGTGAGTCGCGGGAGACGGCATTGCCGG
Source organism: Candidatus Rokuibacteriota bacterium (assembly GCA_003220675.1). Lineage (GTDB taxonomy): Bacteria > Methylomirabilota > Methylomirabilia > Rokubacteriales > CSP1-6 > 20CM-2-70-11. The sequence goes on along the minus strand of QHTD01000064.1, from coordinate 42,214 downwards.
GTATCATCGGACCACGCCGATGCTGACGACACGCGACGCGAGCCTGCCGCCTGCGTACAGCGAGACGCTGGAAGCGCTCTCCGTGGGACCGCTCTGGACCGCGCTCCACGTCCTCCTGCCGAACGAGCGGGTGACCTCCGCGGTGCCGCACCGGTGGCGGTGGCGGGACCTCGGGCCGCTTCTGCTCGAAGCGGCGCGGCTCGTCCCGATCGAGCAGGCAGAGCGGCGCGTGCTCGTCTTGAAGAACCCCGGCCTCGGAGGGGCGTACGCTGTTACCTCGACCCTGTTTGCGGGGCTGCAGATCATCCTGCCCGGCGAGGCCGCGCCCAGCCACCACCACACGCCGGCGGCGCTCCGCCTGGTCGTCCAGGGGCGCGGCGCCTTCACCACGGTTGACGGCGTGAAGTGCGCGATGGAGCCGGGCGACTTGATCATCACACCGCCGATGCGCTGGCACGATCACGGCCACGAAGGGAGCGAGCCGGTCGTGTGGCTCGACGGGCTCGACATTCCGCTCGTGCGCAGCGTCGACGCGAGCTGGGCATCGAAGATGCGGCCGGCGCGGCCGCCGTCCACGTCTATCGACTCGTCGCAGGACGAGTTCACCGCGGCCGGCCTTGTGCCGCGGCGGTCGCGCTATGCGGACACCGGGTATCCCCAGGTACGCTGGCCGTGGGCCACCGTCCGCCGCGCCCTGGCCAGCATGGCGGCTGCGGCGCCGGCGGACCAGCCCGTGGCGCTCTCCTACGTGAACCCCAAGACCGGCGCGCCGCCGCTCCCGACCATGGGGTGCGAGTGCCAGTGGCTTCGCCCGGGCGAGGCGCCGCGCGCCGCGCGCAGCACGGCGAGCGCCGTCTATTACGTGCTCGAGGGGCGCGGCGAGTCACGGATCGGCGACGCGCTGCTCGCGTGGGAGGAGGGCGACACGTTCGTGGCGCCGCCCTGGCATTTCGTGGAGCACCGGAACGCGGCGCCGTCCGCGCCGGCCTGTCTCTTCCAGTTCAACGACGAGCCCGCGCTTCGCGCGCTCGGGCTCTGGGGCGAGGAGACCCGGGCCTAGACGAGCCTGTCTAGAGCTGCCCGACGCGGTTCCGACCGCGCGCCTTCGCCTCGTTCAGCGCATGCTCGGCCTTCGCCATCAGGTCCTCGGCGGTGGCCGCGTCGGCTGGGAAGGCGGCCACGCCGAGGGTCGCTGTGACCGGGCCCTGCGGGAACGGGTGCTGCTCGATGACGCCCCGGATGCGCTCGGCGTAGCTCATCGCGCCGGCCTTCGGGGTATTCGCGAGGATCGCGGCGAAGTCGTCGTCCTGCCGGCGCGCCACGATCGTGAAGCTGCGCGAGTGCTTCACGAGGAGCCGCGCGACCTCCTTGAGCACCTCATCGCCCGCGGGCCGCCCCTTGCCCTCGTTGAGCTTCTGGAAGTCGTCGAGGTCGATGTAGACGAGCGAGAGGGGATGACCGAATCGCGCCCCACGCTTGGCTTCCTCGTCGAGTCGAAGCGCGAAGTAGCGCCGGTTGAAGAGGTCGGTCAGCGCGTCCTTGACCGACAGGTCCTCGAGCCGCGCGTTGCGGATCGCGATGGCGGCCTGGGAGGCGAGGGCGCGGATCAGCTTCTCGTGCTCGGGGTCGAACGGGACGGTCGCGCCATCCTCGCCGAGCGCGTTGAGGAGCTCGAGCACGCCCACGATGCTGCCGTTGCGGTCCTGGAGCGGCACGGCGAAGACGGAGCGGGTCGCGTAGTCGTTCACCTCCTCGACGGTCTTGTTGAACGTCACCCTCCGCTGCCCGCCGATGGCGTACGCGTCGCGGACGTTGATGATCTCCCCGGTCTGGGCGACGTGCCCGGCCAAACTGGGCTCGCTGAGCGGCATCGGCTCGGCCTGCAGGCGCCGCTGCATCTCGCGCTTGCCCAGCCGCGCCTCGAGGAAGTCGTTCTGGACGACCGCGAAGCGCAGGTGGTCGCCGTCGCGCAGGAACAGCGTACCGGCCTCGGCACGCGTGAAGCGCCGGGCCTGCTCGAGGATGCGCTCGAGGAGTGCGCCGAGGTCCCGCTCGCTCGTGAGCGCGATCCCGATCTCGAGGAGCTCTTCAAGGAGCCTGGTTCGGTCGAGCATGACCGTTACGTCAATGGTGCCGCGACTCGATTCCGCCCCAGGCGCTTCGCATCGTAGAGCGCTTTGTCGGCGGCCACCACGAGATCGTCGCCGGAGGCGCCGTCCTCGGGGAGAGAGGCCGCGCCCAGGCTCACGGTGACCGTGCCGTGGCTGAACTGGTGCTGCGCCACGACGCTCCGCATCCGGTCGGCATAGGTCAGGGCACCGGCCTTGGGGGTCTTGACGAGGACGATGGCGAACTCGTCGCCCCCGTACCGGGTGACCACGCTGAAGCTCCGCGAGTGCTTCAGGAGGAGCTCGGCGATACCGCGGAGCGTCTCGTCGCCGGCCCGATGGCCGAAGCGATCGTTGATCTCCTTGAAGTGGTCGACGTCGAGCATGACGAGCGACAGCGGCTCGCCGAAGCGTGAGTGACGCTTGACCTCCTCCTCCAGCCGGATCATGAAGTACCGGCGGTTGTACACGTCGGTCAGCGCGTCCTTGAGCGACTGGTCTTCGAGCCGCGCGTTGCGGATGGCGACCGCGGCCTGCGACGCCAGCGCGCGCATGAGCGACTCGAACTGGGAGTCGAAGGGGACGATCTGGCCCCGGTCCATCGCGTTGATCAGCTCGAGCACGCCCAGGATGTTGGCCGGGGGGTCCTGGAGCGGGACCACCAGGATGGACTGGGTCCGGTAGTTCATGCGCGCGTCGACCCGTGCGTCGAAGCTGTAGGGCTGGTCGGGCGGGATCATATAGGGATCGTGGAGGTTCAGGGTGTCGCCCGTGAGCGCGACGTGCCCGGCGAGGCTCAGCTCGCGGAGCTTGAGCGGCTGCTCCTGGAAGAGGCGCTTCATCTCCGGCTCGCCGATCTCTCGCGCCAGCCGGTCGTTCTGGACGACGGCGAAGCGGAGGTGGTCACCCTCGCGGAGGAACAGCGTCCCGGCCTCGGCGCGCGTGAAACGCCGGGCTTCGCTCAGGATCCGCTCCAGCAGGATGGCCAGGTCGTGCTCGCTGGTCAGCGTGATCCCGATCTGCACCAGCTCCTTGAACGCCTGGGTGAGGTTGAGTTCCGGATGCGGCAGCGTATCCTCCTGAGGGCCGGGACCGTTAGACCACGGCGACTCGATTTCGGCCCAGTCGTTTCGCCTCGTACATCGCCTTGTCTGCGGCGACCACCAGGTCGTCGCCGCTGGCGGCATCCTCCGGGAGACTCGCGACGCCGAGACTGACCGTCACGATACCGTGCGCGAACTCGTGCTGCTCGATGACCTCACGGATCCGCTCCGCGTACGCGACCGCGCCCGCCTTGGCGGTGTTGACGAGGAGCACGGCGAACTCGTCACCCCCGTACCGGGTGACGACAGTGAAGTTCCGCGAGTGCTTCTGGAGCAGCCGCGCGACCTCGCGCAGGGCTTCGTCGCCCGCGCGGTGCCCGAACCGGTCGTTCACGTCCTTGAAGCGGTCGAGGTCCAGCAGGACGAGCGACACCGGCTCGGCGAACCGCAGGTGCCGCCGGGACTCTTCCTCGATGCGCACGACGAAGTACCGCCGGTTGTAGACGTCCGTCAGCGCATCTTTGAACGAGAGGTCCTCCAGCCGGGCGTTGCGGATCGCGACGGCGGCCTGCGAGGCGAGCGCACGCACGAGCGCCTCGTACTCGATGTCGAACGGCACGACGCACCCGGTCTTGTCGAGCGCGTTGATGAGCTCGAGGACCCCGAAGATGTGCCCGGCGGGGTCCTGCAGCGGCACCACGAGGGCCGACCGGGTCTTGTAGTCACACCGCGCGTCGAAGAGCGGATTGAAGTTGTAGGGGCGGTCGGGCGAGATCGTGTACGTGTCGGGGATGTTGACGACCTCGCCCATCATCGCGACGTGGCCGGCGAGGCTCAGGTCGGAAACCTTGAGCGGCTCGGCCTGGAGCAGGCGCTGCATCTCCGCCTCTCCCAGCCGGCGGGCAAGGCGGTCGTTCTGGACGACCGCGAAGTGCAGCTCGTCATTCTCGCGCAGGAAGAGCGTACCCGCCTCGGCGCGCGTGAAGCGCCGCGCCTCGGCCATGATCCTGTTGAGCAGGGTGGAGAGGTCCCGCTCGCTCGTGAGTGCGATGCCGATCTGCACGAGGTCCCGGAACGCCTCAGTGAGGTTGATCGCAAGCGACATCGTCTCAGTGGATCCCAAAGGGGCGCGATCCAGATGCTACGGTCCGGGTGTCGGTCGTCATACCTCTTTCCTTTTCCAAATCAGTACGCTCGAGCCCGCGGTCGGGATCCGCCCCAACTCGTATGCCTAGATCTTGACCGGCTAGCAACATTGGTCAAATTCTAGCCGATCCCATCGGCGCGACGCTCCATGGCACGCGCTCGCGTTCGCGAGTGTCAGTGTGACCGACTCCTGACAGTTTCCGGAGCCTCCGCCCATTCTAACGTGTTGATTCGGCGGGCCGAAGGGAGCTACCGCCGCTGGCACACCGGTTGCTCGATTCCTCTCCAGATGAAACTGACATTCAGGCGCCGCGAAGTCAAGGACCTGTCTCAGCTCCAGACGCTCGTCACCGAACACGCCGAGGCAATCGAATCCGGATTCCGCGTCCTCGCCGGCACAGTCAATTTCGGTCGCTCGACGGTCGAGCTCGTCGGCCTGGATGGGCGCGGGACGCCCGCGCTCGTCGCGCTCGGCCTCACGGGCGACGACGCGATGCTCTTCAGGATCGTCGAGGCCTACGCGTGGTCGCTCGAGTACCCCGAGTCCGTCCGGCGTCTCATGCCGGCTGAGGGTGGCGCTGACGGCTGGCCGCCGCGCGTCGTGTTCATCGCGGAGCGCCTGCCCGAGTCCTTCCTGAGAAAGATCAGGCTCCTCACGTTCCCCGCCGTGAACTGCTTCGAGTACCGGTGCGTCGACGTCAACGGCGCAACCGGGTTCTATCTCGACGCCGTCGACTGGGCGCGGAGCGAGCCCTCTGCCGCCGCCTCGCCGGTGATTCGCGCTGAGGAGGCCGGGCTCGCCGATGACGTCCGGCGCGAGGCCACGACGGCGCCACAGCGCGCCGCTACTGAGGACGCTGCGCCCGCGGTCACCCGGGACACGCAGCCGTCGCACTGGTTCGGGCTCCTCAAGCGGCCGAGCGAGACGCCGACGGCCGAGCCCTCACCTGGGCGGGCCGAGTCTCCGGCGCCCGTCGCGGCGTCGGGCGCGCCGATCGCCGGCGCCCCGGCCATGGCGGCGCCCTGGAAGGTCGCGTCGCAGCCGGCGACCCCGACCGACGACGCCGATCTCGTCCGCCAGCTCGCCGACAATCCCGAGTGGCAGAAGTTCCTCGAGAAGCTTGCAGCCGAGGATGTCCCCGCTGCCACCCCGACCGAGAAGACCGCCCGCCCTGCGCCCGAGAAGCAGCCGACGGCCTCGCACTCGGGGCCCTCCCGCAATGGGGGGGCGGGGCGACGCGGAGAGGTGAAAGAGCGCTTGGCGGGGGAGCCGAAAGAGCGCTTGGCGGGGGAGCCGAAAGGGCGCGAGGACCGCAGACAGCCCCCGCTTCGCGACGTCGTCACGCTCCCACCGAATGGCGAGCTCGCACCGCAATGGCGGAAGTTCTTCGAGAAGCCCGTGAACCACGACGGGAAGATCGCCGTGCTGCGCGAGTACCTGCATCGCGAGTTCCCGATGTGCACGATCTACGACTTCCACGAGCTCCAGGGGAACGCGCAGGTCCTCCAGCTCCAGGACAACCAGGGCAAGGTCGCCTACCTCGTGACGATCATGCTCGAGTTCTTCGACGCCCACGGCGACTCGGGGCTCCGGACGGTCCTCGAGAAGATGGGGCTCTCCCAAGCGATGCGGCAGGCGGGCCAGGCTGGTGTGCTGGTGACGCCGAGCAAGCTCGAGTTCCAGAAGCGCTAGCCAGCGTACCTCCAGGCGAGCGCCCGCTCGGGCGCAATCCTGATGACGGTCGCCCCCTCTCGATCGAGACCCATCGCGCGGTACTGCGCGTACTTGCTCACCAAGAGGTCCACGGCCGTCGCGCGCACCGGCCCTTCCGTCAGGAGGTCGGCGCGGCCCTCGACGATCACCCAGCAGAGCCGCGCCCAGTCCTCGTCGTAGCGGTCCACCACGAGCGAGACCTGCGGGTTCTGCTCGATGTTGCGCACCCGCCGGAGGGCGCGGGCGGCGACGCGCTTGGGCTTCGCGTCGATCGCCGAGAAGCAGGCGTGCCCGTCGAAGGCGTAGCAAACCGGGACCACGAGCGGCCGCCCGGCGCGGTCCGCCGTCCCGAGCCGCGCGACACGGCTCTCACGGAGGAACTCGGCGGCCCACGCCGGGAGGTCCAGGCTCACCGGATGAGCTTGGCGTACTGATCCAGGAGCGGTAGGACCCGGTCGCGAGGCTCCGGCGGCAATCTCAGAATCGCGCGCGTCACTCCCGCCTCCCTGAGGCGGTCGAGCGCGGCGTGCTCGGGCTTGGCGCCGAACACGGAGACGGAGATCGTCTTCATGTCGCGCCCCGCGCGGGCTGCGCGCGCTTTCAGGTCCGCGAGCCCCGTGAAGATCGCGTCGCCCGCCCGCCCACGGGGGAACCAGCCGTCGCAGAAGTCCACGACCCGTTGCAGCGTGTGACCGCTCTCGCCGCCGAGGAGGACTGGCGGGTGGGGCTTCTGTACCGGCTTCGGCCACATCCAGATCGGATCGAAGCTCACGTACTTCCCATGGAACTCGGCGGCGTCCTTCGTCCAGATCTGCTTCATCGCGAGCACTTGCTCCCCGAGCCGCTTGAAGCGCGTCGTGGGGTCGGTGCCGTGGTTCTCCATCTCCTCGATGTTCCAGCCGCCGCCGATCCCGAACAGGAACCGCCCGTTCGACACGAAGTCCACGCTCGCCACCTCCTTAGCGGTCGTGATCGTGTCCCGCTCGATGATCAGGCAGATCCCTGTGCCGAGCTTCAGCCGGGTCGTCACGGCCGCGGCATGGGCCAGCGCGACGAAGGGGTCGAGCGTGTGGGAGTATTCGCGCGGCAGCTCACCGCCGCCGGGGAACGGCGTGCGACGGCTCGCGGGAATATGGGTGTGCTCGGGGACGAAGAGTGACTCGAAGCCACTCGCCTCCGCCGCCCGGGCCAGCTCCTCGATCCGGATCGCGTAGTCGGTGTTGAACATGCAGACGCCGATGTGCATCGCGCCCTCCTCCGGGTTCGGACTCAGGGGTTCACAGCTGAGTGGACGACGGTGTGAGCGAGAAGTGGGTGTGCACGGCGAGCCATCGGCCCTCGCGCCTCGCGAGGACGACCGTGAGCCGCCCCGGCCGCGGGAACGTCGTGCCGTCGGGACGCACGCCGCGCGAGTCCCACGGGGCCGCGACCCAGGCCTGGTCGCCCTGGACCGCGCCGCGCGCCTCGTCGATCCGGATCGTGAAGTCGCGAATGTTCGGCCAGACGCGGCGCCACTGGCGCTCCATGATCCGGTCCACGCCCTCGACGAAGTCGGCGACCGTGCCGAAGGCGATCGTGTCGGGAGCGCATAGCCGGCGTCCGCCGTCGAAGTCGCGCGCCCTGACGCACGCCTGAAGGGCGCCTAGCCACTCGCGCACCTGAGCGAAGCCGTCGCGGTCCGTCTCGAGCCGGCGGGCGATCTCGAGGAGATTGCCGTCGGGGTCGCGCAGATAGATCGACTCGATCGGGCCGAGCGCGCCCGTCCGCTTGACGGGCCCCTCGAGCAACGGGACGCCGTTCTCGGCGAGACGCCCGACCCACGTCTGGAGAGGCTCGTCCGTCAGGAAGCAGAGGTCGCCAGATCCGGGGGTTGGCCGCTCCGCCTTCGGCTCGAACTCCTGCCCGGTCCCGTGCAGGTTGATCTTCTGCGATCCGAACCGGAGCGCGAGCCGTCCCTGCCCGAAGGTCACCATCTCCATACCGAGGACCCGGCGGTAGAAATCGCACGTCGCCGCGGGATCGCGGACGGTCAGCACCAGGTGGTCCAGGCGATCGAGCATCATCGGGCCGTGTCGCAGTTCAGCGCGTGCGTGGCGCCCATCGCCTCAGTCCATCGCGAGCGCCGGGTCCTGGGCGATCTCGTTCCACGCGACCATGCCCGTGCCGGAGCGCCAGGCGATCGCGGGCATGTAGGCGAGCACGTCCGCAGGGCCGCGGGTCATGGCGAGAACGAGGAACCAGGAGAGGAGCTCGGCGGTTCCGCCGGAGCCCGCCGCCTCCATGCGTTCGAGCGTGCACTCGGCGAGGAGCGTCTCGTGGTCGCCCTTCGCGAGCAAGTCGAGGAACCACCGGTCGAATTCCTCGTCGATCCAGAAGTAGCGCGGTCCACCCGGCTCGTGGGAGAGCCCGCCCGTGGCGATCACGGCGATGCGATCGTCACCGGGATAGGCCCGGAGGACGTCGCGCAGGACGGTGCCCACGTGGTAGGCGCGCTCCGGCGCCGGCAGCGGCGGCACGGTGCAGTTCATCCCGACCGGGACGAGCCTGAACCTCGCGTCGGGGTTCAGGTAGTGGGTGGGCACCGAGATCCCGTCGTCGAACTGCATCCGGCGCAGCCAGGCGAACTGGAGGTGCCGGCGCGCCCCCTCGTTGACGATCCACCGCGCCAGCGCGGGGTGGCCGGGGACGCGGTACTTTTCCATGCCCAGCCACTCGTCGAACCAATCGGCCGGGCCGATGTGCTCGTCGCCGATGCCGACGGCGTACTCAGGAATGTTGTTGATCGGCCAGTTGAGCAGGTGGTCGTTGGTGAACATCACGAGCACGTCGGGGCGCGCGGCCTCGAGGCGCCGTCGCATCTCTGCCGTGGCCCCGAGGGCGAGCTGCTGGTGCGCCTCGGGCGCGCGCGTGAACCAGCCGGTGAGACCAGGAGAGTGAGTCATGGCCATCGCCGCGACGATCCTTGCCATCGCCTACGTGCCCTCCAGTCGCGCCTCCAGCGCCATCGCCCTCGCCGTCTCCTCCGGGAAGGCGCGCTTGTAGCACTCCAGCGCCGCGCTCGCGTTGGTGTTCTGGGCGGCGCCGAAGAACAGGCGCAGGATCTGCGGGACATAGTACTGGTGAACGCCGAGGTCCATGAGCCGTTTCGGGTCTCGGTCACGGATCGCCTCGTACTCCGCGCGGCTCAGGCCGAACTCCGTCGCGATCCCACGGAGATCCGTGAGCCAGCGCGCCCGAAGCGCGGGGTCGCGCCGGACGTAGAACATCATCTCGTTGGTCGGCAGCGTCTTGTCGCAGCGTTCGACGTTACCCATCGGACACGCCCCTCAGGATCTTCGGATTCGCCTTGATGAACATGATGACGCAGCGCTCGTTCCGGAGATTGCGCACGTCGTGGGGGACGTTGCTCGGGAACTTCACGACGGACCCGCCGGGCACCACGACCTCCTCGCCCGCGATGTTCATGTTCGCGGTGCCCTCGAGCACGAAGATCGCTTCTTCCTCCCGGGGGTGCGTGTGCATGACGGTGGATTGTCCCGGCTCGTAGCAGGCGATCTCGGACCAGAGTTGTTCCGTCTTGAAGAGCATCTTCCGCACGCGCTTGTCGGGCGCGAAGGCCTTGAGCGCGTGGAGATCGAACACCTGCGCGACCCTCGTCGTCGCGGCGACAGCGACCTCGTCGTCCATGGCGGCCTCCTCCGTGAGCGGCTCAAGTGTACTTCATGGCCGGCTCCTCTTGACGGCGTCGACGACGGCGTCCAGATGCGCCTCCGGCACGTCGAGCGGCAGCACGCACCCGGGAGCCACGATCACGCCGCGGCCGCCGGTCTGGCGGACGGCGTCGTCCACCTCGTCGGCGATCGCGCGGACGGGACCGCGGCGGAGCGTCTCCCACTCGCTGAGGCCGCCGACGGCCGCGCCCGCGAAGCGGCGGCGCGCGGCGCCGAGCGTGGGCGGCGTCAGCCGGTCGTGCCAGTTGATCGCGTGGACGGGGAGCGCCGCCAGCTCGTCGAAGGCGATCTCGCGGCCGTGGATATGCAGTAGCGTGAGCGTCGCCCGTCCTGCGACGGCCTCGACGAGGCGGCGGGTGTATGGCAGCTCGAACCGCGCCAGCGCCTCCGCGGCGAGCGCCTCGCGGGTCGCCGTCTGGGTCGCGACGAAGAGCCCGTCCGCGCCCGCGTCCAACGCCGCATTCGCGTAGCGCGTCATCGTCCGGGTGATCGTCTCGAGCGCGCCCTCGACCGCGGCAGGTGCCGCGCGCAGGTCGTCGCGCAGCCGGTCGCCGGCGAGCTTCTTCGCGATCGTGAGCGGTGTGAAGACGGTGTGGAGCACCGGCGCGTCGTCGTGCCGCCCGCGGACGATGAGGCGCACCGCCTCGAGCTCGCGGCCCAGCGCGCCGCCGCCGGGGTCGAGCTCGCGCACGCGCGCCCAGTCCGCCGCGGCCCTGACGGCGTGCTCGACGCACTGCTTGGCGCCGCTCGGCGCGCCGGTGTCGGCGACCCGGCACCCCCAGTCCTCGACGCAGTAGACGCCGCTCGACATGACCTTGACGAGGTCGAGGTCGAACCGCCGGTGGAAGCTGAGCATCGCCTCCGCGAGACCCTTGGCCGTGTGGTCGACGTCGGGCGCGTGGCGCCAGAACGCGACGGGTGGACGATCGACCGGCTGCCCTCCGAGGGCGGCGACGACGCGCTCGCGCTTCGTCATGCGGGGAGTCTACCACCGCCGTCGCGAGGCGAGCGCGTGAGCGGCACGGCGCCCCGCGCTTGACTTCTCCGTGCTTTGGCCCGACATTTAGCCGCACCACGGGGGGGCTCGCGATGAGACGACACCGCGTTCTCGGAGTGCTTGCGACCATCGTGGTCTTCGCGACGGCGGCGCCGGCCACGGCGCAGCAGGCGCCGATCAGGATCGGGGAGATCAACTCGTTCAGCGGCATCGGCGCACCGTTCACCGGACCGTACCGGCAGGCGGTCGAGATGGCGGTCGACGAGGTCAACGCGAAGGGCGGTGTGCTCGGCCGCAAGATCGAGGTCATCTTCCGCGACGACAAGGGCCAGCCCGCCGAGGCCCAGAAGCACGCGCAGGAGCTGGTGGCGTCGGAGAAGGTCGCCCTGATCTCGGGAACGTTCCTGTCGAACGTCGGCCTCGCGGTCTCGGACTGGGCGAAGCAGAACAAGGTCCTCTTCGTCGCGGCGGAGCCGCTCACCGAGGCGCTCACGTGGGCGAAGGGTCACGACTACGTCTTCAGGGTGCGCCCCAACACGTACGAGCAGGGGCGCATGCTCGCCGAGAAGGCGGCCAAGCTCAAGCCCACGAGGTGGGCCGCGATCGGACCGAATTATGAGTACGGCAAACGGGCATGGGAGACGTTCCGCGACCGCCTGAAAGAGCTCCGGCCCGACGTGCAGATCGTCGGTGAGCACTGGCCGACGCTCGGCAAGATCGAGCCGAGCCAGTTCGTGACGGCGATCCTCGCGCAGAGCCCCGACGCGCTCTACGTCTCGCTCTTCGGCAGCGACTGGATCGCGTTCGTCCGAGAGGCGGACAAGCGGGGCGTCTTCAAGAAGATGTTCGTCGTCGGCATCCTGCTCGGCGAGCCCGAGTACATCGATCCGCTCAAGCTCGAGGCGCCCGAGGGCATGCTCGTCACGGGCTACCCCTGGTACGACATCCAGCTGCCCGCGCACAGGGAGTTCGTCGCCAAGTTCATGAAGCGCACGGACAAGAACCCGGTGCTCGGCTCGCTGGTCGGCTACGTCACGTACCTCTCGATCGCCGAGGCGATCCGGAAGGCGGGCTCGACGGACACCGACAAGCTCGTCGCCGCGTTCCGCGGGCTCACGGTCGAGACGCCGATCGGACCGATCAGCTTCCGCGCGTCAGACGGTCAGTCGACGATGGGTGCGTGGGTCGGCACGACCAAGCTCGACGCCAAGCGCGGCGTCGGGATCATCGTCAACTACGAGTACATCGCGGGCGACAGAGTCCTGCCCTCGGACGACGAAGTGAAGAAGATGCGCACGGGGAACTAGCGCACGGAGCGGGCAGGCGGCGGGGCCCGGGCGGGGTCCGGCGACCACGCGCTCTGGCGCGCGGCGGGCCGCGGCGGTGTTCCAGGCAACGCCTAGCGCGCAGCCGCGGTCGGCGCGAACGGGTCTTCGGACCCCACCCGGGCCCCGCCGCCTGCCCGCCTCCCCGTCGCCTCTTGCCACATGTCCCCGTCGCTGATTCTGATCCAGCTGCTGTCGGGCCTGGCGCACGCGATGGTGCTCTTCCTCATCGCCTCCGGGCTCTCGCTCATCTTCGGCGTCACCCGCATCGTCAACTTCGCCCACGGCTCCTTCTACATGCTCGCCGCGTACCTCACCTACACGCTCACCGCGACGCTGCCGCTCGGCGTGGCGGCGTTCTACGTTGCCGTGCCGCTCGCCGCGGCGTCCGTCGGCCTCGCGGGCCTCGGCGTCGAGGTGGTCCTCCTGCGGCGCGTGTACCGGGCGCCCGAGCTCTATCAGCTCCTCCTCACGTTCGCGCTGGTGCTGGTGATCGCCGACGGCGTGAAGTTCTTCTGGGGCAGCGAGAACCTGACGGGGCCGGCCGCGCCGGGGCTCGCGGGCTCGGTCCCGGTTGCCGGCCAGCTCTTCCCGACGTACGACCTCGCGCTGATCGCGCTGGGGCCGCTCGTCGCCGCCGCCCTCTGGTGGCTCTTCTATCGGACGCGGTGGGGCGTCCTGATCCGCGCGGCGACGCAGGACCGCGAGATGGTCGCCGTGCTGGGCGTCGATCAGGCGCGGCTCTTCACCTCGGTGTTCGTTCTCGGCTCGTTCCTCGCGGGGCTGGGCGGAGCGCTCCAGGTCCCGCGGCAGGCGCTGACCAACGTGATGGACACGTCGATCATCACCGAGGCGTTCGTCGTGGTCGTCGTCGGCGGCATGGGCTCGGTCCCCGGTGCGCTGCTCGCCGCGGTCGTCATCGGCGTCATCGACGCGTTCGGCGTCCTCGTGCTCCCCAGGGCGTCGCTCGTCATGATGTTCGTCGTGATGGCGGTCATCCTGATCGTGCGGCCGTGGGGGTTGCTCGGGCGGCCCCCCGCCCAGCCGCGGACCGCCGGTGGCGCCATCGTTACGGCGAGCGCTCTCCGCGTGCCGCGACCGTGGATGGCTGCCGTCGTAGCCCTGCTGATCGTCGTGCCGCCCGTGCTGCCGACGTTCCACGTCTGGGTGCTGGTCGAGATCCTCGCCTTCGCTCTGTTCGCCGCGAGCCTCCACCTCCTGATGGGAACGGGCGGGATGGTGTCGTTCGGCCACGCGGCCAGCTTCGGACTCGGCGCCTACGGCGCGGCGCTCTGCGTGACGTGGGCGAAGGCGCCGATGCTCGTGGCACTCGCCGCCGCGCCCCTCGCGGCGGCCGTGTGCGCCGCCCTGTACGGTTACTTCTGCGTGCGCCTGTCCTCGATCTACTTCGCGATGCTCACGCTCGCCTTCGCCCAGATCGCCTTTGCGATCGTCCACCAGTGGTACGACGTCACGGGCGGCGACAACGGCCTGCTCGGCATCTGGCCCGCCCCGTGGCTGGCGGGGCCGCTCGCCTACTACTACCTGGCGCTCGCGAGCTGCGGCGGCGGGATCGCCCTCCTCGCGCTGGTCGAGCGGGCGCCGTTCGGCCTCACGCTCCGGGCCGCGCGAGACCATGCCCCGCGGGCGGAGACGGTCGGGATCAACATCCGGCTCCACCAGTGGCTGGCGTTCATCGTCGCGGGCTTCTTCGGCGGTCTCGCCGGCGGGACGTTCGTGTTTCTGAAGGGCAGCGTCTTCCCCGATTACCTGGCCGTGCCGATGTCGGTGGAGCCGCTCGTGATGGTGCTGCTCGGCGGCGTGCAGGCGCTGGCCGGCGCGCCGGTAGGCGCGGCGGTCTACAAGCTCCTCGACACGGTGGCGACGAGGTACACGGACTACTGGCAGCTCGTCCTCGGCGCCATCCTGATCCTGCTCGTGCTGGTCTTTCCGCGCGGGATTCTCGGAGTGGTCGGAGACCGTCGTCGTGCCTGAGCCGCTGCTCCGGGTGCGTGATGTCCGCAAAGCGTTCGGCGGCGTCCGCGCGGTGGACGGCGTGAGCTTCGATCTGGCGCGCGGCGAGATCCGTGCGCTGATCGGCCCGAACGGCGCCGGCAAGTCGACGTTCTTCAACATCCTCGCCGGCCAGCTCCGCGCCGACGGCGGCGCGGTCGCGTACCGCGGGGAGCAGATCCTCGGGCTGGCGCCCTACGTCATCTGGCGGCGAGGCGTGAGCCGCACGTTCCAGATCACCGCGACCTTCGCGACGCTCAGCGCGCTCGAGAACGTGCGGGTCGCACGCCTCTCGCACACCGGCGACAGCCGGATGCTCCGGCGGCCGGCGGACGGCCTCGAGGTCGAGCGGTCGCTGGCGCTCCTCGAGCAGGTGGGGCTGGCCGACCAGGCGGTGCGGCCCGCGGGCGTGCTCGCCTACGGCGACCTGAAGAAGCTCGAGCTGGCGATCGCGCTCGCGAACGACCCCGAGCTCCTGCTCCTCGACGAGCCGACCGCAGGCATGGCTCCGGCGGAGCGCGGCGCGCTCATGGCGCTCACCGCGTCGATCGCGCGCGAGCGGACGCTGACGGTGCTCTTCACCGAGCACGACATGGACGTCGTCTTCGCGATCGCGGGGCGCATCATGGTGCTGCACCAGGGGCGCGTCATCGCCGACGGCGCGCCGGACGAGGTGCGCGCCGACCCGGAGGTCCAGGCGGTGTACCTGGGGGAGGAGGCGTGGACGACGTGATGCTGGAGCTCCGGCAGGTCCACGCCTACTATGGTCGGAGCCACGTGCTGTACGGCGTGGACCTCGCAGCGCGGGAAGGGGAGGTCGTCTCGCTGCTCGGCCGGAACGGCGCCGGCAAGACGACGACGCTCAAGTCCATCGTCGGGCTGGTAGACGTGACGGGAGGCGAGATCCTGTACGAGGGACGGTCGCTGCGCGGGCTCCGCACCCACGAGATCTCGCGCCTGGGCATCGGCTTGGTGCCGGAGGACCGGCGGATCTTCGGCGACCTCACGGTGGTCGAGAACCTGAGGGTCGGCGAGCGGCCCGGCGGCGGGTGGACGGTCGAGCGCGTCTTCGGGCTCTTCCCGAAGCTCCGGGAGCTCGGCGGCCAGCGCGGCGCGAGCCTCTCCGGCGGCGAGCAGCAGATGCTGACGATCGCGCGGACGCTGATGACCAACCCGCGGCTCCTCCTGCTGGACGAGCCGTCGGAGGGGCTCGCGCCGGTGGTCGTGCGCGCGCTCGCGGAGAACATCGCCGCCCTCAAGGGCAGCGGGCTCACGATTCTCTTGTCCGAGCAGAACGTGAAGTTCGCCCGGCGGCTCGCGGACCGCGCGTACATCATCGAGAAGGGGCAGATCCGGTTCGAGGGCTCGTTCGGGCACCTCGACGCCAACGAGTCTCTACGGAGGGCGTACCTCAGCGTATGAAGACGCTCATTCGAAACATCGGAGCCCTGGTCAGCGGAGACATTCGGCGACCTATCCTCGAGGGCGACTCGCTGCTGATCCGGGACGGGAAGATCGCTCGGGTCGGCGATGGGCTCGACGACGACGCGGACACGGTGATCGACGCCAACGGAACGACCGTCATGCCGGGCCTCATCGACTCCCACGTTCACCCGGTGTTCGGCGACTTCACGCCGCGCCAGCGCACGGTGGACTTCATCGACTCGATGATGAACGGCGGTGTCACGACCGCGATCTCGGCGGGCGAGGTGCACCTCCCCGGGCGCCCGAGGGATGTCGTGGGGCTCAAGGCGCTCGCGATCGTCGCGGCGAAGGCGTATGCGAACTTCCGGCCTGGCGGCGTGAAGGTCCATGCGGGAGCGCCCATCCTCGAGCTCGGCATGGTCGAGAACGACTTCGCCGAGATGGCCGCGGCGGGTGTGCGACTCGTCGGCGAGATCGGGCTCGGCTCGGTCAGGTCCGGCAAGGACGCGGCGCCGATGGTCCGCTGGGCCAAGACGCACGGGATGACGGTGACCATCCACACGGGCGGCCCCTCGATCGCCGGCTCGAGCCCCATCAACGCCGACGTCGTCCTCGAAGCGGCTCCCGACGTCGTCGGCCACATCAACGGCGGGACCACCTCGATGACGCCCGCGGAGATCGAGCGGCTGGTCGCCACCGACATGGCCCTCGAGATCGTCCAGTGCGGGAACATGAAGACCGCGCTCCACACGCTCCGCGTCGCGACCGCCGCGCGCGCCACGCACCGGATCATCATCGGCAACGACGCGCCCTCGGGCACGGGCGTCATCCCGCTCGGCGTGCTCCGGACGCTCGCGCTGCTCGCGGCCCTCGGCGGCATGCCACCGGCCGAGGCGGTCGCGTGCGCCACGGGCAACACCGCGCGCGTCTACAAGCTCGGCGTCGGGACGCTTGCGGAGGGCCGGGAGGCCGACCTCGTCGTCTGCGACGCGCCGACGGGCTCCGTGGGCACGGACGCGCTGTCGGCGCTCGCGGCCGGCGACCTCCCCGGGATCTCGATGGTCCTGATCGACGGCAAGGTCACGATCGGCCGGAGCCGCAACACGCCGCCCGCCGCGCGCGCGGCGGAGGTCGTCAAAGGCCACGGGGCCGCGGTCGGAGGACACTGAGCATGCGCGTCGAGCCTTTCCGTGGCTACCGCTACGCCGTCGGCACGAGCCGCGACGTGTCGCCGGTCGTGGCGCCGCCGTACGACCAGATCAGCCCTGCGACCCAGGAGCGGCTCTACGCGATGAGCCCGGAGAACATCGTGCGCGTGACGTATCCGAGGGATGACCGCCCGAACGCGGGTGCTCCGGCGCGCCCGACGGCGAATCAGAAGGACAAGTACGCTCGCGCGCGCGAGGTCCTCGACGGTTGGCTGGCGCGCGGCGTCTGGCGGCGCGAGGACCGTCCCGCGATCTATCCCTACATCCAGACCTACCGTGTCGGCGGCCAGTCCGTGACGCGGCAAGGCTTCGTCGCGCTGGGCGAGGCGAGCGACTACACGCGTGGCGTGGTGCTCCCGCACGAGCGGACGCACGCGGGGCCGAAGAAGGACCGCCTGGACCTCCTCGAGGCGACACGCGCCGACGTCGGGCTCCTCTTCATGCTGGTGAGCGACCCCGGGGGCGAGCTCCTGCGCGCTACGGCGCCCTCGGGCGAGCCGGTCGCCGAGGCACGCGACCTCCAGGGCGAGCTCCACCGCCTCTGGCGAATCACGGACGAGGCGTGCATCGCGCGCGTGCAGAAGCTGATGGAGCCGCGCCAGGCCATCATCGCCGACGGGCACCACCGGTACGAGACGGCTGTCGCGTACGCGCGGCGCCACCCGGAGGCGACGGAGAAGCTCATGGCGTTCTTCACGCTCGAGGCGCCCGGACTCACGATCTTCCCGAATCACCGGCTCGTCCACCACGTCGCGAGCTTCGATTTCGACGATCTCATGGATGCTGCGCGCGGGTGGTTCGACGCGGGGCCGCTTCCCGACCCGCTCGCCTTCCGCCCGGCGAACCGGGTGATCGGCGTCGTCTCCGGTTCCGACGCGGCGACGCTCACACTCCGTGCCGAGCGGTTCGACCTGGTCGCGTGGCCGCCAGGCACGTCGCGCGCCTGGCGCGAGCTCGCGGTGTCGATCCTCCACGAGGGGCTCCTCAAGCCGCTCCTCGGGATCACCGACGCCAGGCTCGACGCCAGGACCCACGTGGACTACACGGCGGACCAGGCGGAGGCGGTCCGTCTCGCGCGCGCGGGCACGTACCAGGCCGCCTTCCTCATCGCGCCGCCGACGCCCGAGGAGCTCCAGAAGGTGGTGCGCGGCGGCGAGCTGCTGCCGCAGAAGTCCACGCACTTCTACCCGAAGCTCCTGGACGGGCTCGTGTTCTACCGGCTGAGGGAGTGACCAGCGAAGGAGGGGCGCTCGATGGTGAACATCCGCAAGCTCGTGACCGTCGTCGAGGAGATCCTGACCGACGGCGGGCGTCCGGCGAAGCGCCCGGTGCGCAAGGTGGCGACGGTCGCCGTCATCGAGAACCCGTTCGCCGGGAAGTTTGTCGAGGACCTCACGCCGCTCGTCGACGCGGGGGAGGAGCTCGGGGCGCTGCTCGCGAAGAAGGCCACCGAGGCGCTCGGCGCTCCCGCCGAGTCCTACGGGAAGGCCGCGATCGTCGGCGAGGCGGGTGAGTACGAGCACGCCGCCGCGCTGCTCCACCCCAAGCTCGGCGCGCCGCTCCGCGCGGCCGTGGCCGGTGGCAAGGCGATCATCCCCTCGGCGAAAAAGCTCGGGGGCCCCGGGACGACGATCGACGTCCCCCTGCACTTCAAGGACGCGGCGTTCGTGCGCACCCACTACGACGCGATGGAGGTGCGGCTCCACGACGCGCCGCGCGCCAACGAGATCGTGCTCGCGATCGCCGTGACGGACGGCGGCCGGCCCCACCCGCGCGTGGGCGGCCTCACCAAGGACGAAGCCAAGAAAGAGGACGGCCTGCGATGAGGCACGGGCTCCGCATCCCATCGTTTGCCCTCGGGCCCCGGACGGCCACGCTCGAGGAGATGGGGCGGTACCTCCGCCGCGCCGAGGACCTGGGCTTCGACTGCGCCGTTTCGATCGACCACCTGCTGCGCACGCCGCCCGCGTACGCGTGCACGTGGCTCGAGCCGATCGCGCTCCTGTCGGCGCTCGCCGGTGTGACGCGCACGCTGAAGCTCGGGACGATGGTCCTCGTCCTGCCGCTCCGCAACCCCGTCTACTTCGCCAAGGAGTGGGCGACCCTCGACCTCCTCTCGGGCGGGCGGTCGATCCTGGGCATCGGCGTCGGCTGGCACGAGGAGGAGTTCGCGCTGATGGGCGTGCCCCACCGCGAGCGCGGACCGCGGATGAACGAGGCGATCGAGGTGCTGAAGGCGCTGTGGGCCGGCGACCACGTGACCTACGAGGGCAAGTACTACCGCGTGCGCAACCTCACGATCGACCCGAAGCCCGTCCGGAGGCCGCACCCGCCGATCTGGATCGGCGGCGGCTCGCAGCCCTTCGAGAAGGTCTACGGCCAGACCGTGACGAACATCGATCCGGTGCTGCGGCGGATTGCGAAGTACGCCGACACCTGGGTGCCGCACTCCTCCGCGACGCCCGAGATGGTGAAGGGGGACTGGGAGAAGGTGCAGCGCTTTGCGCGGGACGTCGGACGTGACCCGAGAACGATCGGTCGCGTCTACTCGAACTTCATCTGGGTGCTTCAGAAGGGCGAAAAACCGGAGTCCGCGACCCCGCACTTCTCCGTCTACTCGGGCATGGACCTCGACTACTGGCGGACGCACTACCTGCTCGGTGAAGCCGAGGAGCTCGCGGAGCGGATCAGCGCGCGGATCGAGGCGCTCGACGGCGGGGTGGACACGATCGTGCTGAACCCGCTCAACTGGGGGATGGAGCAGCTCGAGCTGATCGCGGGCGACGTGCTGCCGCGCGTTCGAGGCGGCGCCTGATCCGCTACACGGGCGCCCGGGTCAAGCGCGTCGAGGATCCCCGCCTGCTCCGGGGCCGCGGCCGCTACCTCGACGACATCGTCCTGCCGCGGATGGTGTCGCTCGCCTTCGTGAGGAGCCCGCACGCCCACGCGGCGATCCGCCGGGTGGACGCGAGCACGGCGCGCCGCCTCGACGGCGTCCTGGGCGTCTTCACCGCCGACGACTTGCGGGCGCTCGCCCGGCCGCTCCAGCCTCGGCTCGAGGGCGACGGGTTCACGCCGACCGCGTGGCCCGCGCTCGCCGACGGCCGCGTCAACTTCTGCGGCGAGGCGGTCGCCGCGGTCGTGGCGACGAGTGGCTACGTCGCTGCCGACGCTCGCGAGCTCGTCCGGGTCGAGTACGAGCCGCTCCCGGTGCTCGCGTCGATCGACGCCGCGCTCGCGGCGGACCGTGTCCTCTTCCGCCGCCGCCACCGCCAGGGCGACGTCGATGGCGCGCTCACGAACGCGCCGCTGGTTCTGCGCGAGACGTTCGAGCACGCGCGGTGCGCGCCGTCGCCGCTCGAGCCGCGCGGTGTCCTCGCCGACTGGGATGGCGAGACGCTCACGGTGTGGGCGTCCACCCAGACGCCCTCCGTCATCCAGACGACCCTCGCGGCCGTGCTCGACCTTCCCTCGACGCGTGTGAGGATCCTGGTCCCCGACGTCGGCGGCGGCTTCGGCCTCAAGAGCCACGTCTTTCCCGAGGACGTCGCGGTCGCCGCGATCGCCCGCCAGCTCGGGCGGCCGGTGAAGTGGGTAGAGGAGCGGCGTGAGAGCCTCGCCGCGGCGTCGCAGGCCCGCGCCCAGCGCATGGACGTCGAGGTCGCGGTCGGACGTGACGGCGTGCTCCTCGGCCTGCGCGCGCGCGCCGTCTCCGACGGTGGGGCCTATCACATTTACCCGCTCACCGGCGCCCTCGAGCCGCTCGGCAGCCTGGGAATCTTGCCCGGGCCGTACCGGACGTCGGTCTACGAGTACGAGGCGGTCACCGTCGCGACTCACAAGCCGCCGCTCGGCGCCTACCGCGGCGTCGGCATGACCATGGGCGCCTTCGTCATGGAGCGCCTCCTGGACACGGTGGCCGAGCGCCTCGGGCTCGATCCCACCGAGGTGCGGCGGCGCAACTTGATCCCGCGCGAGGCGTACCCGTTCACCTCGGCGAGCGGGATGACGTACGACAGCGGCGATTTCCCCAAGGCGCTCGAGCAAGTCCTGGCGGCGGTGGATTATGGCGGGCTCCGCCTCGAGCAGGCGGCGGCGCGCGCCGCCGGGCGCCTCATCGGCGTCGGCATCGCCTGCTACACGGAGTACACGGGCATGGGCGCCGAGGTCTTCCGCCGGCGAGGGATGTCGGACGTGCCGGGCATCGAAGCCGCCACGGTGACGATGGACGCTGACGGGACGGTGAGCTGCGCGACGAGCTTCCCGTCCCAGGGGCAGGGCCACGCGACGACGATCACCCAGCTCGTCGCCGACCGGCTCGGCGTTCCGATGAAATCGGTCCGCGTGCTTCCGGTCGATACGCTCGCCGCCCCGCGCGGGAGCGGCACCTTCGGAAGCCGTGGCGCCGTGTCGATGGCGGGCAGCGCGGCCGCCGCCGCGGACCGGCTGCGCGAGAAGCTCCAGGCGCTCGCCGGCCATCTCCTGGAGGCGAGCCCAGCCGACGTTGCGGTCGAGGAGGGACGCGCCTCGGTGCGTGGCTTCCCCGATCGCGCCGTGACGCTCGCCGAGGTCGCGCGCCTCGCGTACTGGCTGCCGCGCGGCGGCCTGCCGGGCGGGCTCGAGCCCGGCCTCGAGGCGACGGTGTACTTCAACCCGCCGGGGCCGACGTTCTCCGGTGCCGTGCACGTGGCCGTCGTCGAAGTCGACCCGGAGACTGGACGTGTGGCGATCAGGCGGTACGCCCTAGTCGAGGACTGCGGCCCCGTGATCAATCCCATGATCGTCGACGGCCAGGTCCACGGCGGGGTCGCGCAGGGGATCGGCGAGGCGCTGCTCGAGCGCGTCGTGTACGACGACGGCGGCCAGCTCCTCACGGGGACGCTCATGGACTATGCGCTCCCGCGCGCGGACGACATCCCGGCCTTCGAGATCAGCCACCTTGAGACGCCGTCGCCCCTGATGCCGGGTGGCCTCAAGGGCATGGGCGAGGGGGGCACGATCGGCGCCCCCGCCGCGATCGCCAACGCCGTCGCGGACGCCGTCCGCGGCCTCGGGGTGCGCGTGACCCAGCTACCAATCCGACCAGAAATCATCATAAATTTCATAGGTAAGAGACCGATGACTTCATATTCCACCTGACGTCTTCCATTTCCTCTCGGGGGAGGTGCGACTCATGGACATGTCGCGACGAGGATTCGTTTGTGCTGTGGCGTTCGGGCTCGCGCTGGTGCTCGGCGCCACCGGCTGGGTGGAAGCGCAGTCGACGCTCGAGATCGTGAAGAAGCGCGGCAAGCTGATCGCAGGCGTGAAGACCGATTTCCCGCCCTTCGGCACGATCGACGCCGCCGGGAAAAACGTCGGCTTCGACGTCGACGTCGCGCATCGGTTCGCGAGGGCGCTCTTCAACGACGAGAACCAGGTCGAGCTGGTCGCGGTCACCTCCGGCAACCGCATTCCCTTCCTCCAGTCGGGGAAGATCGACATCATCATCGCGACGGTGACGATTACCGACGAGCGCCGCCAGGTGGTCGAGTTCTCGAACCCGTACTTCATGTCCGGCTCGCTCTTGCTCGTGCCCAAGACGTCGACGGTCCGCGGCCTCGAGGACGTCGCGGGGAAGACTGTCGCCGTGGTCCAGGGCGCCATCCAGGACAGGGACGTGGCCGAGCTCGTGCCGAAGGCCGACCGGATCAAGTTCGGCAAGGTCTCTGAGGCCGTCCTCGCCGTCAAGGGCGGGCGCGCCGACGCCTACGTGCATGACGACATCGTCATCCTGAGCCTTGCCAAGGAGAACCCGGACCTCAAGGCCGTCGGCACGCCCTTCGTGCCGCGCCCGTACGGCATCGCGGTGCGCAAGGGCGACACCGAGTTCATCACGTGGGTGAACGCGGAGCTCGCGCAGATGAGGAAGGACGGGACCTACGACCGGCTCTGGAAGAAGTACTTCGCCGACGTGGAGGCGAACCTCGTCAAGCCGTGACGGGCGGGCCGACCGCCTACTCGTTCGAGTGGTCCGCGATCTGGCGGGGCCTGCCGTATCTCCTCCAGGGGGCGGGCCTGACCATCCTCATCTCGGCCCAGGCCATGGTGCTGGCGGTGGCGCTGGGGCTCGTCCTGGCGGCGCTCACCCAGGTGCGGGGCGGCGTCGCGCGCCCGCTGGTGCGGGCGTACGTGGAGGTCTTCCGTAACACCCCGCTCCTGATCCAGATCTTCATCGTCTACTTCGGGCTGCCACAGCTCGGGTTGAGGTTGGCGCCCTTCGCGTCGGGGCTCGTGGCCCTCGTCGTCTACGCCGCGGCGTACAACGCCGAAATCTTCCGCGCGGGGCTCGAGGCCGTACCGAAGGGCCAGCACGAGGCGGCGCGCTCGATCGGGCTCGGCGCATGGCAAGCGATGAGGTTCGTGATCGTTCCCCAAGCGATCCGGATCGCGTTCCCGGCGCTCGGCAACAACCTCGTCTCGCTCGTGAAGAACTCGTCGCTGGTCTCGACGATCGGCATGGTCGAGCTGATGTTCGTCGCCAACGACATCTCGTTCAACAACTTCCGGACGTTCGAGATCTACGGGACCACCGCGGGGCTCTACATCCTGCTCGTGATGCTCCTCACGCGCGCGCTCCACCTGGCCGAGCGCCGAATGGCCCGGGTCCGGTGAGCGCCCGCGTCGTCCTCGAGAGCCTGCCGTACCTCCTCCGCGGCACGCTCGTCACCGTCGGGCTATCGCTCGCCGTGATCGCGGTGGGCACGGCGCTCGGGCTTGTCCTGGGTGTGCTCCGCTTCGTGCCCTGGCGCCGGGTCGGGACCGCGATCGGCTGGGCCGTCGAGCTGGCCCGCGCCGTGCCGCTCCTCCTCCTGATGTTCTTCATCTTCTTCGGGCTGCCAGCGCTCGGGATCAGACTCCCCACCTTTCCCGCCGCGGTGCTCGCGATGAGCCTCTGGATGACCGTCAACACGGCTGAGGTCGTGCGGGGCGGCATCCAGTCGATCTCCGCCGGGCAGTTCGAGGCGGCGCGCTCGCTCGGTCTCGGCTGGCTGCCGACGATGCGCCACGTGATCGTCCCTCAGGCGGTCCGCCGCATGATCCCGCCGTTCGTCGGCCTCTGCACGATCCTGATCAAGGACACCTCGCTGGCGGCGATCATCGGCGTCTTCGAGCTCACCCGGGCCGCGCAGGAAACCATCGAGCGTACGCTGCGCTCCTTCGAGATCTACATGGTCGCGGCCGCCATCTATTTCCTCATCTGCTTTCCGTTGACCCAGCTCGCCCGGCGGGCCGAAGCGCGCCTTCAGCGCCCGTCCTGACGTCGCTTTGCGCGCGCTCCCTCCGGTGCTATGACTGGAGAATGGGCCGTGCGCTCGAGCTGATCCGCCGGCTGGAGGCGAACGTCGGCCGCGCCCTCGTCGGCAAACCGGAGGTGGTGCGCCTCGCTGTGCTCGGCCTGGTGGCGCGTGGCCACCTCCTGATCGAGGACGTGCCGGGCGTCGGCAAGACGACGCTCGCGGCCGCGCTGGCGCGCTCCATCGGCGCAGGGTTTCAGCGCATCCAGTTCACCTCCGACATGCTCCCGTCCGACATCCTCGGTGTCTCGGTCTGGCAGCCCGAGCGCAGCGACTTCGTCTTCAAGCCGGGCCCCCTCTTCACCAACATCGTGCTGGCCGACGAGATCAATCGAACAACCCCGAAGACCCAATCGAGTCTGCTGGAAGCCATGAATGAAGCGCAGGTGTCGCTCGACCACTCGACCTATCCGTTGCCGCGGCCCTTCATGGTCCTCGCCACGCAGAACCCGCTGGAATACGAGGGGACGCACCCGTTGCCCGAATCCCAGCTCGACCGGTTTCTCTTGAGAATCCGGATCGGTTACCCCGGAGTCGGCGACGAGAAGACGATCCTGCGCGGCGCCGGCGTGCCGTCGGCGGACGCGCTCGACGCGGTGCTCGGCGTCGAGGACGTGCTCCACCTCCAGGCGGAGGCCGAGCGCGTGCGCGCGGAGGAGCCGATCCTGGATTACATGCTCGCCGTCGTCGCGGCGACGCGCTCGTCCCCGCTGCTCTCGCTGGGCGTGAGCCCGCGCGGCGCGCTCGCGCTGCTCCGCGCGGCGCGGGCACGGGCGCTCGCGGACGACCGCGACTACCTTGTGCCCGACGACGTCAAGGCCCTCGCCGTCCCGGCGCTCGCCCACCGCGTGCTCGTGAGAGGCGGGACGGGCCAGCCGCGCGATCGTGGCGTCGACGCCGAGTCCGTCATCGGCACCATCGTGCGCGAGATTCCGGTGCCGCGATGACGCCCAGCCGCGACCGGCTATGCGCACGCGAGCCGCGTGGTCGAGCCGCCCCCCGCCCGGCCGCCCGTTCCCCGGTGACCCTCGCGTGACATCCGAGCGTCGGTTCGGGTGGTGGTGGCCGCGGCGCAGGCTCTGGCCCACGCGCGACGGCTGGTGGTGCCTCGGCGCCGCGCTCGGGCTCGGATTCGCGGCGATCAACACCGGGAACAATCTCCTCTACCTCCTCGTCTCGATGCTGCTCGGCCTGATCATCGTGTCGGGCGTGCTCTCCGAGCAGTCGATCCGTCGGGTCCGCGTCGAGCCCGTCCTGCCCGACGAGCTCTTCGCCGGTCAGCTCGCGCTCTTCGGGGCCCGGGTAGCCAACCGCAAGCGCTGGCGGGCCTCCTACTCGATCACCGTCGAGGGCCTGGGCGGGAGTCATCGCGCGTATCTGGCCAAGCTGGAACCGGGTGCCGAGCGGCTCATCACGTGGCAGGAGACGCCGCGGGCGCGGGGGCGCTGGCGGCTCGCGAGCTCCAAGGTCGCCACGCGCTTTCCGTTCGGCCTGTTCGTCAAGACAGCGCAGCTCGCGCCGAACCGGGAGGTCGTTGTCTACCCGGCGATCGGCCCGATCTCCGCCGACCGGCGCCGTGAGCTCGATGGGACGGGGGGCGCCCCGGCGCCTCGGCGCGGCCGCGGCCACGGCCTCCACAATCTGCGAGAGTACCGCTTCGGCGACAACCCGCGGCTCATCCACTGGCGGTCGAGCGCGAAGTCCGCCACGCTGATGGTGCGCGAGCTGGAAGCCGACTCGGCGCTCGACACCCGCCTCGTGCTCGAGGGGACGGGGCACCGCGATCGCGAGCGGCTCGAGCGCGGCCTCGCCGAAGCGGCGTCGCTCGCCGTCCACCTCCTCCACGACGGCGCCGCGGTCGCGCTGGTCGGGCCCGACGTTCAGGTCCCGCTCGGCAGCGGGCGTGCGCAGCGCACGCGCATCCTCACGGCGCTCGCCCTGTATGAGCCCGCCGCTTCGCCTCCGCCGACGCGGGCCGAGGGCCCCCCGTCGGACTCACGGCTCCGCGAGATCCGCGTGGCGCTGGACTGAGCGTGTCGCACCTCCCGGCGCTCCGCCTCGCGACGCTCCTCCTCGCGTGCGACGGTCTCGCGGCCCTGCACCTCGCGGGGCTGGTCGGCGATGCAGGCGCCCTGGCGGCCGCCGTCGCCGTGGCCGCGACGTGGTGGAACGAGCCGCTCCGCGACCGCGTGAACGCGGTGCCGGGGCTCGGGCGCGGGCTCGTGCTCATCGCCGCGATCGCCTCGGCGCTCGACCTCGGCTACCTCGCGAGCTCGACGCTCGACGGCCTGGTGCGCCTCCTGCTCTTCCTGCTCCTCTACCGCCTCGCGATGCGTAGCGCCGTGCGCGACCTGCGCGACGTCGCGTTCCTGGCGTTCTTCATGCTGGTCGCCGCCGCGCCGTTCACCTTCGGGGTCGGCTACCTGTTCGTGTTCCTCGCGTTCCTCGTGCTGGGCACGTGGCTGCTGATGCTCTACCACGTTGCGGTCGAGTCCGAGCGGGCGATGGGCCGCCTCGATCCGCCGACGGCCGGTCTCGGCCGGGACCTCCTCGGGCTGAGCCTCGGAGCCTCGGTGGCGACGCTCGTCATCACGGCCGCGCTCTTCTTGGTGATCCCGCGCATCGGGCAGGCCGCCCTCACGCTCAGGCTCCACGCGGCCCGGATGGTCACCGGCTTCTCTGATCGCGTGCAGCTCGGATCGTTCGGCGAGATCGAGACCGACCGCGCGGTCGCCATGCGAGTCCAGATCCCCGAGCAGGCGGTGGTCGAGCCCGAGCGGCTCCCGAACCTCAGGTGGCGGGGCGTGGCCCTCGACACGTACGACGGGCACGCGTGGTCCGCCGCGCGAGGCGAGCGGTCGGAGGTCTGGCGCTCGTCGACGGGCCAGTTCGAGATCGGGCGCCTCCGGGCGAGGGGACCCGTCCTCGTCCAGGAGATCTACCTCGAGCCCTTCGGCACCGACATGCTCTTCGCGGCGCCTCGCCTGCTCGGTCTCTCGCTGCGCGCCAACGCGATCGTGGTGGACGACACGGGCGGCGTCTCCGTGCCGAACGCCGCCGCGCGCTTTCGCTACATCGCGCGGTCCGAGCTCGAGTCCGCCGCGTCCGGGCGCGGAGCGCCGCTCGACGCGGCGACGCGCGCCCGGTTCCTCCAGCTCCCGCCGCTGTCGGCCCGTGTCCGGGAGCTGGCGCGAGACGTCACGGCCGGCACGCGAGGGGCGCGGGATGCGGCGGAGGCCCTCACGTCGCACCTCGCCGGCCGGTACCGGTACACGCGGGTGCTCAGGCGGACGACGGCGCTCGATCCCGTCGAGGAGTTCCTCTTCGTCCAGCGGTCGGGCAACTGTGAGTACTTCGCCGCATCGCTGGCGATCATGCTCCGGACGCTCGGCATCCCGGCGCGCGTAGTGAACGGATTCCAGCGGGGCGAGTGGAATCCCTACGGCCGGTACTTCATCGTCCGCCTCCTCGACGCGCACTCCTGGGTCGAGGCGTCCGTGGACGGCGAATGGGTGAGCTTCGATCCTTCGCCCCGCGGCGACACCGAGCCCGGGGGACCGCCCGCCGCCGTGGCGCTCTACCTCGACGCGCTGCGCGTGCGCTGGTACCGCTACGTCGTCAGCTGGAGCCTGCAGGACCAGGTCCTGGCGGCCGTGAGGCTCCATCAGGCGGTGCTCGCGTGGCGTCTCTCCGCGCCCGAGCTCCGCGACTGGCGTGCGCTTCCCCGTGCGCTTGCCGTCCTGCTGGCGTTCGTCGCGCTCGTGGCCGTGCTGCTCGTCTCCCGCCGTCGCCGCCCGGGGCACGCTGCCGGCGCGCGGGCTGCGCTGCCGAGATTCTACGCGCGGGCGCTCTGGACACTCGGGCGCCGCGGGCTCCGCCCACACGACGGGGAAACGGCGCGAGAGTTCGCGCGGCGGGTCGAGACCGCGGTCCCGGCCTGCGCCGAGCCGCTCGCACGACTCACGGCCGCGTACGAGAGGGTGCGCTTCGGCTTGCGCCCCCTGACCCTTGAGGAAGCCGCGGCCGTGGATCAATCGGTATTGGAGTTACGCCGCCGCGGCCTGGCCTTGCGACCCCAATAACCATGATGGCGACGACGGTCGACGAGGCCTTCATGGCGACCGCCGAGGCGGCGCCCGACAACGCCTTCCTCGTGGTGCCGCCCGCCCCGGGCCGTGCCTACCACCCCGATGGGGTCGAGCTCACATACGCTCAGGTGAGGGCCGAGATCCTCAGGTTCCGCGAACTGTATGCCGCTGCGGGCTACGGCCACGGCCACCGCGTGGCGCTCCTGCTCGAGAACCGGCCCGAGTTCTTCTTCCACTATCTGGCGCTCAACGGCCTCGGGTGCAGCATCGTGCCGGTGAACCCCGATTACCGACACGACGAGATGCTCTACCAGATGGACCACTCCGACGCCGACCTCGTGATTTCGATTGCGAGCCGGGTGGCCGACCTCGAGGCCGTCGCGCGCGGGCGCACGAGGCCCCTGCCGGTCGTGAACGCCGAGGCGGTGCCCACGAAGTTGCCGAAGCCCGGGCCGGCGCCCAGGCCGGGCGCGCCGGGGCTCGACACCGAGTGCAGCCTCCTCTACACCTCGGGCACGACGGGACGGCCCAAGGGCTGTATCCTGACGAACTTCTACTACCTGAACGCGGGTGCCTGGTACCGGGATCTCGGGGGACGCATCAGCTTCGAGCGGGGCCGCGACCGGATCCTCAATCCGCTGCCGCTCTTCCACATGAACTGTCAGGCGGTGACCGCGACGTGCGTCATCCTCACCGCGAACTGCTTGATCCTGCCCGGGCGCTTCAGCCCCACGCACTGGTGGAGGGATGTGGTCGCGACACGCGCGACCGTCATCCACTACCTCGGGGTGATCCCGCCGCTGCTCCTCAACCAGCCGCAGGCGCCCGACGACACACGGCACCGAGTGAAGTTCGGCATGGGCGCGGGCGTCGAGCCCCAGCTCCACGAGGACTTCGAGAAGCGGTTCGGCTTCCCGCTGATCGAGGTCTGGGGCATGACCGAGACCGGGCGCATTTACGGCGACTGCCACGAGCCGCGACAGATCGCGACCCGCGCCTTCGGTCGGCCCTTCGGCGAGTTCGAGGGCAGGGTGGTGGACGAGCACGACCGCGAGGTCCCGCACGGGACCGAAGGCGAGCTGGTCGTGCGCTGCGCCGGGCCGGACCCGCGCCGGGGATTCTTCTCGGGCTACCTCAAGAACCCCGAGGCGACCGAGCAGGCGTGGCGCGGCGGCTGGTTCCACACGGGCGACGTCGTGCGGCAGGCCGAGGGCGGCATGCTCTACTTCGTGGACCGCAAGAAGAACATCATCCGGCGCTCCGGTGAGAACATCGCCGCCGCCGAGGTGGAAGCGGCCCTCCAGGCCCACGAGGCCGTGGCCCAGGTGGCGGTTCTCGCGGTGCCGGACGAGATCCGAGAAGAAGAGGTCATGGCCTGCGTCGTGCCGATGACGGGCGTGAGGGCCGACCAGGCGCTCGCCGAGCGGCTCTTCGACTGGTGCATCGACAAGCTCGCCTATTTCAAGGCGCCCGGCTGGTTTCTCTTCGTCTCGAGCTTGCCGACCACGGGGACCCAGAAGGTGCAGAAGACCCAGATCTTCCCTCGCGGCGAGGACCCGCGCCGGCGGCCCGGCGCGGTCGACCTCCGCGCGAGGAAGAAGCGGCGTTAGGGGCGACGCGTCGCCCCGTGCTAGTATCCCTCGCAATTCGACCCCGAAGGAGTCCCATGCTACGCGCCACTCTCCTCGGCACCGGTTCCCCGCCGCCCAACCCGAGGCGGCGCGGCCCGGCGACGTTGCTCTCGCTCGACGACGAGCGCTTCCTCGTGGACGCCGGGTCGGGCGTCGGCGCGCAGCTTGTCCAGGCGGGCCTGAGGCCCTACGACTGGCCGCGCATCTTCATCACCCACCACCACTCGGATCACACGATCGACCTGGGGCACCTCCTGATCACGCGCTGGATCGTCGGCCAGAACGCGCCGCTCGAGATCTGGGGGCCGGCGGGGACGCGCCGCCAAGTCGACCGGCTGCTCGACTACCTCGCGTGGGACATCGAGGTCCGCCGCGCCCACATGCACGACCGGAAGCCGCCCGAGGTCCGCGTGACGGAGATCGAAGAGGGTAAGGTGATGGAGGCCGGCGGCGTCAGGGTGAGCGCGTTCCTCGTCGAGCACGGCCCGGTGAAGCCTGCGTACGGCTTCCGCTTCGAGGGCGACGGGCGCAGCGTCGTCGTCTCCGGCGACACGCGGCCGTGCGAGAACCTCGTGCGCTGGGCGCACAAGGTCGACTGCCTCATCCACGAATGCTGCGAGATGGCGAAGACGTCGTGGTACCCCGGCTGCGGCTGGCCGACGATCGAGGACAAGATCAGGGACCTCGCCTCGTACCACACCCAGCCCGATCAGATCGGCTTGGTGGCGGAAGAGTCGCGCGCGAAGGAGCTCGTGATGACCCACCTGCTGCCCGCGTCCGACCCGGCGGAGCTTTGCGCCGCCGCCCGAAAGCACTACGCCGGGCCCGTCGTCGTCGGCGAAGACCTGATGGCGGTGTGATGCCGATCGGTCCCACCCCGACCAGCGGGCTGCGGGTGCTGGTCGTCGACGACGAGCCAGGCATCCGTCGCTTGATCCAGACGTCCCTGAAGGGCTGGGGCTACGAGGTCGTCGCGGCGTCCACGGGCGAGGAGGCGCTGGCGATCCTCGAGAGCGACGCCGCGCCGTCGCTCGCGATCCTCGACTGGACGATGCCGGGCATGGACGGCCTCGAGCTGTGCCGGAGGGTCCGCGGGCTGCCGAAGCCGATCAAACCCTACCTGATTTTCGTGACGGCGAGGGCGCGCACCCAGGACATCGTGACGGGCCTCACGGCGGGCGCCGACGACTACATCGTCAAGCCCTTCCAGCGGGATGAGCTGCACGCGCGGGTCCGCGTCGGCGAGCGACTGCTCGAGCTCCAGGCGACCCTCGCCGACCGAGTGAAAGAGCTCGAGGCCGCGCTCGCCCGCGTGAAGCTGCTCCACGGGCTCCTGCCGATCTGCTCCTACTGCAAGAAGGTCCGCGACGACCAGAACTACTGGCAGCAAGTCGAGAGCTACATCGAGGGGCACTCCGAGGCGCAGTTCACCCACGGCATCTGCCCGGAGTGCCGCACGAAGTACGTCGAGCCCGAGCTCGAGCGCCTGCGCCAGCAGCGACTCTCGGGCGAGTAGACCGTCGCGGCGGGCTTCGTCCGACCGGCTGACTTCAGCTGTGGAGCCGGGATTATCGGCGCCACCGATGTCTACTGCACGTATAATAGGAGACGCCAATTGGAGGGCCAGTATGGTCATCGATGGGGCGCTCCTGACAGAAGAGGCGCAGGCCCGCCTGTGCGAGGCCGTTCGGAGCGCCTACTCCAGCGCCGCGCGCCAGCCCGGCGGCGCGCACCCGTTCCCGGTAGGCCGCGAGCTGGCAGCCAGTCTCGGCTATCCTCTCGAGCTCCTCGACTCGATCCCCTCCGTCGCCGTGGAGGCCTTCGCGGGAGTCTCGAACGTCGCCGTCGTCGCCGAGATTCCCGCCGGCGCCCGCGTCCTCGACCTCGGCTGCGGTGCGGGGCTCGATGCGCTCATCGCGGCCGGCCGCGTCGGCGCGCGGGGGCGCGTCCTCGGGGTCGACTTCAGCGAGGCGATGCTGGCCCGCGCGCACGCCGCCGTGGCCGAGGCGGGCGCGCGCAACCTCGACGTGTGCCGCGCCGAGGCGGAGCGGTTGCCTGTGAGCGACGGCTCGATCGACGTGGCGCTCGTCAACGGCATCTTCAACCTGAACCCGGCGCGCGCCGAGATCTTCCGCGAGCTCGCGCGCGTCGTGCGGCCGGGCGGGGCGGTGTTCGCCGCCGAATTGATCCTCCATGAGCCGCTGCCCCCAACGACCCGGTTCAGCGAGGCCGACTGGTTCGCCTGAATCGCGGGAGCCAGGGAAGGCGGGGCCTTCCTCCAGGAGTTCGGGGCTGCGGGGTTCCGCGGCGCCGTGATCCTCCGGACGAGCCGGAACGCGCGCACGAAGAGCTCGAAGGTTCTCGCAGCCGATCTGCTCGCCCGTCGCTAGGCTTGTCGTCACTCTGGCGCCATCTTGGCCGGACCGCTTGAGAACTTATCGGCTCCGCTCTGCGTCATAATTCCAGGGGTTCCGGGGGGAGCCCCATGGGAAATTCGATAGTTTTCGAGATCCGAGGAGGCGCTGGCAGGCGACTTGCTAGAATGAAGTTTGGCATGGAGTGGCTGCAGCGCTTAAAGGAGCTTTGGCGTCCTGGGCAGCGGCCCCGGCTCGCACTGGCGCTGGCGGGCGGCGGGGTCATCGGCGGGATGTACGAGGTCGGGGCGATCACCGCCCTCGAGGAGCGGCTGAGCGGCCACGGCCGATTCGACATCTACGTCGGCTGCAGCTCGGGCGCAGTGGTGGCATCGCTCCTCGCCAACGGCGTGGCCGCCTCCGAGCTCTTCCGTGTCATCGACCACGACCTCGACGACCCGCTGAACTTCCGGCGCACCGCGGTCTACGCCTCGGACTCGTTCCGTCACGCCGCCGGGCGGTTCGGTCGGCTCGTCTGGGCCGTCGGCAAGAGCGCGATCAGGGGGCAGCGCATCTCGGTGCCCGACATGCTCGCCCACGCCGAGCGCGATCTGCCGGCGGGATTCTTCAGCCTCCAGCCGCTCGAGCGCTTCATGCGGGAGGCGTTCGAGAAGCGAGGGCTCCGGAACTCCTTCGCAGACATCGAGCGCACGCTCCTGATCCCGGCGATCGACCTCGACCGCGCGCAGCGCGTCGTGTTCGGCCGTGACGAGCTGCGTGACGTGCCGATCAGCGCCGCGATCGCGGCCTCCTCGGCGATCCCCGGCTTCTTCGAGCCCTACGCGATCTACGGGCGTGACTACGTCGACGGCGGCGTGGGCTTCAGCGGCCACGCGGACCTCGCCGCCGAGGCGGGCGCTCGGATCGTGGTCGTTGTGAACCCGCTCGTGCCGAACTACGAGAAGATGGCCGTCTCCC
Source organism: Candidatus Rokuibacteriota bacterium (assembly GCA_003220675.1). Classification (GTDB taxonomy): domain Bacteria; phylum Methylomirabilota; class Methylomirabilia; order Rokubacteriales; family CSP1-6; genus 20CM-2-70-11. Next base: position 9,116 of record QHTD01000064.1, on the reverse strand, counting down.
TGCGCAGCCGGGGCCTCTACTCGATCATGGAGCAGGCCGGCCGGATCTACAGCCAGAACCTGCTCCAGTTGGGCCTCTCGACGCTGCGCGTGAAGTACCCGCGGACCGAGTTCTTCCTGATCCAGCCCTCGCTGGCGGAGGCGCCGCTCTTCGGGCCCTCGATGGGCTTCGAGGCCAGTCGCGCGGCGCTTCGGTTCGGCTACGACTCCACGCGGGAGTGGCTCGACGAGCACGGCGCACGGCTGCTCAGGCGCCTGCAGCTCCAGCCCTTCGCCGTGTAAGGAAATGGGGGGCCCCGACATGGCCCCCCAACCCCCCCCAGCGCTCCTAGGTCCCTGTCCGCGCGAGGCCATCAGCGGCGGCCCCCTGCGAGCTTCGCCGAGTCCGGGAGCATCCGCAATCGGCCCATGGCGACTACGCCGAGTGCGGGGCCGATTGCGAGAGCTGCGAACGCCCACGGCCAGCCAGCCCAGCGCACGAGCGGAGGGGTCAGCCAGATCGACGCCATCGTGAGCGCGAACCCCATGCACGTCTGGGTCGTGAGGGCCGTGCCGACATAGGCGGGCGGCGAGAGCTCGGTGATCGCGGTGGAGAACTGGGCCGAGTCGGCGACGATCGTAACCCCCCACAGGGCCGCGAGCCCGAGCGTGACGAGGGGCGGCCCGCCGAACGTGAGTCCGGTCACCGCGGCGCAGGTACCGGAGATCGCCATCGCGCTCATCGTGAGCGTCGTCCGTCCCCAGCGGTCGGAGACCACGCCGCCCAGCCAGCAGCCGAGCGCGCCCACCGCGATCACCAGGAACGTGGCGCCGCTCGCGTTGAGTCCCGCGTAGCTCCCGCCGCCCCGCACCCGGAGGCTCTCCGCGAGGAACACGCCGATCCACGCCCACATCGCGTAGAGCTCCCACATGTGGCCGAGGTAGCCGAAGCACACGAGCCGCGGGCCGCGCTCCCTGAAGACCGCGAAGGCCATCCTGAGGTCGAAGCGCGCCGCGGGGAACCGATACGGCCCCTCGCGCACAAAGGCCTGGACCAACACGGCCGCGGCGGCCGCGAGCACGGAGGCGGCGCCGAGCGTTCCCCGCCACGGCAGCTCGGTCACCCCGCGGATCAGGTGAGGCGTCGCCGAGCCAACCGTGAGGGCGCCGATGAGAATCCCGATCGCGAGGCCGCGGCCCTCGCGGAACCATGTCGCCATGATCTTCATCGCCGGCGGGTACGCGCCCGCCATGCTCACGCCGGTCACGAAGCGCAGTAGCAGCGCGGGGCCGAGGCTCGACGCCCAGAGCGCGAGCGCGCCGTTCGCTGCCGCGCCGAGGACGACGGACCAGGTCATGAGCGTGCGAGGCGACCAGACGTCGGGCAGGTTGCCGAGCGCGCTCGCGAGCGTGCCGATGATGAAGCCGGCCTGGACCGCGATCGTGAGCGCCGCGCTCCCGCCGTCGCCGAGGGCCCATTCGCGCCGGAGCGCAGGCAAGACCGCGGAGGCGCTGAACCAGAGGCCGAGCGCGCCGAGCTCGGCGAGCGAGAGGACGGTGAGCTGCCGCCAGGCGCGCGTCACGCGTGTGCGCTACTCGATGACGCCCTTCTCGCGGAGCCGCCCGATGTCGGCGGCGGAAAGCCCGAGGTCCTTCAGGACGTTCTCGGTGTGCTCGGAGGGCAGGGGCGCGGCGCTCCGGATCGCGCCAGGCGTGTCGGAGAGCTTGATGGCGACGCCGACCTGGCGGACGCGCCCGTGCTTCGGGTGCTCGACGTCCACGATCATCCGCCGGTGGTTGAGCTGCGGGTCCCGCACCATCTCCTCGACCTCGTACACCTTGCCCACGCACACGTCGGCCTTCGTGAGGAGGGCGAACCACTCGTCGCGGTCGCGCGTCCGGATGATCGCCTCGATCTCGCGCCGCGCCGCCTCCTCCTCGGCGTTGGCGGCGCGCACGAACTGGTCGGGCTTGCGCGCGAACCGCGCGAGCTCCGGGCGGCCGATCGCCTTGCAGAAGTTCTCCCAGAGCCACGGCTCGGTGCAGCCGATCGTGAGGAGCTTGCCGTCGCGGGTCTCGTAGATCGCGTAGTAGGGGTAGGACCCCCCGAGGAACCCTTCGCCGCGCCGCGGCGCCAGGCCGTCGCTGAAGAAGAAGCGCATGTTGGGCGTCGCGGCGAGGAGCGAGACCGACGTGTCGAGGTAGGCGACGTCCACGTGCTGGCCGCGCCCGGTTCGCTCTCGCGCATAGAGCGCGAGGACGATGCCGAGAGCGCCGTGCATTCCGGCGCCGGCATAGTCGGCGACGAGGTTCAGCGGGATGACGGGCTTGCGGCCAGGCTCGCCGATCAGGCCGAGGACGCCGGCGAGCGAGAGGTAGTTCATGTCGTGGGCGGGGTAGTCCCGGTACGGGCCATCCTGGCCGAAGCCCGAGAGCGAGCAGTAGACGACGCGCGGGTTCAGGTGGCCGATCGTCTCATAGTCGGCGCCGAGCCGCTTCATGACGCCCGGGCGGAAGCCTTCGACGACCACGTCGGCGCTCGCCGCGAGCCTCTTGAAGATCTCCTGCCCGTCGCCGGATTTCATGTTCAGCGTCATCGAGCGCTTGTTGCGGTTCGTGAACGTGTGGATCGTCCGGCGGACCCAGTCCTCGTCCATCTGCCGCCCGGGCTCGGGGGTCTCGATCTTCAGGACGTCCGCCCCCATGTCAGCCAGCAGCATCCCGGGGAACTCCGCCGGCGGCACTCGCGCCAGCTCGAGAATCTTGATTCCGTCGAGCACGCCCATGCGAGTCTCCTCAGTCAGGAGTGTTCGGACTCCTGCGGTTCGAGCGCGGGCTTTGCCCGCGCAACCGGTCCCCCAGCGCGGCCGCCGCGGGCGACCGATGGGGGGTATCGGGGGGAGCGACGCCGCTCCCCCCGATGTCGATCAGTCCAGGTCGCCCGCGAGGCGCGAGGTGAGGGCGCGAATGTCGGGGATGTCCTCGAGGTGCGCGAGCTGCTCGGCGACTCCCTCGGCCTCGTCGCGTGGCAGGACGAGCGTCGCGCACGCGCGGAACTTGGCGCGGAGCGCGTCGGGGTCGAGGGGCGTGTCCGGATGCCCGCGCGCGCCGCGCGGCCCGGCCGTGAGCGTGCGCCCGTCCCGCACCCGCACGGTGACGCGGCTCCACGCGTGCTGCGCGAGCTCGTCCGGGAGCGCCGGGTCTACGACCACTGTGATGCGCTCCATGAGGTCGCGCACGGCGTGGTTCCGGACCTCGCCGTCCTCGAACGAGCGAAGGTCCACGCGTCCCTCGGCGAGCGCCGCCGCGGCGCAGAACTGCATCGAGAACTTCCGCTCGAGCGCCGTCGTCGGCCGCGTGTGAGCAAGGACGTCGGGAACGACGCGGTTCACGGCGACTTCAACAGCTGTCACATCGCGCGGCGTCAGCCCGTGAGCGGCGCGCAGGTCGAGGAGCGAGTCGATCGCCGAGTGGGTGAGGGCGCACGACGGATAGGGCTTGACCGCGATGCCCGAGGCGAGGAGCTGCCAGGCGCGGCCGAGCCCGTCCAGCGCCGGCTCGAGCCGCCGGGCGCCTCCGAACGCGGCGACGTACCCCTGCTTGCCCTCAAGCGCCGACTCGGATGCGGTCAGCCCCTCGCGGGCGAGCTGCGCGGCGAGGATCCCGTTCCGCGCCGCGTGCCCCGCATGATAGGGCTTGGTCATCGAGCCGAAGTTCTCCTTGAGCCCCGACGCGTGCGTGGCGGCGATCGCGAGGGCGTGGCGCGTCTGGATCACGTCGAGCCGCAGGAGCCGCGCCGCCGCCGCGGCGCAGCCGAGGGTACCGATCGTGGACGTCGCGTGCCAGCCGCGAGTGTAGTGCTCGGGATTGAGCGCGGCGCCGAGAGTCGCGCCGACCTCGAAGCCGACGATGTAGGCGAGCGTCACGGCGCGCCCGTCGGCCGTCTCGGCCTCTCCCGCCGCGAGGGCGGCCGCCAGGAGAGGCACGCTCGGATGCCCCATCAGCGCGAAGTTCGTGTCGTCGAAGTCGTGCGCGTGCCCGGCCGTGCCGTTGGCGAGCGCGGCCCACCCGGGGGAGGTCACGAACCGGGTGCCCACGACGGTCGCCAGGGGCGTGCCGCCCTCGGCGCGCGCGACCGCGCGGACGGCGCGCGCGGCGGGCTCGCCCGCGCCGGCGAGCATCACGCCGAGCGTATCGAGCGCGGCCAGACGCACGCGGGCGAGCGCTTCGGGCGGGCAGTCCTCGAGCGCGGTCTTGACGGCGAACTCCGCGAGCCGGGCCGTGAGGCTCACAGGGGCACGATATCATGAGTGCCAGAGCGGAGGGCGGGTGTGAGGGTCCGGTTTCTCGGATCGGGCGATGCGTTCGGCAGCGGCGGGCGGTTCCAGACGTGCATCCACGTCCAGGCGGCCGGTGCGCAGGTGCTGCTCGACTGCGGCGCCTCCTCGCTCGTCGCGATGCGCCGCTTCGGCGTGGACCCGCAGGCGATCGACGCCGTCGTCCTCTCGCACCTGCACGGTGATCACTTCGGTGGCGTGCCCTTCCTGATCCTCGACGCTCAATTCAAGCGGCGCACACGGCCGCTCACCGTGGCCGGCCCACCGGGCGTCGAGGCGCGGGTCCGCGCGACGATGGAGGTGCTGTTCCCCGGCTCGACGGCGGTCGAGCGCCGATTCGTCACGCGTTTCGTCGAGCTGGCCGACCGGCTGCCGCAGGGACTCGGGCCGTTTACCGTGACGCCGTTCCCCGTGGTGCACGCCAGCGGGGCGCCGTCGTTTGCGCTGCGCCTGGCGTGCGACGGCAAGGTGATCGCCTACTCGGGGGACACCGAGTGGACCGAGGTCCTGCTCGACGCGGCACGCGCGGCCGACCTGTTCATCGCGGAGGCGCTCTTCGTCGACAAGCGCGTCAAGTTCCACCTCGACGCGCAGACGCTGCTCGCGAACCGCGCGCGGCTCGACTGCCGCCGGCTCGTCGTGACCCACATGAGCGACGATGTGCTGGGGCGCCTCGACGAGCTCGGTGTCGAGGCGGCGGAGGACGGCCGGGAGTTCGTGGTCTGAGCGCGAGTCCGACGGGAGGATCACCCGAAGCCATCACTGTGCGTCGTGGAAGATGACGCCGAGGGTGTAGCGCGAGCCGGAGCGGACGCGGCTCACGCCGTGGCGCATCACGGCGCGGTAGTAGCCGCGCGTGCCTCGCGCGGGTCGGTAGCGCGTCGTAAAAATGACGATCTCGCCCTGTTCGGTCGCCACGGCTTCGCCGCGTGACTGGGCGCGCGGTCGCGCCTCGACCAGCAAGAACTCACCGCCCGTGTAGTCCACACCCCGGCGGGAGAGGAAGCCGGTGAGCTGCAGGGGGAAGACGACGTCGCCGTAGAGGTCCTGGTGGAGACAGTTGTAGCCGCCTGCCTCGTAGTGGAGGAGGAGCGGGGTCGGCTTGGTCTGGCCGCGGCGGCGGCAGAGGGCGAGGAGCGATGGAAGATCGGGCGGGTGGCGCGTCGCCGTTCCCAGCGCGGCCTCCCACCGGTTTGCGATCGCCGCCAGGGGCGGGTAGGCATGGACGCGCAGCGCCTCGACGAGCGGCGGCAGCGGCGCGTCGAAGTACTGGTAGTCGCCCACGCCGAACTTGTAACGTGCCATCTCCACGCGGCTCCTGAAGCGGCGGTCGTCGGCGTAGAGCGCGATCAGCTCGGTGCACTCGGCGGGTGTGAGCACCGGCGGCGTCTTCGCGTAGCCGAGCTCCCAGAGCGACTGCTCGATCGCCGGCCAGTCGAGCGCCGCGAGCCGGGCCTTGAAGTCCATGGCGACACTCATGCCATAATCGGGAGCGGTGAAACTCCCGAGAGCGGTGACGCTGCTCGCCGTGCTCTCCGCGCTCTCATTCCTGGCCCTCGCCGTGCTCGCCCGCGCGCAGCATATCTTCTCACTGGACTATACGGTGCAGGCGCTCGTTCAGGGTGCACGCCATCCGCTCCTCGAGTCGCCGATGCGCGCGCTCACGCTCCTCGGCTCCGGCTGGGTCCTGGCCGCGCTGAGCGCGCTTGGCTGGCTCGGTCTCCGCCGCCTCGGCCATCCGCTCCTCGAGTCGCCGATGCGCGCGCTCACGCTCCTCGGCTCCGGCTGGATCCTGGCCGCGCTGAGCGCGCTCGGCTGGCTCGGTCTCCGCCGCCTCGGCCATCCGCTGGCGCGCTTCGTGCCCGCGACCGTCGCCGGCGGCTTCCTGCTCGATGTCCTGACCAAGTGGCTCGTATCGCGTCCCCGTCCGCGCGGGGGGGACTACGGCTTCCCCAGCGGTCACGCCCTGGGCGCCGTGATCTTCTTCGGCGCCGTCGTCTACGTGCTCTGGACGAGCGACGTCTCTCGCGCCCTCCGCTGGCTCGGCACGCTGCTCGCGTGCCTGCTCGTGCTCGGCGTCGCCGCGAGCCGGATCTACCTGAAAGTGCACTGGCTGAGTGACGTGATCGGCGGCCTCGTGGGCGGCGTGACCTACCTGCTCGTGGTCCTGCTCCTGATCGACCGGCGCCTTCGCTCCGCGAAGGCATGACGCTGGGGACCTAGCGGTACGCGTCCGGAGGCTGCCTCACTGTTTCCCAGAAGTTCGGGTCGTGACCCGGAAAGATGCGGGCGCCCGTCAGCCGGGCGATCGTCTTCAGCTTCTTGATCGAGTGGAGTGCCTGCGTCGGGTTCCAGACGACGCCGGGCACCCGTTCCTTGTCGATGTGCTCCTGCCAATAACAGGCGTCGGCGGCGAGGATGACCGGCCCGGTCGCGGGCAGCTCGACGAGCAGCGAGTGGTGGCCCGGCGTGTGGCCGTCGGTGCGCAGCGCGGTCACGCCGGGCGCGAGCTCGCTGTCGCCGTCCAGGAGCCGCCAGCGGTAGCCCGGGAGCTCGAAGTTCTTGCGGTAGTAGAAGCTCTCGAAGAACGAGGCCGGGTAGTGAGCGTAGGCGTACTCGTCCCTCTGGACAACGAGCTCGGACTTCGGGAAGAGCTGCGCGCCGCCCGCGTGGTCGTAGTGCAGGTGAGAGATCACGACCATGTCCACGTTGTCGGGCTCGAGGCCGAGCGCGTCGAGACGCTTGACCAGCAGGTCGTTTTCGGTGAAGCGCGCCATCGGGTCGTTGCGCATGAGGCCGGGGACGGCCCGGGGTGAGAGGCCGGTGTCGAAGAGGACGATCGCGTCGGCGGCGCGGATGAGCCAGCAGGCGATGGGGATCTGGACCCGCTCGCCCGAGAACTCGCCGTAGAAGAGCCCCGAGCGCTCAAAGCCCAGGAAGCCGTTCTGCAGCGCGTACAGCGCCTGGACTGCCATCGGCACGACATCATAGCACTGCTGGTCGCCGTGAGGCCGAGTGGGGGTGGAGTACGGTGACCCGCACCCACCTCCGCCCGGCCGGATGAGCTACAATGCGCGCCATGGACTTCGCGTTAACTGAACAACAGGAGTTGATCCGGAAGGAAGTCGCGACGCTCGCGCGCTCCTTCTCCCTGGACTACTGGCTAGAGAAGGACAGGAAGGCCGAGTACCCGTGGGACTGGGTCAAGACCTTCGCCCAGGCGGGCTGGCTCGGGATGATCATCCCGGAGGAGTACGGCGGCTCCGGCCTCGGCGTCACCGAGGCGACGATCATGCTCCACGAGGTCTGCGCCTCCGGCGCCGGCACCTCCGGCGCCTCGCCCATCCACTTCTACCTGTTCCCGCCGATGCCGGTGATCAAGCACGGCTCCGAGGCGCTCAAGCGCAAGTACCTGCCGCGGATCGCGACGGGCGAGATCGTCATGTCGTTCGGCGTCACGGAGCCGAACGCCGGGACCGACACGTCGCGCATCCAGACGCGGGCGGAGCGAAAGGACGACCGCTACGTCATCAACGGCCGCAAGGTGTGGAACACGAACGCACGCCAGGCGACCCATATCCTGCTCCTCGCCCGCACGTCGCCGCGCGACGCGGCGAAGCCGTTCGCCGGGATGACGCTCTTCTTCACCGAGTTCGATCGGTCGAAGATCACCGTGCGCGAGATCGAGAAGCTCGGGCGCGCGGCGGTCGACTCGAACGAGATCTTCATCGACGGGCTCGAGGTGGACCAGGAGAACGTCGTGGGCGAGCCGGGCCGCGGCTTCTACCATCTCCTCGACTCGCTCAACCCCGAGCGCATCTTCACCGGGATCGAGGCGGTCGGGATCGGCCGGGCCGCCCTCGAGCGCGCGGTCCAGTATGCGAAGGACCGCGTCGTCTTCGACCGGCCGATCGGCCAGAACCAGGCGGTCGCCCACCCGTTGGCGCTCGCGTGGGCCAAGCTCGAGTCGGCCGAGCTCGTGTGCCTGAAGGCCGCGTGGCTCTTCGACCACGGCCGACCGTGCGGCGCCGAGGCGAACACGGCGAAGCTCCTCGCGGCGGACGCGGGCTTCGAGGCGTGCGACGTCGCGCTCCAGACCCACGGCGGGTACGGGTACGCCAAGGAGTTCTACGTCGAGCGGCTCTGGCGCGAGATCCGCCTCTACAAGATCGCGCCGGTCTCCCAGCAGATGGTCCTCAACTATCTCTCGGAGCACGTGCTCGGCCTGCCGAAGAGCTACTGACATGAAAGTCGAGGAGACGCTCAAGAGGCTCGAGCTGGAAGTGTCGAGCCTGGAGGACCTGTACCGCACGAACCCGTCGGGCGCTCACTACATCTCCCATTACCCGGTGCAGAACCTCCTCTACCTGTCGGGCACCACCCCGAGGAAAGGCGGCCAACCCTATCTGCCAGGCGTGGTCGGCAAGGACCTCACGGTCGCGCAAGGCTACGAGGCCGCCCGTTACGCGGCCCTCACGACGCTCGCGGTCGTCAAGTACGCCCTCGGCGATCTGGACCGTGTGCAGCGGATCGTCCACATGACGGGCTTCGTGAACTCGGCGCCAGGCTTCAGCGACCAGCCCCGCGTGATCAACGGGGCGGCCGATCTGCTCGTCGAGCTCTTCGGAGAGCGAGGCAAGCCGACGCGCGCCGCGATCGGCTGCCAGGGACTCGGCGGCAACGCGTCGGTCGAAATCATCGTGACGCTGCTCTTCTCCGGCGCCGAGGTGCGACCGCCTCTCGCGCGCGACCACTTCGCCAGATAGGCCTTTCTCCGGGCTCAGGGGCGCGTTTCCGGAGG
>QHTD01000130.1 GCA_003220675.1 Candidatus Rokuibacteriota bacterium | reverse complement strand
GTACGCCGGGCAGGAGATGGAGTCGGCGCCGACCGGCGACTTCTTTGGCCGGCCCGCGCACCCTTACACGCGGCGGCTGCTGGAGAGCCTGCCGAGCCCGGACGCCGAGATCCGGGACATCCCCGGCGAGGTCCCGAGCCTCATCGATCCGCCCTCCGGTTGCCGGTTCCACCCGCGCTGCGACTACGCCACCGCGGAGTGCCGCTCCGGCCGGCCGGAGCCGGCCGGCCTCGGCGGCGACCACCGCGTGCGCTGCTACCATCCGATCGTCGTCGGTGACGACCCCGGTCCGGTGGGCGCCCCGTGAGGGCGGCGTGATCCAGGCGGTCACCGCGCCGCCGTCCCTGCTGGAGGTCGTGGACCTCGTCCGACACTTCCCCGTCCGGAACGCGTTCGGGCGGCGGATCGGCTGGCTCCGCGCAGTGGACGGCGTGTCCTTGACGGTGTGGCCGGGGGAGACGCTCGGCCTCGTGGGCGAGAGCGGCTGCGGGAAGTCGACGCTCGGAAAAACCGTGATGGGCATCTACACGCCCACGGCCGGCGAGATCCGCTTCCTCGGCCGCGAGATCGGCCGGCTCCCCAAGCGGGAGCGCCGACGTGTGGCCAAGGACCTCCAGTACGTCTACCAGGACCCGGGCGCGTCGCTCGACCCGCGGTGGAAGATCGTCCATTCTTTGCACGAGCCGCTGAAGATCCACACGACGCTGTCTCGGGCGGAGCGCGAGAGCCTGGTGCAGGCGATCCTTCGATCGGTGGGCCTCCCCGATGCGCACCTCGACCTCTACCCCCACGAGCTGAGCGGCGGCCAGCAGCGGCGCGTGGGCCTCGCGCGCATCCTCACCCTCCGGCCGCGGATGATCATCCTCGACGAGCCGACGTCGGGGCTCGACGTCTCCGTCCAGGCCAGCGTGCTGAAGCTCTTCCGCAGCCTCCAGGAGACCTTCGCGCTCACCTACCTGTTCATCTCCCACGACCTGGCCGTGGTGCGGACCATGTGCCAGCGGCTCGCCGTCATGTACCTCGGCAAGCTCGTCGAGGTGGGCGAGACGGCCGCCGTCTTCGCGATGTTCCCAGCGGCTGCCGGTTCCGGACGCGCTGCCCGCTCGCCGGGGAGGTGTGCGCCGCCGAGGAGCCGCCGCTCCGCTCCGTCGGGGGCCGGCTCGTGGCCTGTCACTTCGCCTGAGGAGGGAGCGCCGGTGGACCTTGGATTTGGCGCTCTATGAGTGGTTGACCCGCGGTTGACAGTATGTACCGTTGTGCATACTTTAGACCGTGACGAGCGTCTGCGACTCATCTCGGCGAGAAAGGCGACGCCACGTGAGCGACGCCAGTACGAGGGAATGAGATGAAAAAGCAGTACGACTTCAGACATGGCCGCCGGGGCGCCGTCGTTCGCGCGCCATCTGGCAAGACACGAATCACCATCCGTATCGACGACGATATCCTTCAGTGGTTCAGGGAGCAGGTCCACAAGGCCGGCGGCGGCAACTACCAGACGCTCATCAATGATGCTCTACGCAGCTTTGCCGAGTCGGTCGAACATAACCTTGAAGATACCCTCCGGCGCGTGCTGCGAGAGGAGTTGCCACGATACAGAGTCCAGCCGAAGGCTCGTTGACCGCCTCGGGGTGACACGCCTTTCGGCGACGCGTCGCCGCGAATAGAATCGGCCGCATGGCCACGAGCGCACGCAGCACTCCATCGGACCTTCACAAGGCGACGATCGTCGAGCTGCGGGCGGCGATGGATGCGGGCCGTCTGACGTCGGCGGAGCTGACGCGTCATTTTCTCCAGCGCATCGAGGCGTATGATCGAGGCGGCCCCCACCTCAACGCCGTGCTCGAAGTGAATCCTGAGGCGCTCGAGATCGCCGAAGCGCTCGACCGCGAGCGGGCTTCGACCGGCCCCCGGGGTTCGCTCCACGGGATCCCGGTCCTCCTCAAGGACAACATCTGCACCGCCGACCGGCTCCACACGAGCGCCGGATCGCTCGCGTTCAAAGATGTCGTCGCTCTCCGCGACGCGTTCCTCGTGACGAGGCTCCGTGAGGCGGGCGCGGTGATCCTGGGCAAGGCCAACATGACGGAGTGGGCCAACTTCATGACGACCGGGATGCCTGCCGGCTACAGCTCGCGCGGGGGCCAGGTGGCAAACCCGTACGGGACGGGCTTGAGCCCTGGCGGCTCGAGCAGCGGGTCAGCCGTCGCGGTGGCCGCCGGTCTCTGCACGGTCGCCGTCGGCACCGAGACCTCGGGCTCGATCCTGAGCCCGGCCCACCACAACTCCGTCGTCGGCATCAAGCCGACGCTGGGGCTCGTCTCGCGGGCCGGGATCGCGCCGATCGCGGCGAGCCAGGACACTGCCGGGCCGCTCGCACGCACGGTCGCGGACGCGGCGACGCTCCTCGGCGCGCTGGCCGGCGTCGACCCGCGCGACCGCGTCACACGCGAGGGCCGTGCGCACGCGCACGGCGACTACACCGCGTTTCTCGATCCGCGGGCGCTCGAGGGCGCCCGGGTGGGCGTGCCGCGGGCCGGATTCTTCGAGCGCCTGAGCGCCGCCGAGGTCCTCGTGATCGAGGCCGCCCTCCACGCGCTCCGCGACCTGGGCGCGACCGTGATCGATCCCGCCGACATCCCGACGGCTCGCGCGGTGGCAGACTTCCGCTCCGACGTGACGCTCTACGAGTTCAAGCGCGACCTGAACCGGTATCTCGCCGAGCTCGGCGCGGCCTCGCCCATCAGGTCCCTGCGCGACCTCATCCGCTTCAACGAGGCCCGGCCGCGCGAGATGCTGCGCTTCGGCCAGACCCTTCTGCTCGCCGCGCAGTCGACGAGCGGGCTCAGGGCGCCGACGTACGTCGTGAGCCGGGCCGAGGACATCCGGCTCTCGCGGACCGAGGGCATCGACCCTGTGATGGAGCGCGAGCGCCTCGACACGCTCGTCTTTCCCGGATGGACCGGCGCGGCGATCGGTGCCAAGGCGGGCTACCCGAGCGTCATCGTGCCCGCTGGCTACACCGCCGAGGGAGCACCGGTCGGGCTGACCTTCCTGGGCCGCGCATGGAGCGAGCCGGCACTCATCCGCCTGGCGTACGCGTTCGAGCGCGCCACCCTCCACCGCCACCCGCCCGCGAGCATCGCGTGAGCCGTGGTAACGTGTTGCGGCCGGGAGGAGAACCGTGCAGATCGGCGTCGACATCGGCGGCACATTCACCGACATCGTGGCCCTCGACCGCGAGGGTCGCCTGGTGCTCACCAAAGTCCCTACCACGCCGAAGGACTTGCTCGACGGCATCGGCGCCGCGGTCCGGAGGATCCTGGCGCAGACGGGCGCCGCGCCCGGTAGCGTCGAGCGCTTCATCCACGGCACCACCGTGGCCACCAATGCCGTGCTCGAGCAGAAGGGGGCGGTGACAGCCATCCTGACCACCGCGGGCTTCGAGGACGTGCTCGAGCTCGGGCGGCAGAAGCGCTCGCGCATGTACGACCTCGAGATGGAGGTCGAGACGCCGACGTTCCTGGTACCCCGCCGGCGCCGCGTCGGCGTCCGCGAGCGCCTGGACGCGCGCGGCGCCGTGCTCGTGCCGCTCGACGAGGACCAGGTGCGGGCGGAGGTGGCAGCGTTACGCGCGCAGGGCGTGCAGGCCGTCGCCGTGTGTTACTTGTTCTCGTTCGTCAATCCCGCCCACGAGCGCCGCACGCGCGAGATCTGCCGAGAGGTGGCGCCGGAGCTCAGCGTGTCGCTCTCGTGCGAGGTGGATCCGACCTTTCGCGAGTACGAGCGCCTGTGCGTCACCGCATTCGACGCCTACCTGGGCCCGGTGGTGAAGCGCTACCTCGCGGGGCTTGCGGAGACCCTGCGCGGCCTCGGCGTCCCCGCCGTGCCGCTGGTCATGCGCTCGAGGGGCGGGATCGTCTCGGCCGCGCTCGCGGCGCAGGAGCCGGTGACGCTGTTCCTCTCGGGCCCGGCGGGCGGCGTGATCGGCGCCAGGTTCGCCGCCGAGCGCTCGGGGGTCCGCGACTTCGTCTCGCTCGACATGGGTGGCACGAGCAACGATGTGGCGATGGTGAGGGGCGGCGAGCCGCTCATCGCCAGCGAGGGCTGGATCGGGCCGTATCCCGTGCGCACCCCCATGGTGGACGTGAGCTCGATCGGCGCCGGCGGGGGCAGCATCGCGTGGATCGACGGGGCTGGGGGCCTTCGCGTGGGTCCCCGGAGCGCGGGCGCCGAGCCTGGTCCTGCATGCTATGGGCGCGGGGGTGACCAGGCGACGGTGACCGATGCCAGTCTGATCCTCGGCTATCTGAATCCAGAGCGCTTCGCGGGGGGGCTGATGACCCTCGACGTGGGCGCTGCCGAGCGCGCCGTCGCCGGCATCGGCCGCCGCCTGGGCCTGGACACGATCGCGGCGGCGGCCGGGATCCATCGCGTCATCACCGCGCGCATGGCCGACCAGATCCGCCTCGTGACGATCAAGCGCGGATACGATCCGCGTCAGTTCGCGCTTGTGGTTCTGGGCGGGGCGGGACCGGTGCACGGCGTCCGGCTCGCTGAGGAGATGGGCATGACCGAGGTCATCGTCCCCGAGGCGCCCGGGGTGTTGGCGGCCTTCGGCCTCCTGGCCGCGGCCATCGAGCACCACCACGCGCGGACGCTCGCGGCGCCCACGGACGCCGCGGATCTGGATGCCGTCAACCGATGCCTCGCCGAGTTGGACGCTGCCGGGCGAGCGCGGATGCGGGAGGAAGGTGTCCCAGCGGACCGAGTCAGTGTCGCCTACTCCGCCGACATGCGTTATGTGGGCCAGGCCTACGAGCTCCCCGTGCCCATCGTCGCTCCGGTCGCCGCCGAGCGCGTACCCGAGATCGTGCGCGCCTTCCACGCGGTGCACGACCGGGTCTACGGCTATGCGCGCACGCAGCAGCCGACGGAGTTCGTGAACTTCCGCGCCGTACACGACTACCCCCTTCCGCGGCCGGTGGTGCGCCCAGCGGCGCCCGCGGGCGGCGCCGCAGACGACGCGCGCGTCGGTGAGCGCCGTGCCTACTTCGCGCCCGATGGCTTCGTCGCGGCGGCCCTCTACGACCGCGCGCGACTCGCCGTCGGGGCCCGCGTATCGGGCCCGGCCATCGTCGAGCAGGCGGACACCACGACGGTGATCCCGCCGGGACACACGGCGCTCGTGGACCGTTCCGGCAACCTGCGTCTCAGGAGAGGTGTGACCGCATGAGCGGCGTCGCCATCGACCCCGTCCTGCTCGAGGTGCTGCGCAACCGCCTGGACGCCATCGCCGACGAGATGGAGCTCACGCTGCTCAAGAGTGCGGCCTCGCCGATTGTGAAGGAAGGTCTCGACGCCTCGGCGGCGCTCTTCAGCGTCCAGGGAGAGACCATCGCGCAGGCGGCGGCCATCCCCATCCACCTGGGCGCGCTGCAGTTCGCGGCGCAGCGGATCGTGCGCGCGTTTCCACCCGAGCGCATGCAGGACGGCGACGCCTTTCTGCTGAACGATCCCTATGACGGCGGCACGCACCTGCCGGACATCACGCTCGCCGTCCCGGTCTTCGCGGAGGGGCGCCCCGCGGCGCTGGCGTGCACGATGTGCCATCACCAGGACGTGGGCGGGCGCACGCCAGGAAGCGTGCCGACCGACGCCACCGAGCTCTACCAGGAGGGCATCATCATCCCGCCTACGCAGCTCTTCCGGGCCGGGGCGCTGGACGACAACCTCTTCGGTCTGCTCGCCCGGAACGTGCGCTTGCCGGAGGTGTTCACCGGCGACCTCATGGCCCAGGTCGCGGCGGGACGGCTGGGTGGCCTCAGGCTGCGGGAGCTCTTCGCCACCCACGGCGCCCAGACCGTGCTCGACTACATCGCGGAGCTGCTCACGCGGGCCGAGCGGCTCACGCGGCGCCAGATCGAGGCGATTCCCGACGGCGAGTACGCGTTCGAGGACTATCTGGACGACGACGGCGTGGAGCTCGGGCGGCGCGTGAGGATCGCGGTGACGGTGCGCGTGCGCGGCTCTTCCATGACGTTCGACTTCACGGGAACGGATTCACAGGTCAAGGGGCCGTTCAACTCGGTGCCGGCCTCGACGATGTCGGCGGTGTACTACGCGGTCCGCGCCATCTCGGACGCGTCCATCCCCAACAACGGGGGCTGCTTCCGCGCCGTCGACGCGGTGCTGCCGGAGGGGACGGTGGTGAACCCGAAACCGCCCGCGCCGGTGAGCTGCCGCACGGCGACCATCAAGCGCATCGCCGACGCGATCCTGGGCGCGCTGGTCCGCGCCCTGCCGGGACGCATGCCGGCGGCCAGCTCGGGGACGCTGCTCGTGATGGCCTTCGGGGGCCGCGACCCCCAAACTGGCCGACCCTTCGTGGCCAGCGAGCTGGCCGCCGGCGGGATGGGGGCGCGCCCGGACAAGGACGGCATCGACGTCATCGAGACCGATGTGTCGAACTGCATGAACATCCCCGTGGAGTCGGTGGAGATGAGCTTCCCGCTGCGGATCCCGCGCGTCCGCCTCTGGACGGACTCGGGCGGGGCAGGGCGGTGCCGCGGCGGCCTCGGGCTGGAGAAGGTCTTCGAGGCCACCACCGCCGACGTCATGGTGTCGCACCGGGGCGAGCGTTTCTCGTCGTCGCCCTGGGGGCTCGACGGCGGCGCACCCGGCGGCTCCGGGAGAGCGTTCATTCTCCGCAAGGACGGGTCTCGCGAGGACCTCCCGTCGAAGAAGATGATCGTGCTGCAGCCGGGGGACCAGGTCTGGGAGTACGTGGCCGGCGGGGCCGGGTACGGTGACCCGCTCGACCGCGATCCCGAGCGGGTCCTCGCCGACGTGCTGGACCGCAAGGTCACGCGGGCGGCAGCGCGGGAGGCCTACGGTGTCGTGCTCACGGCGGAGGGCGATGCGGTGGACGAGCCCGCCACCAAGGAATGTCGCGAGGCGCTTCGTCGCCAGCGAGGCCCGGTCACCTGGACCTTCGACCGCGGCGTCGACGGACGCCACCGCTGACGAGCGGCTCAGGGGGAGAGGTGCCGGCGGGCCAAGCCCTGAGCGTAGGCCTCGAGCAGCCGGTGCATCTCCCGCATCGCGTCCTCGGCCGCCCGTCGGTCGTCGGGTGTGCGCAGGTGCTTGAGGATGGTCTTCTTCGTCTCGCCCGACTCCTCCTTCTCAATCGCCTCGTGGACCGTGTAGTTCATGCCACCCCACTCGGGGCGGACACCGTAATGCTGGACGAGCGCTCGGCCGACGGTCTGCGCGATCTCGACGACTTCCTCCTCCAGCAACGCCGTCGCACAGAGGGAGGCGCTCCAGGGAATCTCGTCGGCCAGCCGCCGGAAGAAGGCGATGATCGCTGCCATTTCGGACCCGGGCACGATGCGCTCGTACGCCTCGCGTGAGTAGCCGAGGTCGTCGCCGATCCGGCGGTATAGCTCATCGTGGTCGGGCGTCCCGCCCACCCGGCCTTCGAAGTAGCCCAGATCCTCGACGAGCAGGTGGTGGGCGCAGTCCTTGCGAACCTCGACGTCGTCGCAGCGGGTGTGGATACCGCTGAAGATCCGCGGGAACCAGGCGATCAGGAGGTAGTGCTGGGAGATGTGCGCCCAGACCTGCTCGCGGCTCAGCGCGCCCGACGCGAAGCGCGTGAAGTATTCCGAGCGCCGGAAGGGGCTCTGCGCGAGCAACTCCGCCGTCAACGCCTCGAACCAGTTCTCGGTGGTCATCACGGGGCGTCATGATACGCCGGAAACTTCTGGACTCGAAGGGCTCCGATGCGCTACCTCTGGCCATAGTGCGGCGCTTCGGACTTGCCGGAATTGCAGTCGCCATCGTCCTGCTGGCGGGATGCGCACGACCGCGTGTCGTGATCGCGCCTTCCCCGCCGGCTGCTCGCATCGGCTACGAGGAGACGGGGCTCGCGTCCTGGTACGGAAACCCGTACCACGGCCGCCGCGCAGCCAGCGGCGAGGTGTATGACATGATGGAGATGACCGCCGCGCACCAAACGCTCCCCTTCAACACGTGGCTGATCGTCGAGAACCTCAACAACCATCGCACTGCCGAGGTGCGGGTCAACGACCGCGGACCCTTCGTCGACAAGCGCATCCTCGACCTCTCCTACGCCGCCGCACGCGTCCTCGGCGCGACCGGGCAGGGTGTGATCCCCGTGCGCTTGCGCGTGATCGGTGGGTCGACGCTTGCACCGACGTCGCGGGAGCGTGCCTTCACGGTCCAGGTGGGAGCGTTCAGTGCTCAGGAGAGAGCGGTGACGCTCCAGCGTGAGCTCGGAAGTGCGGGGGCTGAGGCGAACGTCCGACAGGCGGAAGTCGGCGGACGCACGATTTACCGTGTGCGTGTCGGGCGCTTCGCCAGCCACGCGGAGGCCGTCGTCACGGCGCGGCGACTCGCCGCGCGCGGCTACACGGTGATCCTCATGGGGGAATGACTACCGCCCGCGGGGACCCCAATCGAAGTTGAGGACCCTCACGCGATAGCCGACGGCCTCGGTCGTCTTCGCCTGGAAGAAAGCGCGGTTCCCCGGGGGGACGCCGAGCACCCAGGCGGTCGAGCTGCCCACGACCTGACCGGCGCTATCGACCCGCTCGATCGCGAGGACCATCCGGACGACGGGAATGTCCTGCTTGTTGTGAACGTAGCCCTCGATCACAGGCCCCTTGGCGCTCCGCGCGACCTGCCACTCGATCGTGAAGTAGCGATTGAGACTCTCGGCCGCATAGATCTCCGCTCGCGCCCGACCCCCGCCGAGCAGCAGCGCCGCGACCGCGACCGACACTAATATTCGACGCATCGTCGGCCCTCCTCGACTTGACTGAGAAACCGCTCCCCTTTAGACATCGGAACCCGGGCGACGGGTTCCGCGATGACCACTCCCAGGTCCGCTCGGCTCGAGCGGCCCCGGGGCTCTTCGTGCTCCGCGCCGGCGCAGCCGACTCGCCAGAGTTCCGGGTCGCGCCACCTCACTGGATCACGCGGTCCGCTCGGGTGAGCAGGGACGAGGGGATGGCGAGGCCGAGCGTCTTTGCAGCGCGGAGGTTCACCAGAAGCTCGAAACGCGTCGGCCGCTCGACCGCAAGCTCCGCAGGTCGGGCGCCGCGGAGGATCCGGTCGACGAGGATCGCCACGCTGTGGAACGCCTCGGTCCAGGTGGGACCGTAAGCCAAGAGACCGCCGGCGTCCACGAACTCGCCGAGCGGATAGACCGCCGGTAGCCGGCTCTTTGCCGCGAACTTCGCCAGGTCGCGGCGCCGCGCCACCGTGACCGTGTCGGCCAGCACGACCAGGGCGCCCGCGTTTCCGCCCTTGACCCTGTCCAGCGCCGCCCTGAACTCGGCGTCCTCGCGGAGCTCGACCGGGGCCAGCTCGACGCCGAGCGTGCGCGCGGCGACCTGCGTCTCCTCGAGTTCGAGGGCGGCGGTCGGGTTGGACGGGTTCCAGAGCACAGCGACGCGCGTGGCGCGCGGCACCGCGTGCTTCAGGAGCTCGAGCCGGCGTCGCGCGAGCTCGGGGACAAAGAGGCTCAGCCCCGTGAGATTGCCGCCCGGACGGCGCGCGTTCGCGACGAGTCCGTTGGCAACGGGATCGTCGGTCGTCGCGACGACGATGGGGACCGTCTTCGGCGCGTGGCGCGCGGCACCGCGTGCTTCAGGAGCTCGAGCCGGCGTCGCGCGAGCTCGGGGACAAAGAGGCTCAGCCCCGTGAGATTGCCGCCCGGACGGCGCGCGTTCGCGACGAGTCCGTTGGCAACGGGATCGTCGGTCGTCGCGACGACGATGGGGACCGTCTTCGTCGCCTGGCGCGCGGCCTCGATGGCGGGCGGGCCCGCGGCCACGATGACGTGCACGCCGACGCGGAGGAGCTCCTGCGCGTGGCCGGGGAAGAGCTCGAACTTCCCCTGGGCGTAGCGGTACCACGTCTTGGTGTTCCGCCCCTCGACCCAGCCGAGCTCGCGCAGGACCCGACGGAGCACCGGCCCCGACTCGGGCGTGGCTTCGTTGGCCAGGAGGCCGATCCCAACGACGCGCGGCTCGTTGGCCGTCGCGCGCGGCGCGGCCGCGAGGACGAGCGACGCGGTTACGAGCCCCAGCGCGGCTCGCCGGAGCGCGTGCTTGAGCAGGAGGCGTACGCGGCGCTCGTCCTCCACGACCAGGACGCGTAGCGTGCGCCGCATGCGGCGAAGCCTATCAAAGTGGCGAGGAAATTGATATGATTCCTCGCGACATGGCACAGGGGCTGCGGGAACTGGTGGGCCGCGCGATGAGCGATCCGGACTTTCTCGTCGAGCTGCAGCGCTCACCGAACGCCCTCCTGGCCCAGTACGAGCTCAGCGACGACGAGCGCGCGACGATCCTCCAGGCGCTCGCGCGGCTCGCGAGGGCGCCCGCCGGTCAACACCCGTATGCGTTTCGCAACGCGCTCCTCCGCCGCGTGGCCACCTAGTGCCGTTTCAACTAACTTCGCCAGACTTCGTTCTCGGTCGTCGCCGAATGAGGACCTCAACATGCTTGCGCATGTTGACCGTGGGCGAGATCACGCGCGCGTCAGCGTACGCTCCGGTCGGCTCCTCCCTCGGGCCTTGTCTGGCTCGTTATTTGGCCCGGCACCTCGAGTCCGCCGTGAGTCTTAGTCCGAATTCGTTGGAAGTCCACTAGGCGCGCGGGGCGCGACCGGTGGACGCGCCGGCCGATCTCCTGAGGTTTCTGCGGGACGTCCGCCTCTT
>QHTD01000129.1 GCA_003220675.1 Candidatus Rokuibacteriota bacterium | reverse complement strand
TTCGCCGGTGAAAAGCCGACCGACGGGACGACCTACACCGCGGGTAACACCGGTGGTTCGCTCGGGACGGGCGTCGTGCAGTTCGTCGGCTCAGCGACGGAGCTCCTCCAGACGTCCCTCGCCAATGCGACCACCTACTACTACAAGGTCTTCTCGAACGCGGCGAGTTGCTACTCGCCCGGCATCGCAATCGATACCACCCCGGCCGCCCCCGTCGCAACCCAGTGGAGCTACGCGACGACCGCGGCCAGTATGGCCCCGCCCGGTCTTGACCCGTGGAGCAACGTCGTGGTCTCGGGCTCGAACGACGACTACTTCCATAGCATGGCCGACGCGAACGGCACGCGGGCGTCGGGCTTCGCGCCGTTCCCCACCGGTGGACCGATCCAGTCGCGCCCGTCGATCCTTCCCGCCGGTTACCGCACTCCAGCCGGGAGCGGGGTGAATATCGCCTACGTCAGCTCGCAGGATGGATTCCTCTACGCGGTGAACTCGGCCACCGGCGCCCAGGTGTGGAAGAGCGCGTCGCTTGGGACCACCCTCCAGGGCGGGGCGGGGGTCTGGATTCAGGCGCTCAAGCCACTGACGTTCACCGGCGGAGTGACCAGCGACGTGGTCTTCGTGGGCACCAGTAACACCGGCAACGCGATCAACAACAAGGTCTACGCCCTGAACGGCGCCGCGGCGGCAGCCGGCGGGGGCACGATCGTTTGGACGTTCGCTCCAGGCAACATGGACATCATCTCGTCGACGCCCTACGTGGATTACACCAACAACGTCGTCTGGGTGACGAGCCGGGCGGCGGGAGGCATCGGCCAGCCGAGCGTGTGGAAGCTCAACGCGTCGACTGGTGCGCTCGCCGGTGGCACCGCGACCTGGACCTTCAACGACGTCGACAGCTCCCCGGTCCCGAACGCCGACGGGGCCTTCATCTACGTGGGGACCAATGCGGGGACGCTGAAGGCGATCAAGGTCAGCGACGGCACGTTCTCCAGTCACACGCCCAGCAGCGGGGCCGGCGCGATCAAGGGCATGCCGTGGCCGCTCAGCTGGGTCTCCGCCAGCGTGGGGTCGCCGGACCAGATCATCTTCAGTCGGACCGCGACGGTGCACTCGGTCTCCTTCGACGGCTCGACGTTCACCCCGACCTCCGCCTGGGGTTCGGGTACTGGTGTTGTGCAGCTGACGGGGACCCCGACCGTGTCGGCTCCGGTCGATGACGGCGCGGGCAACCTCTACATCGGGGGCTCCGACGGCAAGGTGCACCGGCTCCTCGTGAGCAACGGCAGCGACGCGGCCCAGATGCCGGCGACCGGGGTCTCGGGCACGATGGGCGACCCGACCTTCAACTGGGACACCAGCAGCATCCACGTCGGGGCCACCAACGGCCACATCTACACCTACACGACGCCATTCTAGGGAGGGCATATGGCGAGCAGACGGAACATTGTCCGGGGCGTGGCGGGGATCCTCCTGCTCCTGTGCGCCATAGCGGTCACGCTCGATGGGCGACCGAAGGCCGCGGAGGGCGCGCCTCCGACCGTGCAGGTGCGCGAGGTGTTCTTTGGCGACCGCGAAGAGACGGTCTGCCAGCCGGGGCGGCGTGAGTTCGTGCTGGACGATCTGCAGGGTCTCTACGTTTGTGTCGTCTGGTCGGGGCTGGCGGGGACCTACTGGACGCAGCTCACGTTCGTGTCTCCGGATGGCCACGTCTATCAGACGATGACGCAGGCCTTCGTCACGCCCGAGGCGCGGGCAACGGTGGCGACGGTGGAGGTGCAAGGCCAGCAACACGGGGTCAAGCGCGCCGGCTGGGGGCGAAAAGGGGAGAGCGTGGTCGTGGCGACGCTGCCGGTGGCCGGGACCTACATCACCCAGCACAACCTCACCGGGCTCTGGACGGTGAAGATCTCCCTGAACGGTCGGCCCGTCGACGAGGACCACTTCGTCCTGCACCAGCGGCAGTAGCCTCGACGCGGACGCCTCGAGGTTATAATCGCTCAAGGCCCGCAACGTTGAAGGCACCTCTCCTCGCCAGCCTCCTCTGTGGGGCGCTCGCCTTCGCGCTGCACGCGAATTCGCTCAACGGCTCCTTTCTTTTCGACGACAAGCCCTTGGTGCTCCACAATCCTCTCATTCGCAGCGTCTCCAGCATTCCGCGCTTGTTTGTCTCGAATTACTGGGCGCAGACACCCTACGAGAAAGAGGTTTTGTTGTACCGGCCCATCACGATGACGAGCTTCGCGCTCGATCATTCGGTATGGAAGGACAACCCGTTCGGCTATCACCTGACCAATGTGGTCGTGCACGCGCTCGTGACGGTGCTCGTGTGGTGGATGGTGTGGGAGGCGTTGGCTTCGTTCTGGCTGGCGACGTTGTCCTCGGCTCTCTTTGCCGTCCACGCGGTCCATACCGAGGCGGTCAATATGATCGTGGGCCGCACGGAGCTGCTGGCGGCGGCCGGCGTGCTTGGCGCCGGGTGGCTCTGGCTCAGAGGAAAGGACCGCTTGAGCGCCGCCGTGTTGTTGCTGGCCCTACTCTCCAAGGAATCTGCGGCAACCTTGCCAGTCCTCTTGGGGTTGTATGTCGTATGGAAACGCCAGCCGTGGCGCCGGCTCGTCTTCCCCGCGCTCGCCGTGTTGTGCTATGCGGGGATGCGTAGCCTGGTGCTGGGCGGCATCGTGTCCAGCGGACAATCCGGCATTCTCTCTCGATTGGACCTTTCCACTCGGCTCTGGACCATGGTGAAGGCCTTCGGATATTACGTCGGACTCCTCGTGGCTCCTGTCCGGCTGAGCCCGGACTATCCGGATTTCATCCTGGCCACCACGCTCTGGGACCCATCGGTGTTGGCGGCGCTTGGCGGGATCGGCGTGATCGTCCTGGTCTCGCTGGTCAATCGGCAACGCCAGCCCGGCCTGGTGATGGGCGTGGGCTGGACCGCGATCACCTTGCTCCCGGTGGCGAACATCATCCCGATCGGCGCCATCATCGGCGAGCGGTTCTTGTACCTCCCGTCGGTGGGGTGGTGTTTGGCTTTGGCGTCGTTTCCTCTTGCCGTGCGCGCGCGGGCCCTTCAGCGGATTGCGGCGGCAGTGCTGGTCGGGCTCGGGTGCTGGTGGGCGGGGCTCTCGTGGCAGCGGAACGGCGAGTGGCGGAGCGACGACGCCCTCTGGAGCGCCACGTACCGCGAGTATCCCACCAACGTGAAGGCCGCTTACCATTTGGCCGAGATGGCGTTCGAGCGGCAAGCGTACGATCGAGCAGAGGCGCTGTACCGCCAGGCCATCGTCGTGGATCCGCACCACGTGTGGAACGCGAATCGCCGGTCGCTCGCGAACGTGCATTACAAGCTCGGCATGATTCATCAGATCCGGGGACGCTACCCGGAGGCCGGGGATGAGTATCGGACCTCCCTCACGTTCGATCCCGACCCAGTCGAGGTCCGATACGCCTACCAGCTCGTCAGGGGCCTTCACCTCGCCTCCGAGAAGCGCTACGGAGAAGCGATCGCAGCGTATCAAGACGCCATCGCCGTCGACCCGGCACGCAGCGATGCGCACTACAACCTCGGCTTGGCATATCTGAAACTCGAGCAGCCTGAGAAGGCCATCGGCCCGTTCCAGCGCGCGCTCTCCCTGGATCCACGATCCGTGGACGCCCACATCAACCTCGGGAACGCCTTCGCATTTCTCGGTCGCTATCCTGACGCTGAAGCGGCGTACGAGGCGGCGTTGAGACTTGACCCCCATTCCTTGATTGCGAAGAAAAATCTTGAGACCGTCCAGCGCGCCCCTGGCCACCGACACCGGTAAGGTCGCCTGCTCGTCGCTTAGTCCATCAACACGGCTGTCCCAACGTCGCGCCGTTCGTGGAAGACGACCGTCAAGCCCGCGGCGCTGGCTTCGTTCTCGAGCTCGCCTTCCCGGAACTGGTGCTCGTAGTGGATGGCATGCCGGTCGCCGGCGGCCCGACCAATGACGTCGCCGAGTTCCGGGCGCCAGTCGGACCGCGTGAGGCGGGCCGCGAACCGCGTGAGCCCAATCGCGAGCGATCGCGACAGCCGTTCGGCGGGGACGTAGCTGATCAGGACCCGCCCCCCGGGGTTCAGGTGAGCCTTGACCTTGCGGAGCACGCCGATGCGGGTGTCCGCCTGCGGGATGTAACCGTAGCAGAACCAGGAGAAGGTAAACACGTCAAAGCTCCCCGGAAGCGCGACGGCCTCGATCGGGCCCGTGTGGAGCTCTGTCGAGAGACCTTCCTTTTCGAGGATGCGACGAGCCAGGGCGATGGCGCGAGGGCCGACGTCGAGGCCCTCGACACGATACCCGAGCTTGAGCAGCGCGATCAGATCGCGCCCCGTGCCGCACCCGACCACGAGAATCCGATCCTCGACCTTCAGAAAGCGATCATACAAAGCGCGCTCCCAGGGCATCAGGCCCGAGCGGATCAACTCTTCGCTGCGACCGAACTCCTCCCAGGCGTTGACGATCGCTCCCCGCAGGTCTTGGAGTCGCAGCGTTCCCGCAGCGAGATGCGTCAAGGCGCTGCTCGCGAGCTCGAAAGCCCGGGCGGCGCCCCGGAGGAAGGTGTACGGCATCGTGTGCCAGCCGTGCATGACCGCTGCCTGAGTATACGGTCGCACCTTGATTCTCGTCCGTGGAACGGGGAGAGTGATACGCGTGGAGCGCGGCGAGCTCGTGGCCGGGGGCTAATGGACGCCTCGCGGCCTTTGCGGCGATGTCTGGTGTGTGGCGACGCTCGGGCTCGTTTCGTCTTGGCGCAGACCGCGACCACTGTTCTCCAGTGCGCAAACTGCGGCCTGGTCTTTATCGACCCTCTCCCCGGGGAGAGCGAGCTCTGTTCTCTTTACCTCGATTACGATGTCGGCGAAAGCGACCCCCCGTTCGCCTCCGAGCTTGCCTGGACGCGGCGGTCACGTGCGCCGGTCTTTCGCGAGATCCTGGATGAGCTCGTGGCTCACGGAGCGCGTGGAAGATTGCTAGACGTCGGATGCTCGTTCGGGCTCTTGCTGTCCATGGCGAAAGAGCGTGGATTTGAGCCCTGCGGCGTCGACCTCTCCTTGAATGCGGTGCGGTATGCCAGGGACCGCCTTGGACTTTCCGTGCACCAGGGGACCCTGTTCGACGCGCGCTTTCCCGATGGCGCGTTCGATGTCGTCACGATGGTCAGCGTGCTCGAACACGTCCCGAACCCCCTTCAGACTCTCGACGAGATCTTTCGCGTTCTCCGTCCGGGTGGTATCTTCATCGTTCAAGTCCCCAACGCGAACTTCAATCTCCTCCGCGGAAGAATCCGCCCATCCTGGTTCTATATCGGGACGCATCTCATGAACTTCCCACCGAGAACGCTGGCCATGACGCTTGAAAGGGCCGGGTTTCGCGGCGTGAAGCTCTGGTGCGGGAAGGCGGACCACCCGAAGGGCTGGCCCTTCCGCGTGGCGAAGTCCGCGTTCGTGACCGCGGCGCGGTTCGTCGCCGACCTCTGCCAGTGGTACTGGGGGCCGTCCCTCGTCGCCTTTGCCGTCAAGCCGTAGCCTTTTGCCTTTTCCGGCCGTTGCCCCTGTGCGATGATCCTTCCGTGGTTGAGTTGAGCATCGGAATCGCCGGTCTTCGCACCGCGGTTATCACTCGGGACCCGGACGTCGCCACCGTCGTCCGTGACCGATATGAGGGGTTTCTCTCGACAGGGCCCGCCGACTGGCGCATCGAGATCAGCCCGCCGTCGGGAGGCGTGCCGTTCTCGAAAGATGTCGTCGTGAGGCGCGACGGAGGTCCTGCCCGCTTTAGCGTGAGGCGACACGACTTCGCGGGGACCGTCGATGTCAGCGAGCGGACGGCCGACCTCACGCTGACCAGTCCCGACGACGTCTCCATCAACAGCTTCTTGCGGATCCTCTACTCCCTCGCTCTCGTCGAGACGCGTGGGCTCGTTGTGCACGCCGCAAGCCTCGTCCGGGACGGCGCGGCGTATCTGTTCTGCGGGCCCTCGGGCAGCGGCAAGACGACCGTCGCGCGACTCTCCACGGACGCCACGCTCCTGAGCGACGAGCTGTCCATTGTGCGAATCGCCGAGGGGTATGCCATGTGCTTCGGCACTCCGTTCCGGGGCGAGCTCGCTCTAGCGGGAGAGGATCGTGCCGCCCCACTCATCGGGATTTATTTCCTGCACCACGGGGGCCGACACGCCGTCGAGGCCCTCGGGCCCAAGGAGGCCCTCGCGCGGCTGCTCCCGAACGTCCTGTTCTTCGCCAGGGAAGCGGACGTCACGGCAGCGGTCTTTCGGATCGCGGCGGACCTCGTCGAGGCCGTCCCGTGCTTCGATCTCTCGTTTCGACCCGACCCGGGGTTCTGGGAGGTGATCCGGAATGCCTGAGGCGTATCTGACGCAAAGTCCCCGGACAGCGTGGCGGGTCTACGACGGCGAGGCGGCCGTCCTCTGCCCTGACGACAGCACGCTGAACAGCCTGAACGCGGTCGGGACGCTGATCTGGGAGTCGGCGGACGGCAAGACCGCGGTGAGCGCGATCGTCGCCAGGATTTGCGAGGAGTTCGACGTGGACCCGGAGCGGGCCGAGCGGGACACGATGGCCTTCATCGCGAAGCTTCGTGAACGCGGGCTCTTGACCGTATCGGAGACTCTTCAGCAAGCGCCGTAGAGCAGGAGGAGGACATGGAAAAGCGCGACGAGCGGAACCTGGAAGGGCGCGGGGGTCAGAGCGGCAAACGGAAGTACGAGCCGCCGGAGATCCTGAGCCAGGAGGTGTTCGAGACCACGGCCCTGGCCTGCAAGAAGGTCGTGGGCGGCGCGTGCGGGCAGGCGCCCAAGTCCTGAGTCCGAGCGCGATGCCCGATCTGACCTCCTGGCTCTTTCAAAGGAGCGTGGGGCTCCACATCCCGCTCTCCGTCCACATCGACCTCACCATGCGCTGCAACGAGCGGTGCATTCACTGCTACCGGGTAATCGAGCGGCGCCCGGAGCTGACGACGGACGAGCTCAAGGCGCTCCTCGACGACGTGGCCCGAGCCGGGACGCTCTATCTCACGTTCAGCGGCGGCGAGGTCTTCCTGAGGAAGGATCTTTTCGAGCTGATCGAGCACGCGCGGCGGCTTCGCTTCGATGTCCGCCTGAAATCGAACGCGCTGCTGATCACGCCGGAAAAGGCGGCGCGGCTCCGGGCGCTCGCCGTGCGCCAGGTCGATATCAGCATCTACAGCGCCGATCCGGCCGTTCACGACTGGGTCACCAAGGTCCCGGGCTCCCTCGAGCGTTCTCTCGAGGGCGCCGCCTTGCTCAGGGACGCCGGGGTCACCGTCAAGCTGAACTGTCCTCTCATGAAGCAGAACGTGGGGCAGTACAAAGAGATCCGCGCGCTCGCCGAACGCCTCGGGGTGCTCTGGGGGTTCGACCCGATGATCACGGCGAAGAACGACGGGGATACATCGCCGTTCAAGCTGAGGATCACGCGGAAGGACCTCACTCAGGTCTTGCAGGATCCCGCACTGAATCCTCACCTCGGAAAGCGGGAGGCTTGCGAGTCGCCTTCAGTGCGCCAGGACCTCGACGAGGTTCCCTGTGGCGCCTCGCATAACGCCTGTTACATCAGCGCCTACGGCGATGTCATGCCGTGCGTCGCCATGCCCATCGCGTGCGGGAACGTGCG
>QHTD01000424.1 GCA_003220675.1 Candidatus Rokuibacteriota bacterium | reverse complement strand
AGAGGTCGTCCTTCTCCGGTGGGGTGAGCTTGAGCATGACCAGCTGATCCGCGGTCAGTCGGTTGAGCTCCTCGCGGATGGCCGCTTTGAGCAGCTCTTCGGCCTCGGCTTTTTCCGGGCAGTGAATATCCACTTCCGGCTCGACGATCGGCACAAGGTCCGCCGCGATGATCTGGCGAGCTGCTTCGAACTGCTGGGTCACGATATCCTTGATGCCCGCTCCGTTGGCCTGTGTGACGAGCGAGCGCATCTTTGTTCCAAAGATGCGCTTCGCGTTGGCCTTGTCGAGCAGCGCAGCAAGCTCGGGCATCGGCTTCATCAACTGGACACCAGATTTCTCCGCTGCCAGGCCCTTGTCCACTTTCAGAAATGGCACAACTCGTTTCACATTCCACAGATAGTCCGCGCTCGGCTGCCCCTCGACGTCCCTGTCCGTGGTGTTCTCGAACAGGATGGCGGCAAGTATCCGCTCCCCGGTGAAGCTCGGGCTGGTCATGATGCGCGTACGCATCTGATGCACGATCGCGAACATCTCTTCCTCGTTGGACCACGCATTTTCCTTGATTCCATAGGCACGCAGCGCGTTGGGCGTGCTGCCGCCGCTTTGATCCAGCGCCGCAATAAACCCGGGATGTGTCTTCATCTTCTGCAGTTGTCGCTCTTTGACGGTGCCCATGTCCGTCACCTCGTATTCCTGCTCTTCCGATAGCGCCGGATGAGGTTGTTCGTCGAGCTGTCATGGCCGAGCGTGGGCTCCGTCTGGTTCTCGAGCTCCGGAATGATCCGCTGGGCGAGCACCTTGCCCAGCTCGACCCCCCACTGATCGAACGAGTCGACGTTCCAGATGACGCCCTGGGTGAACACGCTGTGCTCATAGAGCGCGACCAGCTTTCCGAGCGTCTCGGGCGTCAGCCGCTCGGCGAGGATCGTGTTCGAGGGACGATTACCCTGGAAGACGCGATGAGGAACAAGGCCGTCCGGCGTGCCCTCGGCCTTGACTTGCGCCCGCGGCTTGCCGAAGGCCAATGCCTCGGTCTGAGCGAACACGTTCGCCAGCAGCATGTCGTGGTGCCGGCCGAGCGGGCTCAGGGCATGGCCGAAGGCGATGAAATCACAGGGGATGAGACGGGTCCCTTGATGGATCAACTGGTAGAAGGAATGCTGCCCGTTGGTTCCTGGCTCTCCCCAGTAGATGGGCCCGGTCGGGTAGCTGACGTCGGCCCCGTCGAGCGTGACGTGCTTGCCGTTGCTCTCCATCGTCAGCTGCTGCAGGTATGCTGGAAAGCGCTTCAGGTATTGCTCGTAGGGCAGGACGGCGACCGTCTCGGCGCCGAAGAAATCCGTGTACCACACTGTCAGCAGGCCCAGGAGCACCGGCAGGTTGCGCTCGAACGGGGCCGTGCGGAAGTGCTCGTCCATCTGGTGGAAGCCGTCGAGCAGAGCACGGAAGTTCTCGGGACCGACCGCGAGCATCGTCGACAGGCCGATCGCCGAGTCCATGGAATAGCGCCCGCCCACCCAGTCCCAGAATCCGAACATGTTCGCGGTGTCGATTCCGAACTCCGACACCTTCTGGGCGTTCGTGGAGACGGCGACGAAATGCTTGGCCACCGCCTTGACGTCGCCACCGAGGCCCGCGAGCAGCCACTGGCGCGCGCTCTCGGCGTTGGTCATCGTCTCCAGCGTCGTGAAGGTCTTCGACGAGGCGACGAAGAGCGTTTCCGCGGGGTTCAGGTCGCGCGTGGCCTCCACGAGGTCGGTCCCGTCGACGTTGGACACGAAGCGGAAGGTCATCGCGCGATCGCTGTAGTGCCTGAGCGCCTCGTAGGCCATGACGGGGCCGAGGTCGGAGCCGCCGATGCCGATGTTGATGACGTTGCGAATGCGCTTGCCGGTGTGCCCCTTCCATGCGCCGCTCCGCACCCGGTTCGAGAAGTCGGCCATCGCGTCGAGCACGGCGTGGACCTCGGGCACCACGTCCTTGCCGTCCACCACGATCGACGTGCCACGCGGGGCGCGCAGCGCCACGTGGAGGACGGCCCGATTTTCCGTCACGTTGATCTTGTCGCCCCGGAACATGGCGTCGATGCGCTCGCGCAGGCCGGACTCCTCGGCCAGTCGACGGAGCAGCGCGAGGGTGTCGTCCGTGACGCGATTCTTCGAGTAATCGAGATAGATGCCGACCGCCTCCGCGGTCAGCCGTTCGCCGCGTTTGGCGTCGTCGGCGAAGAGCGTGCGGAGGTGGAGGTCGCGGATCTTCTCGTGGTGGGCCTCGAGCGACTTCCATGCCGGGCGCGCGGTCAGTGGCAACGTTCCCGTCATCGGTCTTCCTTTCATTTGTTCAGATCCGGTCTGTCCGTCTCGCGATTCCTCCCACAGTCGAAAACCCCCGAGAAACGCGTTCGCGTTGTCCCCGGCTCGGCAACCGGGCGGCAGCTTGTCCAGTTGGTGGACGTTGCCGCCCCCGAGAACGACGTCCTCGGGCTGGAGCGCGGCGACCAGACGGCTGACGACGTCCTCGACGTCGCGCCGCCATTCCGTGAGCCCGTGCTCCTGCAACCCGTGCAGCCCGACGTACACCTCGAAGGTTCCGTCCCGGTACGGAAGGTGACCCAACTCCATCGGCTCCACGATGCCGTCAACGATGAGGGTCGAGCCCAGGCCGGTTCCCAGGCCGAGAAAGAGCATCTTGCCGCCCCGGTAACTCCCCAGCGCCTGCATCGCGGCATCGTTGACGAGCTTGACCGGACATCCCAAGGCGGTCGGATAGTCGAATCCGACCCAGCCCAGGCCGAGGTGAGGCGGCTCGGCCACCGGGCGACCGTGGAGCACCGGGCCCGGATAGCCGATCGATACTGCGTCGTACTTCCATCCTGCGGCGACCATCTTGACTCCGGCGACCATCTGCGCGGCTGTCAGCGTCGGCCCCGAGGGAAACTCCCGCGGTGCCTTCTGTCCCGTGGCGAGCACCTTCACGTGCGTCCCGCCGACGTCGACGACCAACACGCGCATGGTGAGCACTCAGCTCGCTTTGGCCAATGCGGTGCTCTTCCCGGCGATCACATCCATGAGCTCGCGCCAGGAGCTGACGAACGACTTCGCGCCTTCATCCTGGAGCTGGCTGGCGAGGGCGTCCACATCGATGCCGGCCCCGGTGAAGCGGGCCACCACTCGCTCGCCGTCGCCACCGTCGGCGGTCAACATCCCGCCGAGTGCGCCGTGATCGGCGAGGGCCTTCAAGGTGCCCTCGGGCATCGTGTTCACCGTGAACGGCGCGGCGAGCGCCCTGACGTAAAGGATGTCGGACGCGGCGGGATCCTTGGTGCCCGTGCTGGCCCACAGAAGGCGTTGCGGGCGCGCGCCGGCGTTGAAGACGCGCTGCCAGCGCGGAGAGCCGAGCAGGGTGCGGTACGCCTTGTACGTCCGCATTGCGATCGCGATGCCGAGCTGATTGCGAAGCGCCTCCGGCACTTTGTCCTTGACCGCCGCGTCCCACCGGCTGATGAACACCGAGGCGACCGAGCCGACCTCTGGTGAAAGCCCGGCGGCGACGCGTCGCTCGATACCACGCAAGAAGGCGTCGGCCGCAGCCAGGTAGTGCTCGTGCGAGAAGAGAAGCGTCACATTGATCGGTACGCCGGCGAAGATCGCTTCCTCGATGGCTGGCAGCCCTTCCTTGGTGCCGGGGATCTTGATGAGGAGATTGGGTCGCCCCGCCCGGGCGTGCAGGGCTCTGGCGGCGGCGAGCGTACTGGCGGTGTCGTGAGCCAGCAGCGGCGACACTTCGAGCGACACCCAGCCGTCCACGCCGGCCGTCCGGTCCCAGATCGGTCGAAACAGGTCGGCGGCTCGGGTCAGGTCCTCCAGCGCAAGCTCGAAAAACAATTCCTCGCCCGACTTGCCTTCCTTGACCTTCTTCCGAATGGCGGCGTCGTAGGCCGAGCTGTTCTTGATGGCGTGGTCGAAGATCGTCGGGTTCGACGTAAGCCCCGTCACGGAGAGCTCGTCGATGTAGCGCTTGAGCGTGCCGGTCTCGAGCAAATCGCGGGTGATGTTATCGAGCCAGAGACTCTGGCCTCGGTCGTGGAGCGTCTCGGTGGCTTTCATCGTGTCACCTCCGGTAACAGGAGCTCAGGCAAGTCATGAGTCAAGAGGTCGCCGATGCGTTCGACCGTGACGTCAGCCGGACGATAGGCCTTCGCGTCGCGAGCGTACTGGCCCTGGCGCGGAAAGATCGTGGTGACGCGCTCGCCCCAGGCCTCCTTGACCGCGGCCAGGATCCGCGGCTTGTCGTCCACAAGAACGTAGTGCTGCGCTGGATAGCGTTGCTCGACGTCATCCAGCGCCTTTTCCTTGTGGATATAAATCAACACGTGGCCGTCCACGGCCTCAGAGATGCCGGACCGCTCGACCTTGCGGGGCTGGAAGACCACGTCACCGTCGGAGAGGATCACCGTCGGGCCCCACGCGCGGAA
>QHTD01000128.1 GCA_003220675.1 Candidatus Rokuibacteriota bacterium | reverse complement strand
GGGCGTGAAGAAGAACCCCAGCTTCTTGACCAGGCGGTCGAGGAGCCGATCGGGATCGAAGGCCTTCAGCCTCAGGTAAAGGAGATTCCCGCGAAAGGTTCGGCGCGGGCCGGCCCCGTACCCCGCCCGGCTGCTTTCCGTCTCCAGGAGGCCGAGCCGTCGGAGGTGTTCGACGAACTCTTTGAGGGTTTCAGGAGCAAGGGGAGCACCAAACTTCTGCTCGAATCGCTGCTTGATGACATCGAGGGGCGCTGAGCCGTCGAGCTGCTGGGCGATGAATTGCTCGGCCTGCCTCAGACGAAAGAACCGCCCGGTCGCGGGATCTTTGACGACAACGGTGGCGTCGTCTGCCACGCCCTGTTGGCTTACGCGCAGGTCGCTCCGGAGCTTTGGGTGCTCGAGCGTCAGCACCAGAAGCCGTCCCGGGCTCTTGAAGGGGGAAAGGCCACGGAGCCATTGGTGGCCTTTCCCCGCCCTGCGGACGTCTCACACCCCCGCGGGGACTTTAAAGGAGGGCAGTTTAGAGGAGGTGATTGGCGTTGACGTGGTCGCCGTTGGTATTCACGTGGTCGCCGTTGACATTGACGTGGTTCTTGTCGGCGTCAACGCCCGTCAGGTCCAGACTCACGCTAGGCGCGATCCGCTGCTCCAGCTCCTCGATCTCCAGCTTGAGAACCATTACTCACCCCCCTTCGTTTGAGACCTGCCCGGCGGCTCTGGTCAGGGTCACCCTGATCAGGACGCCTATCCCACGCTAGGTTGCCGGGGAACGAAGAACAAATCAGGGAGATACCTGAAATCGATGGCGGGAAACCCCCCAAGCCGGCAGGAAGGGCCACTGAGTGGGGGCCCTACTCCCCCATCCGATAACCAAGCCAAATCCCTAAGATGCCGCCGATCGCGCTCCCAATGACAGAAGAGAACGAAAACATACCAGATCCCCAGAGCGCCGGTATATAGCCTCCGATTGCAGAACCGATAAAGAGTCCAATCCAAATTAACTTCGACCTCTCACCAGCCACTTCTCGGTCTCCGATACAGCGGCACCCCGAGGGCGAACCCGCTGCTGAGCGTGCCACGATCGATCACTCGATGATCTCGTCCGCCCGAATAAGCAGCGATCGGCGGTCCTATACATGCAATCCGAGGCATGGTCTTGATCGGCTGCGCCCCGGCGATTCTCGGCAGCGCCATGCAGCCTGCAACGCTAAGAAACAAGCGTCGCGAGACCATTCACTTCAAACCGGTTCCGTGCGGCCCCAGACGACGGCCAGGACCGTCGCGCCATTCTTCGTCGTCACACTGTGGACGCAACCGTTCGGCCGGTAGCTCACGTTGCCAGTGGCCACGACGCCCGATTCGTCGGCGTTGGCACCCTCGAGGATGAAGATCAGCTCGTCACCGACGTGACGATGTCGCGGGAGCGTGGCCCCGGGCTCGAAGCGTGCCAGCAGCGCGCGGCGCTCATTGAGCTTGTCCTCCCAGATCCTCTTCTGGCGGACGCCGGGGCGCGCCTCGATCCACGGGAGCTCACTCAGCGCGAAGATTTGCGAGGGCGGCGCGCTGCCTCGCTCGGTGACCGGCTCAATGCCGCCGGTGATGAACGCGAGAACCGTCGCTCCGTTCCGCGTCGATACGGTGTGAACACACCCGTCTGGCCGGTAGCCCACATTCCCGGCCGTCACGGTCCCGAACGCATCCGAGATGGCGCCTTCGATGACGAAAACCAGCTCGTCGCCGACGTGCCGATGGAGCGGAAGTTTCGCGTCGGGCTCGATGCGCGTCATGACGGCCCGTCGCTTGGTCTCCGGATGCTCCCAAATACTCTTCATCCGGACCCCGGGCTGCCGCTCCCGCCACGCGAGATCGGCGACCGAGATGATTTCGGACAACGGCGTTTTCGTGGTGCTCATGGCGCTCCCTCCTTCATCGCCGCTTCGGCTTGCTCCAGCCAGAAGCGCATGTCCATCTCGCGGTACATCGTCGTCGCTGAGGTGAGGTGCTCCTGGACTTGCTCGCGCTTGCCCGTCACCTTCTCGCGGATCTCGCGGAGGTCGTCCCGGTCCTGGATCTTGAAGTAGCCCTTGAGGAGGTCGATCACCGGCCAGTAGCTCGTCGCCTTGCCGTACGAGACCGAAGCGGCCTCGAGGACCAGCCAACCGTGCAGGCGATGCGAGTGGGTGAACTCGTAGACGAGGCGCGACTTGCCCACTCCCGCCTCGCCGACGATCGCCGCCACCTGACCGTGGCCGGTACCGGCAAGCTGCTGCGCGCGGCGGAGCTGCTCCAGCTCGGCGTCGCGCCCGACGAAGCGCGTCAGGCCGCGCCGGGCGGCCGCCTGCAGGCGGGTGCGCGCCGGGCCCGCTCCCGTCACCTCGTAGACCTCCACGGCGTCGGCGAGCCCCTTCACTGGTACGGGGCCGAGTGGCTCCACGGCGACGTAGCCTTCCACCAGCTCCAGGGTCGCTGGCGTCAGGAGGATGCTGCCCGGGCTCGCGACCTGCTCCATCCGCGCCGCGAGATGCGTCGTCTGGCCGACGGCCGTGTAGTCCACGTGGAGATCGCTGCCGATGGCGCGCACGACGACCTCGCCCGAGTTGAGCCCGACCCGGATCTGTACGTTCACGCCGTGCGCGCGGCGCGCCTCCTCCGCGTAGCGCTTCACCAGATCCTGCATCCGCAGCGCCGCATAGCACGCCCGCACGGCGTGGTCCTCGTGGGCGAGGGGCGCGCCGAAGAGCGCCATGATCCCATCGCCCATGACCTGGTTCACCGTGCCCTCGTAGCGGTGGACGGCCTCCATCATTCGCTCGAGCAGCGGATCGAGGATCTTGCGCGCCTCCTCGGGATCGCGGTCGGCGAGGAGCTCCATCGAGCCCTTCACATCAGCAAACAGCACCGTGACCTGCTTGCGCTCGCCTTGGAGAGCGGCCTTCGACGTGAGGATGCGCTCAGCGAGGTGCTTGGGCGTGTAGGAATCGGGCGACCCGAACCGCTGCGTGGCCGCGGCAGACCCGTCGACGGGATGAGCACACTCAGGACAGAACTTCGCGGCGGGTGGGAGCTGGTGGCCGCAGTTCACGCACCCCGGGGCGAGCGGAGTGGCGCACTCGGGGCAGAACTTCGCCTGCGGCGGGTTCTCCTGCTGGCACCGCGGACACTTCATGCCGTGGGCGCGCCGCTCGTCATCCCGTAGTAGCGCGCGCAGTTGTCCCAGAGGATCTTGCGCTTGCTCTCGTCGGAGATCGGGAGCTTCATGAACGACTCGACCGCCTGCGGATACTTGGAATCGAGGTGGGGCCAGTCGGTCGAGAAGACGATGGTGTCGTCGCCCATGTAATCGATGACCTGTTTCACGAAGTCCTCGTCGGCCTCCACGGACACGAAGCACTGGCGCTTGAAGTACTCGCTGGGCTTCATGGTGAGCAGCGAGTCCGGACGCCGGAAAGTCACCTCGTGGTGCTCGTCCAGACGCCACAGGAGGAAGGGCACCCAGCCGCAGTTTCCCTCCAGGAAGGCGACGCGCAGATTCGGATGGCGCTCCAGGACGCCCCCTCCGATCATGCTGATCACGGCCAGCATCATCTCCATGGGATGGCAGGCCGTATGGACCATCTGGAGGTTCGCGCCGAAGCGGTCGCCCACCTGTGGCAAGTAAGGGCCGAACCCTTCGTGGAAGCCGAGCGGCACCCCGAGCCGTTCCAGCTCCTCCCACAGCGGCTCGAAATAGCGGTCGTGCCAGTTGCGCCCCTTGACCGGGTTGGGCCGCACGAACACGGCCCGGCAACCCAGATCCTCGACCGCCCGGCGGGCCTCCTCCACCGCGTCGCGGATGTCGTGGGGCGAGATCATCCCGGCCCCGAGCAGCCGAGTGGGGTCGGCCTTGCAGTAGTCGTGCAGCCAGTCGTTGTAGGCGCGCGCGATCGCCGCGGCGAAGGCGGGGTCCAGGTCATCGACGGCCTGGGCGAAGAGCCCGCGTGAGGGGTACACCACCGCCACGTCGATGCCCTCGGTGTCCATCGCCTCGAGCTGGGTGGCGCCGTCCCAACCTCGCTCGGCGGCTGGCCGGAAGCGCTCGCGTCGCTTCTGAAGCGGATCCTCCTCACCCCGACGCGATCGCGGGCGCAGCGAGGAGTGGCGCGGCATCGTCTTGCCGTTGATGACGAGCCGCAGGTCGGCGACGTACTCCTGCAAGCCCCGAGGCGCGAACGGCCTGTAGGCGTTATCGATGTAGCGTTCCCACAGGTCAGGTGGTTCCATGCAGTGCATGTCGCTGTCGAGGACTCTGAACCCGTTCTGCGCCATGATGCTCTCCCCTCTACCAAGATCGGCTGGATCTCCGGCAGGGATGGTAGCATCTCGGAGTTCGGGAAGGGAGAACCGCCAATGGCCCACCGAGGGATGAAGTTCGGCATCTTCCTCGCACCGTTCCACCGGCTGGGCGAGAACCCCACCCTGGCCATGGCCCGCGACATGGAGCTCATCGAGTGGCTCGATCACCTGGGCTTCGACGAGGTGTGGATCGGCGAGCACCACTCGGCGGGCTGGGAGATCATCGCCTCGCCCGAGCTGTTCATCGCCGCCGCGGCGGAGCGCACCCGCCACATCATGCTCGGCTCCGGGGTGACGAGCCTGCCGTACCACCACCCGCTCATGGTGGCGAACCGCTTCGTCCAGCTCGACCACATGACCCGAGGTCGGGCCATGCTCGGCTGCGGCCCCGGTGCCTTGCCCTCGGACGCCTACATGCTCGGCATCGAGCCGGTGACTCAGCGGCGGCGCATGGAGGAGTCCCTCGACGCCATCCTGCGACTCCTCCGGTGTGAGGAGCCCGTGACCATGCGCACCGACTGGTTCGAGATGCGCGAGGCGCGGCTGCACCTGGCGCCGTACACGGTGCCGCGCTTCCCCATCGCGGTGGCCAGTACCATCACACCATTCGGCATGGTGGCGGCGGGCAAGCACGGGCTCGGCGTGCTCTCCATCGGCGCCGGCCTACCCGGCGGGCCCGAGGCGCTGGCGAGCCAGTGGCGGATCGCGGAGGAGACGGCCGCGGCGCACGGGACGACGATGGATCGCGCGGAGTGGCGCGTGGTCGTCAACGTGCACGTGGCAGAGGAGGACGAGCAGGCCCTCGGTGAGGTGCAGCGGGGCGAACGCCACGAGACCGTCACGTACTTCGAGGAGACCCTGGGGCGGCCCCCCGGGCGCGCCGGCGACCCGCTGCGTGACGGCGTGCGCACAGGGACGACTCTCGTGGGATCACCCGACACGGTGATCTCCGGTATCGAGCGGCTCTTGGGCTACAGCCAGGGCGGCTTCGGGGGGCTCCTCTTCCGCGCCCACGAGTGGGCTAACCGAGAGCAGACGCTTCGCAGCTACGAGCTGTTCGCTCGTTACGTCATACCCCGCTTCCAGGGCTCACTGGAGACTATCCTGGGCTCCAACGCGTGGGCTCAGGCGAATCGCAAAGCTGTCTTCGGACCCAACGTAGAGGCGGTGCGCCAAGCCTACCTCGACGCCGGCCGGGCGGTGCCCGACGAGTTCCGGTGGCGTACCGCCGGCGCCCGCGACGTTGACCCTGAGGCGGCGCCAGACGACGGCTGACCGCGTGCGCTCGAGCCCCTTGGACTTGACACGCGCCGCGACGCGGTGCTACGTGTTCGACCGTGTGCGAGAAGGGTTAGTGCGTGGCCGCAGGACGATGAACAGCCATTCAGGCGAGCCAGGCTCGCGCCACCAGCCGGCAAGGGCTGGCTCACATCAGGAGATGTCGGGTAAGAGGGTCAGGAACGTCTGAGGCGACCTCGGCTACAAGGAGAGGCTAGAGGATGGGGGCTGTGCAAGGGGTCGAGGTTGCCGGGACCGGATTCTACGTCCCCGCGCAGGTCGTGACCAACGAAGACTATGAGGAGCGGTACGGCGTTTCCGCCGACTGGATCCTCCAAGTGTCCGGCATCAAGGCCCGCCGCCTTGCCGCCCCTTCCCAGGCGTGCACCGATCTCGCGATCCCTGCCGCCCAGCGGGCGCTGGCCCATGCCCGCATGGCCGCGGATGAGCTGGACCTGGTGATCCTCGCGACGGTGGGGTCCGACTACGTGACGCCGCCCGGCGCCTGCATGATCCAGGGCGCCCTGAAGGCAACCCACGCGGCCGCCTTCGACGTCGACTGCGCGTGCACCGGCTTCGTCTGGTCACTCCATATTGCCGCGCTCTATCTCGCCCAAGGAATCTATCAGAACGCGCTCGTCATTGGCTCCGAAGTCCCGTCGCGAGCCCTGAACTATAAGGATCCCAACACGTTCATCTTGATGGGCGATGGGGCGGGGGCTTGCGTCCTGAGGCGACGCGAGGGTGCACCGGGGATCCTTGCCCAGTACTTCCACTCCGACGGCGCGCGCTGGGACGCCGCCACGATCCAGGGGGGCGGCACTCGGCACCCGAATCCATTGGAGATCGATCGGTCCGAGATCGAGAAACTCTACTTCAAGATGGACGGGCAGAAAATCTTCAAGTTCGGGGTCCTCAGCCTCAACGAGTCCATCGATGAGCTCCTCAAAAGTTCGGGACTGGGCCCTGAGGACATCGACCTCGTCATCCCCCATCAGGCGAACCTACGGATTCTCGACCTCGCACTCCGCCGGTCGCGTATTCCGCCCGAGCGATTTTTCACCAATCTGGAGGAGTACGGGAACGCCGCCTCGGCGTCGGTCGCCATCGCCTTGGCTGACGCCGATCAGGCCGGGAGGATCAAGCGAGGCGACCGAGTGATCCTGGTAGGCTTCGGCGCAGGACTATCCTGGGGAGGGCTCCTGCTGGAATGGTGATGCGCCTCTTCTCCTGATGTATTTCCCGGGACGGTCTTGAGGTATTCACCTAATGGCATGATCTCCTCCCCTAATGGCACCGTCTCCTCACCTGATGGCATGGTCCCTTCG
Organism: Candidatus Rokuibacteriota bacterium; assembly: GCA_003220675.1. Classification (GTDB taxonomy): domain Bacteria; phylum Methylomirabilota; class Methylomirabilia; order Rokubacteriales; family CSP1-6; genus 20CM-2-70-11. Next base: position 1,187 of record QHTD01000128.1, on the reverse strand, counting down.
GACCATGTGACCGTACGAAGGGTGATCCCGCTGAGGGGGGCTCGTGGAGGCCACAATCGCAGGCCTGTTGCAGCTCGGGGATCCCTCGAATTACGCCTTCAGCCTCTACGCCCTCCCCACCGCGTTGGCCGCAGTAGCCGTCCTCGCTTTGGGAGTGCTTGCTCTGGTCCGGGAACGGGGCGCGACCGTGAGCGTCACGTTCTTCTTCATGAATTTGCTGGCCGCGGTGTGGCTCTCCAGCTACTCCCTGGTCTACTCCGCGACTACGGAACAGGTGGCCCTCTGGTGGGTAAAAGCGGCCCACCTGGGCGTCATCTTTATCCCCGCCGCGGTCTACCACTTCACGGTGACGGCGCTCCGGATCCAGCCCGAGCACAAGACATTCGTGCGGCTTGGTTGGATCACCTCCGCGCTCTTCTTCCTGGCGATGGCCCCCAGCGACGCCTTCATCGCGCGGGTCCGTCGTTACTGGTGGGGCTTCTACCCGGATTACGAGTGGCTGAGCATCCCGTTCCTGCTGTTCTTCTTCGGCATGCTGGCTGCGAGCCTCAGGCACTTCTGGATCGAGTATCACAAGGCTCCGCCCGGAACCCACAAGCTGCGAACGAAATCCCTCCTCGTCGCCTTTGCGATCGCCTATATCGGCTCGATCGATTACGTGGCCGCCTTTCAAATTGCGCTCTACCCCTTCGGCTATCTCCCGATCCTTGGCTTCATCGCGATGACCGCCAGAGCCATCCACCGGCACCGGCTGGTCGATGTCACCCCCGCCTACGCCGCGAGAGGGATCATCGAGGCCATGGCCGACGCGCTGCTTGTTCTGGATCGAGACGGCATGGTGCGCGTCGTCAATCCTGCGGCCTGCCAACTATTCGGGAGTTCGGAAAGGCAGTTGCTGGGCCAGCCTATTGAAGCCTTGACCAGCGCCATCTCGCCCACGGGAAGGCTCGGTGAGCTGATCCGCAGCGGCTCCCTCCGGGACCATGAGGTCACCCTCGGCACAGGAGAACAGGTGGCAATTCTCAGCGTCTCTTCTTTTCTCATGCACGACGAGGGCGATGAGCTGGCCGCCGTGGTGGTGATCGCGAGGAATGTCACCCGGCACAAGAAGGCGGAAGAGCAGGTAAGTCGCCAGAGGGAGTGGCAGGCTGCGCTCTACGAAATCAACGGGGCGATCACGTCGACGA
>QHTD01000127.1 GCA_003220675.1 Candidatus Rokuibacteriota bacterium | reverse complement strand
CCCGTGACATCACCAACCGCAAGCAGGCCGAGGCGGCCATCCGGGAGCGCGACGCCCTCCGGTATGTCTCGAGCCTCGCCGCCGCGGCCTCGCACGAGATCAACAATCCGCTGGCCGTCGTCGTGGGCCAGGCGCAGCTGCTCGCTGAGGAGGTGGACGCCGCCGGACGCCGGCGGATCGAAGAGGTCCTCGAGGCCACTCGGCGCATCCAGGCGATCCTCGATCGGCTGAAACGTATCCACCGGCTCGAGCTGAGCGACGCGCCGGAGCCCGTGCCGGAGATGCTCGACATCGAAAAATCGAGCTCGTAGGGCTAGGAGCCTGTCGGAGTATCGAGGAGCGCCAACGGCTGAGCATGGGTGCTCCGAGCGTTGGGGGGTTTGGGGGGCCATGTCGGGGCCCCCCATTTCCTAGGACAGCCGCGGGGCGACGCGCTCGGCGAAGAGGCGCATCGACTTCAACACGCGCGCGTGTGGGATCTGGCCCCCCGCGTTCATCCATGCCGACAGGCTCGAGAAGCCGAGCGCCTCGCGCAGCTCGAGCAGTCGGTCCGCCACGGCCTCGGGCGTGCCGTACACCGCCTGCTCACGGAGCACGTCCGCGTAGGTGATCTCGGCCAGCCGCTCGGCGCGCGCGCTGAACGCTTCGTCGGGTCGAGCGGTGGAGCCATCGGACTTCTTCAGGGCTTCGCTGATCGTGCGGAAGAAGTGCATCGTGCTGGCTTCCGGCTCCTCACGGGCCTGCCGCTCCGTCTCGGCGACGTAGACGGGCATGGTGAGGCCGATGTCGCCTCGCCCGGTGTGCCGGGCCCCGGTCCAGCCTTCGTGATAGCCGCCGATGAAGCGCTTGAGGTCGGAGATCGAGATGGTGCGGGGAGCCACGAACAGGGGAAGACCCATGCGCCCGACGAACGGGTAGGTCTCCTGCGTCGTCGCGGCGACGCGGAGCGGCGGATGCGGCTTCTGGAGGGGCTTCGGCATCACGCACACGTCGCGGAAGTGGAAGTGCTTTCCCGCGTAGGAGAAGCGGTCCTGCGTCCAGGCCTTGATCAGGATCTCGAGGGTCTCGAGAAAGCGCTGGCGACTCTCGCTGTAGGGAATGTTGAAACCCTGGTAGTGCCCCGGCAGGCCGCTCCGCCCGACGCCGAACTCGAGGCGTCCTTTGGTCAGATGGTCCACCGTCGCCACGTCCTCGGCGAGGCGCAGCGGGTGACTCAGCGGCAGCACCTGCACGGCGATGCCGATCTTGACCCGTCGCGTCCAGGTCGCCAGGGCCGCCGCCACGACGAGGGGCGATGCGAGCACGGAGCGATCTTTCTGGAAGTGGATCTCGGCGAGCCACACGGCGTCGAAGCCGAGGTCTTCGGCGGCCTTCATCTGCGCCATCGACTCGTCGAACGCCGCCGCCTCGCTCATTCCCGCCGGACACTGGAACTCCGTGAACAGGCCGAACTCCATTCCGCCTCCCGTCGCTTCGCGAACCGGTTCATCTTACGCCACAGCGGGCGGGCGGCGGGAATGGAGATGACAGTGGTAGGCTCTGTCCGGGAGGTACCGCGTATGTCTGGCAAGATCGGCCTCGCCGTCGCCGGGATCGGGCTCGGATTGATCGCCCTGACCGCCGCGGCCTGCGAGACCGCCAGCGGCCGCCTGGCGCCCTCGACATCGACCACCACCCTGATGGCCGGATGGGAACGTAAGTTCACGCTCGACTGGACGGTGGAGCCCGGGCCAAACAATGCCCGCCGCATTCGCGGTCACATCTCGAGCCAGTTCGGACAGTCTGTCGAGCCCGTGCGGATCCTCGCGCTCGCGCTCGATCCATCCGGCGGCGTGGTCGGCAGGCGCCTCGAGTGGGTTCCCGGTGGTGTCCCCGGACTGGGGAGCCGCCCCTTCGAGGTTCCCCATCTGCCTGCCGCGGATCACTACCTCGTGACGGTCTGGGACTACACGATCCTCGAGAGCAGCAGCCCTCTCCGCTGACGCCGGCAAGGGTCGAGCTCGCCCAAGGAGGCGCGCATGGGATCACTGACTGGATCGGAGCTCCTCGCGCGGTCGCTCACGTCGCAGGGCATGGACACGCTCTTCTTCCTCATGGGCGGGCCGATGCTCGAGACCGAGAGCGCCTGCCTCAAGCTCGGCGTGCGGGCCATCGACACACGCCACGAGCAGGCGGCGGCGATGATGGCTCACGCGTACAGCCGCACGACCAGGCGCCCCGGCGTCTGTATGGGCTGCTCGGGGCCGGGGACGACGAACCTCGTCACCGGCGTCGCCAATGCCTTCGTTGACGCGGCGCCGCTGATCGCCGTCGGCGGTTCGAGCCCGCGGGTCTATCTCGGGATGGAGGCGTTCCAGGAGATCGATCAGGTCGCGATCATGCGCCCGATCACGAAGTGGGCCGAGCGTGTGCTGGACGCCCGGCGCATCCCTGAGCTCGTGGCCACCGCCTTCCGTCAGGCGACGACGGGCCGACCGGGTCCGGTCTATCTCGATCTTCCCGGCGACGTCCTCGGCGAGGCCGTGGACGAGGCACACGTCGCGTTCCCGACTCGCTGGCAGCCTGGGCCCCGAGCGCAGGGGAATCCCGCGGCCATCGCGGACGCCGTCGCCATGCTCGAACGGGCCGAGCGGCCCCTGATCATCGGCGGGAGCGGTGTCTGGTGGTCGGACGCTGCGTCCGCGTTCCAGACCTTCGTCGAAGCGACTGGCATCCCTTTCTATACGACCCCGATCTCGCGGGGGATGGTCCCGGAGGACCACGCGCTCGCGTTTCTCAGCGCGCGCGCCAAGGCCTTCGCGGAGGCGGACGTTCTCCTCGCGGTCGGCACTCGCTTCAACTACATGCTCCAGTTCGGTCGCCCGCCCCGATTCGCCACGGGCCTCAAAGTCATCCAGGTCGATGTGAACCCGAGCCAGCTCGGTCACAACCGCCGGGTCGATGTGCCGATCGTCGGCGACGCCCGCGCCGTCCTCGAGCAGCTCGCCGCCGAGGCGCGCGGGAGGATCGATCGCGGCCGCTATGCCTCGTGGGTGTCGAAGCTCAGGACCCTCGACGCCGAGAAGGCGGCTGAGATGGACAAGCAGATGCGCACGGACCAGGTCCCGATCCATCCCCTGCGGCTCTGCAAGGAGGTCCGCGACTTTCTCCGTCGCGACGCGATCCTCGTCGTGGACGGTCAGGAGATCCTCAATTACGGACGCCAGTCGATTCCGACCTTCGCGCCCGGACACCGGCTGAACTCGGGCCCCTTCGGCTGCATGGGCGTGGGTCTGCCGTTCGGCATCGGCGCGAAGGTCGCGCACCCGGACGCGCAGGTGGTCGTCCTGCACGGCGACGGGTCGTACGGGATCAACGCGATGGAGATCGACACGGCGGTCCGCCACGGGATTCCCGTCCTGGTCGTGATCAGTAACAACGGCGGCTGGACGGCGGACCCCCAGCGGAGCAAGCCCGGACGGACCCTCGGCTTCACGCGCTACGACAAAGTCGCCCAGGATTTCGGCGCGCACGGCGAGTACGTCGAGAAGCCCCATGAGATCCGGCCGGCGCTCGAGCGGGCGTGGGCGTCGGGCAAGCCCGCCGTCGTCAACGTGGTGACTGACGACAAGGCGCGGGCGCAGACGATCCGCTTCTCGGCGTACACCACGTAGCGGTCGGACCCCGCGACGACGGAGGAGAGATGGGCAAGGCCCTCGACGGGATCGTGGTCCTCGACCTCACGCAGTACGAGGCGGGACCGAGCTGCACCGAGATGCTCGCGTGGCTCGGCGCCGACGTGATCAAGATCGAGCCGCCGGGAGGCGAGCCGGGGCGGCGCGCGCTCTCGGAGCGGCCCGACACGGACGCGTGGTTCTTCCTTTTGCTCAACGCCAACAAGCGGAGCGTCACGCTCGATCTGAAGGCCGAGCGCGGGCGTGCCCTCTTCGAGCGGATGGTGGAACGGGGTGACGTTGTCGTCGAGAACTTCGGGCCGGGGGCGATCGAGCGCCTGGGCTTCGGGTACGACGCGCTCCGCCGGATCAACCCCCGGATCATCGCCGCGTCGGTCAAGGGCTTCGGAACCTCCGGGCCCTACGCGGACTACAAGAGCTTCGAATGGATCGCGCAGGCGACGGGTGGCGTCATGAGCCTCACGGGCATGCCCGACGGTCCGCCGCTACGGACGGAGGCTGGGCTCGGCGACACGGGCGCGGGGCTCCACTGCGCCATCGGCATCCTCGCCGCGCTCGTGCAGCGCGAGCGCACGGGAGAGGGCCAGCACGTCGAGGTCGCGCAACAGGATTCCGTGCTCAACCTGGTCCGCATCCACCTGCGTGAGCACTACCTGACGGGCCAGCCGGCGCCGCGCCGCGGGAACCGCTCGGTCGCGGCCGGCCCGTCCAACCTCTACCGCTGCCGTCCCTTCGGGCCGAACGACTACGTCTTCATCCACTGCGCGACGCTCGAGATGTGGCGTACGCTCACGCGGATCCTCGGGCGCCCGGAGCTCGGCGACGACCCGCGGTTCGCCGAGCTGCAGAAGCGCGCCGGCCACGCCGCGGAGATCGATCCGCTCATCGAGGCGTGGACGGAGAAGCGGACCAAGCACGAGGCGATGGAGATCCTGGCGGGCGCCGGCATTCCCTGCGGCGCCGTCCTCGACTCCGGCGAGGTCCTCTCGGACCCCGGGCTGGTCGAGCGCGGCATGGTGGTGAGCCTCGAGCACCCGATGCGCGGCCGGTTCGCCATGCCCGGCAACCCCGTGCAGCTCTCCGCCTCGCCCACGACCGTGACGCGCGCCCCCCTGCTGGGCGAGCACAACGCCGAGGTGTACGGCGGCTGGCTCGGCCTCGGCGCGGAGGAGCTCAGGGCACTCGCGCAGGACCGCGTGATCTGAGGGCTCGCGCGGCTTCCTCCATGGTGGGCGGCGTCGTCGTGTCCTTGTAGTCGGCGAGCCGCGCGTAGATCTCCCGGGCGGCCTCGTGGAAGGCCGGGGGCAGGCCCACGGCGGCGAGCGATCGCGCGATCTCCTCCATCTCGCCCACGAAGCGCCACGCCTTGCGCGCGTTGTCGTGGACCGCCCGCTCGGAGCGCCCGGGGACATCCGGCTGGGAGATCTTCCACTCCGCGAGGAGCGCCGCGTCCACGCCTTCGGCGATTGCGAAGGCGCGGATCGCGGCGAGGAGCGCCTGGCCGCCCTTGTTCCACCCGGCGTATGCCATCTTCACGGCCGACGCCGCTCCTGCCGGCGCATCGAGGACGACGGCCTCCAGTGGGCCGGCGGCGAACAAGGGCGCGATCTCCGTCGCGGCCGGCCCGGAGAGGTAGACGCGCGTGGCGCCGCGCCTGCTGCGCGTCGCGGGGCCGATGATGCCCCCGTCGACGAAGCGGGCTCCTGCCGCCTCGACGACGCGACCGATCTCCCGGGCCGTCGCGGGCGCCACGGCGTTCGCGTCCACGTAGAGCCCGCCGAAGCCGAGCGCGGCGACGGCGCGGGCGAGATCGGCGGCGCCGTGCGGCGGCACGACGGACAGGATCACCCGGCTGGCCCGGACGACCGATGCGAGCGTGCCGGCGTCCTCGAGCCCGACCTCGCGCGCGCGGGCTCGCGTCGCCGCGCTGCGCCCCGCGGAAGCCCAGAGGACGCGTGCCCCTCCGGCCACGACGGTGGCGCCCACGGCCGCGCCCATGTCACCGGGGTGGAGCAGCCCAACGATCGTGCTGGACTCCGCGGTCATCGTCCCTCCTCCGTCGGCACCGATTATAGCGGGCCTGGGCGTGCGTCGCCTTGACCTGGCGCCCCCTGCGTGATACGTCGAACACACCGTTGCGGCCGTCGAGGATCTACCGGGGCATGGGAAAGTTCGTCGTCATCGACGCGAAGCTCGTGCGGTGGGAGTCGAAGACCGAGCTGAAGTAGGAGGGGCGGTCCATGCTGGATCTCGTGATTCGCGGAGGCGACGTCGTGACGCCGCAGGGCGTCGGCAGGTGGGACGTGGCTGTCCAGGGTGAGCGCATCGTCGCCGTCGGCCTGGCCGACCCGCGAACGGAGGCCGGACGGGTGATCGACGCGGCGGGGAAGATCGTCGTCCCGGGCGGCATCGAGCCGCACACGCACCTCGCCCACTTCATCTCGATGCATCCCGAGGACAACCTCCACACGCTCGGCCCGGAGGAGGACACGCGCGGGATGGTCTTCGGCGGGACGACCACCCACGTGGACTTCTGCTTCGTCCGTCCGGGGACCGACATCCCGCAGGCGATCGAAACCCGCGCGGCACGCTGGAAGGGGAACTCCTACGCCGATTACTCCTTCCACGTGGCCCTCCAGGGCCAGCTCCCGCTCGCGCTCTTCGATCAGATCCCCGAGGCGATCCAGGCGGGCTTCCCGAGCTTCAAGGTGTTCACGGTCGAGGTGCTGCCGCCTCATCCCAAGCGCCATCCCTACCGGCTCGACTTCGGACGCATCCAGCTCGCGATGGAGAAGGTCGCGGCCCACGACGGCATCATGGCCGTCCACGCCGAGGACCACGACATCGTGCAGTTCATGTACGAGAAGTTTCGCGAGGAGAAGCAGACCGACGGCTGGCTGCTCCCCCTCGTCCACAACAAGCTCTCGGAGCTGCTCGCGTTCCGGCGGACGATCCAGCTCGCCGCCGCGACGGGTGCGGGCGTCTACTTCGTCCACACCTCGGCGAAGGAGGGCGTCGAGGCGGTCGCCGAGGCGCGTGCGGAGGGGCTCCCGATCTATGCGGAGACGCTCCACCACTACGCCTGCTTCACCGCCGAGGACTACAAGACGCCGCGAGGCTTCTGCTACCACACGTATCCGTCCCTCAAATACCCCGAGGATCAGGCGGCGCTCTGGGACGGGCTCGTGCGGGACGGCGTCTCGACGACGGCGACCGACGAGTTCCCGACGTCGCTCGAGCTGAAGCTCCGCGGCCGGGAGCTCGAGAACGTGACCGGCGGCAACCTCGGCGCGGAGGCGCGTATGGGGATCGTCTTCACCGAGGGCGTGATGAAGCGCCGGATGTCGCTTCAGCGCTTCGCCGAGGTGACGGCCACGAACGCCGCGCGGATCCTCGGGCTCTACCCCCAGAAGGGCGTCATCGCGCCCGGGAGCGACGCCGACCTCGTCATCATCGATCCGGCGATCCGGAAGACGCTCGCGCGCGAGGACTTTCATGTGAGCGACTACAGCCCCTGGGAGGGCTGGCCGATCCAGGGCTGGCCCGTCACCACGATCCTCCGCGGTCGGGTCGTCGTCGAGAACGGCCGGCTCGCCGGCGACGCGCGCGACGGGAAGCTCGTCCGGCGACGGATCGCGCCCGAGATCCTGCGGCGGCCGGCGTGCTGAGGCTTCTTGCGCGCTCCTCCGCCTAGCGGCTCACCATGGCCCAGCCGGATGCTTGGAGATCCTGGGTGACGTCCTGTTGGCGCCGGTCGTCGCGTCGCCTCTCGGCCGACACTCGCTTCTGGCGCCAGCGTCGCCCCCCGGCCCGACGATCGAGGATCACGTCCGCGGTCGCGCTGTCGAGGACCAGCTTGAGATATGTGTATCGCGCCAGGTCCATGCGCGAGACGATGAGAAGCAGCCGGGCCACGCCTGTCGTCGCCGGACTCACGAGCATGACTCCCTCCGGTGCGTGCGAGTGTCGACCGAACGGGAGCGTCGTGCACCGTCCCAGCCGCGCGCGGATCATAGCCGGTCCCGCATCGAACGCAAGAGGATTCGCACGTCGGCGACGCGATTTTCCGGAATCGGCTCGGCTCAGCCTCCAGCGAAGACGTTCTTCTTGATGGTGGCGTGAACGCCCCAGTTGCCGTCGACGACCTGGGTGATGCCGAAGTCGACGGCGACTGACATCAGTGAGATCGCCTCGTTCTCGCTCAACCCCTTCGTCGTCATGAGGAAGCGGCGCATCTTCCGGAAGGCGTCCCTCATCGCGAGGTCAACGGAGGATTTCTCGTAGATCTTGCTCTGGGCGTCGGCGCCGAGATCCACGAGGTAGTTGGGGTACGTGAAGCCGTGCAGCACCCATTCGTCCTGGGTCTCCAGGAGCGGATAGTTGAGCCCGGCCAGCGCCGTGCCGGCCAGCGAGTCCTTCTTGCGGACGCTGAGCTGGAAGGTCCCGATGAGCGAGCACTCGATCGCCGTGCCGGCGAGCTCGGAGTCACCCTGCGCGGCGTGGGAGTCTCCGGCGGAGAGGAGCGCGCCCTTGACTGCAACGGGGTAATACATC
>QHTD01000413.1 GCA_003220675.1 Candidatus Rokuibacteriota bacterium | reverse complement strand
TCGTCGTCCATCGAAGCGCTTATCTGGCGCATCGCGATCTGTCCAAACGAAACCTGCCTCCGGTGACTTATGGCTACTTTCGAGAATGCTTTGAGCAAGCGCAGCGAGTGATTGGCGAGTACCTCACTGCCTACGAAGACGCAACGCAGAAATTTGAGATAGCGCGCTTGAAGCACGATCCTCAGCGGTTCCTGGAATGGTGCCGCCTAGACGATTACGAACGCCACTTCAACGAAGATATGCAGCGGTGGGAAAAGAAGTTGTGGCAAGAGTCGGGTGAACCAGGAGGCCCGTCGCCGTCTACGCCTGCAAGACCACCGAAGAGAACGCGTCCGGCTTAGGCCCCTCGATCCAAACGCGCGCTGTCTGTAGCTCGCTGCCGTCGTCGCCCGGTTGACGGGTGCAGTTGAGGCCGGGCAGCCGGTGGGTGACCGTCTGAAGCAACGCACAGCCGAGCTAGAGGCCGTTCGGCTGAAGCTCTCCGAGCCCGTCGAGCCCGACGTTGACCGTGATGAGTTCGCCGCCCGTCTCGCGGCCATTCCCATCCTGAACGGTGACGCCCGACAGGCGCGTGAGGTGCTCCGAAAGCTCGGGGTCGAGCAAGTCAAGGTCGAGCCTACCCCTGACGGCGGATGGTCCTGGACGGGTCGCGCCGACTTTAGGGGCGTTCTGTCGAACGGCGGTTCTGCCCCCTCCCAGCCACCACCCGAATCCGGTTGCGCCGGCGTAGCCGGCGCTCGAACGCGGTCACTCCGACCAGTGGGGGGCCGTCGGGTGGAGCGGCGCGGCATCACGACGAGGGCCGCGACCAGGCTCGTCGCCGAGCCCAGCGTGAGCAGGAGCCCGAGGCCGAAGATCCCGCGGTGGTCCGCGATCATCAGGCTGCCGAAGCCGACGATCGTCGTGAGCCCGGCGACGAGGACGCCCATCACCGTGCTCCGCGCGACGAGGGGCCCGCCGTGATCGTGCGCCTCCATGGCGCGGAGCACGATGTTCAGTCCGAACTCCGCCGCGGCGCCGAGGATCAGCGGCAGGCCGAAGACGTTCCCCATGTTGAACCTCAGGTCGAAGAAGTACATCAGGCCGAAGGTCCAGAGCACGCCGAGCCCGAGCGGCAGGAGCGCAAGCAGGACCTCGCGCGGACGCCGCAGCATGAGCGCGGTCACGAACGACACGAGCACGATTGCGTAGACCGTGCCCTGCTGGTAGGAGCGCTCCATGAAGCGGATCGCCTCGAAGGTGATGATCGGGGTGCCCGTGACCTCGGGGTCCACCGATCGGAGCTCGGTGACGAAGCGAAGCGCGCCCTCCCGGTCCCAGATGTCCACCGCGGGCTGGATGTGCAGGAGGAACCGCCCCTGCTCGCTCGTGAACTTGCGCCGGAGCTCGGGCGGGATGTCCTTGAGCCCGATCGGCCGCGGCGAGAGGTTCGCCTGCAGCCGCTGGAAGTTGCGCACGAAGTCGTTGTAGATCTGGGTCTGTAAGTAGGTGAGCGCGGACTCGCTCACGTCGGGGTCCGTCTGGCGCACCTTGATCACCAGCCGCTCGATCGCCGCGCTGACGTCCCGGAGCTTCTGTGCGTCCTCGCCCTCGGGCGCCTCGCTCCCCGCGATGTCGAAGCGCCGCTTGAGCGTCTCGAAGGCTGCGATGAGCCGGTCGAGGTCGACGGGCGGCGCGCGGCCGATGCGCACCTGGGCGACGATCGGGGCGAAATCGCGGACGATCTTCAGCTTCTCCGGCTGGTCGTCGGGGATGAGCAGGAGCGCCGAGTCCACGCCCGAGACGGTGGGGAGCCGGCCGAAGGCCGCGTGCTTGCGGCGCAGCTCCTCGAGCGAGTCCGCGCTCGCCAGCGCGGTGAATCCCGAGCGGCCGGCGATCGCGAGGATCTTTCGCTCCCAGACGACCGACTCGGTCCCGCTGGCCTGCAGGTGGAGCAGGTTGTAGTCGAACTGGATGTACTTGAGCCCCCAGGCCGACACGCCCGTGAGGAGGACCGCGAATACCAGCACCGTCTTCGGGTAGGTCATGATGCGCTCGACGAGCGGCACGTGGACGCGCTCGAGGGCGAGCGCACGGGGGATCGTGCCCGACGGCCGGCGCGCGTGGCGGTGGTCGAGGAGGACGAGCGTCGCGGGGAAGACCGTCATCGTCGCCACCCACGACAGGAGGATCGCGGTGCCCGCGATGAACCCGAGCTCCTGGACCCCTCGGAACTCGGTCAAGCAGAGCACGTAGAACGTCCCCGCCGCCGTGACGGCGCCCAGCAGCATCCCGGGGCCGCTGCGCGTCGCGGTGATCTCGATCGCCTCTCGGAGGCTCCGGCCGAGGAACAGCTCCTCCTCGTACCGGAAGAGGAAGTAGATGCCGTAGTCGATCCCGATCCCGATCACGATCGAGATGAACATGACCGAGAAGAGCGAGAGGTGGCCGATGACGAGCGTTGCGATGCCGAGCGCCCAGCAGAGGCTCATCGTCAGGACGAGCAGCATGAGCAGCGGCCTGCCGAACCGGAGGAAGGCCGCGAGCAGGAGTCCCAGCGTGAGCGCGAAGGCGAGGAGCGTCGCGCGCTCGCTGTCGCGGAAGGCTGCGGTCATCTCGTCGTTCGACAGGGCCGGCTTGCCGGTGACGCCCACCTCGACGTCGGGGAACTCGGCCCGGAGCGACCGGATGACCGCCCGGACGCCCTCGATCGCGCGTCGGTCCCCGGTGAAGCTCCCGCGCTCGCTCTCGGGCTCGACCAGGATGAAGAGGAGCCGCTCGTCCTCGGAGAGGAAGTAGCCGGCGCCCGGATGCTCGCCGCCCCCGGGGAAGAGCGCGCCCCAGGGCGAGTGATAGGGCGTCGGTCGGTCGAGCCGCGCGGAGATCTGGGCCACCAGATCCTCGACGAAGCGGACGTCGAGGGCGGGCTTGCTGTCGGAGAGACCCAGGTCGATGAAGCTCGTGACGAACGCGGAAGCGACCTGCGTCGCGATGCCGTCGACGAGCTGGTCGAGCGTCGGGCGGTCCGCGAACGTCTCCATGAACTCCTGGTAGTCGAAGATCTTGTCGCGGATCGAGAGG
>QHTD01000126.1 GCA_003220675.1 Candidatus Rokuibacteriota bacterium | reverse complement strand
CGCGTCGCCAAGGCCCTTCCCGGCCTCGGCCTCGCGCACGTGCCGAAGACGATCGACAACGATCTGCCGCTACCGAGCGACATCGACACGTTCGGGTTCTCGACGGCCTGCAACCTCGGCAAGGACCTCGTCCGCAACCTGATGCAAGACGCCGCGACGACCGAGCGCTGGTTCTTCGTGACCGTCATGGGTCGGCGCGCGGGCCACCTCGCCCTCGGCATTGGCGGCGCCGCCGGCGCGACGCTCACCGTCGTCGCCGAAGAGTTCCTGGAGTCGAAGATCACCGTGGACCGGCTCGCCGACATCCTGGAGGGCGCGATCATCAAGCGGCGCATGCACGGGCGCGACCACGGTGTCGCCATCCTGTCGGAAGGGCTCGCCGAGAAGCTCGACCTCGAGTCGCTCGGTCCCGTGGAGCGCGACCAGTACGGCAACGTCCGGCTGGCGGAGCTCGACCTCGGCCGCGTGCTCAAGGACCGGGTCGCCGGGCGGCTGCGCGAGCGCAAGGTGGACGTGACGATCGTGGGGAAGGACCTCGGGTACGAGCTCCGCTGCGCGGCGCCGGGCGCGCACGACATCCAGTACAGCCGGAGCCTCGGCTACTGGGCGACGCGCTTCCTGCTCGAGGGCGGGTCGAACGCGATGGTGACGATCCAGGCCGGGCGGCTCGTGCCCATGCCCTTCGGGCTCCTGCTCGACCCGAAGACGGGCAAGATCCGGGTGCGCTACGTGGATGTCGAGTCGGAGATGTACCAGACGCTCTGGGCGTACATGATCCGGCTCAAGCCGGAGGATTTCGACAGCGCGGAGACTGTGGCGGCGCTCGCGAAGGCGGGCCATCTCAGCGAGAGCGAGTTCGTGAAGCGCTTCGCTCCCCTCGCCGGCCGCTAGCTTCCTCGGAGGGGGGCTTCGCCACCCTCCGAGGAACTAAAAATAGCCGGGATCGCCCGGCATGAGCACACGCCGTTTGCCCCCCTCCTCGAGCACGCGCGGCCGGATCGTCGGCACCGAGCGCCCGACGAGGCGGCCGAGCGCCTCGGCTGCCGACGCCGCGCCCTCGAACAGCATAAGGTTGCGGACGGTCGGGTTGCGGAGCGAGATCTCGCCCCGCGTCGCGGCGTCGATCGCTTCACGGGGCCGAAGCCAGCGTATCGCGATGACCTCGTTGCCGTCGACACTCGCCTCCTGCCCTTCCGGCATCTCGGCGGCGAAGAAACGCGTGTCGAAGCGGAGCGGCGATTCCTCCGGCGTGATCCAATGTGCGAAGTAGACGAGCCGGTCGGTTGCCAGAGTCAGCCGTTCGGTCCTGAGCATCGTCCAAAACGCCTGCTTGTCCGAGTGGCAGGCGCGGCGGTACGCCTCGAGCCGCGCGGGATCGGGCCCACGCGCGCCGCGCGCAAGCAGGATCCCGGCCTCCTCGAACGTCTCGCGGATCGCGCCAATCCAGTGCGCGAGCGCAGTCTCGGGCGCGTGCTCGAGACCCAGCACGTGACTCGCATCCTTCTGACCGAGCCCGGCGCACCAGGCCGCGGCGTCGGCCGGGGCGTCGGCCGCTTCGATCTTGCCTCCCGGGAAGACGAAATCGCCCGCGGCGAACTTGCTGGCGCGGTGTCGCTGCATCAGGAGGACGTCGAACCCCCCAGCGGGGCGGTCGCGCAGCAGGACGAGCGTCGCAGCGTGGGCCGGCGTGGCCGGTCTTGGTTTGACGGGCACGGCGTAGTGTGCCACGATGACGGCGCCGCTGTCATCACGCTCGAGGAGGACCGGCCCACATGGGCGCAGAAACGCGTCTGAAAGAGAAGAACATCACGCTGCCGCAGCCGGCCACGCCCGTCGCGAACTACGTCGGGGCGGTGCGGGTCGGCACCCTGCTCTTCGTCTCGGGCCACGGGCCCGTGCGGGCTGACGGCAAGCCGAGGACCAAGGGCAAGGTGGGTCGGGAGCTCACGGTCGAGCAGGGCTACGAGGTTGCGCGCGAGGTCGGGCTCTCCATGCTCGCGACGGTCCGCGCGAGCCTCGGGAGCCTCGACCAGGTCAAGCGCATCGTCAAGGTGCTGGGCATGGTCAACTCGGCCGACGGCTTCGGCGATCAGCCCCGGGTGATCAACGGGTTCTCCGACCTCATGGTGGAGGTCTTCGGCGAGGCGATCGGCAAGCACGCCCGCTCGGCGGTGGGTATGGCCGAGCTGCCGATGGGCATCCCCGTCGAGATCGAGATGGTCCTCGAGGTCGAGTAGCCATCGACCCACACCACGTCGTCGAAGTCGCCGGCGTCCTGGTCTTCGGCGTGCTGTTCTACTCGTACACCTATCAGCGGTTCGAGCCGAGGGCAGGGAACCGCCGCCGTCGCGCGCTGCTGAACGGCGCCGTCTTCGGCGGGCTTGCGGTGGTGCTCATGGCCGCGCGCATCGAGATCGCCGATGGCATCTACGTCGACGCGCGGACCGTCCCGATCGCACTCATCGCGCTCTTCGAGGGATGGCCGACGGCCGTGATCGCCGCGACGATGCCCGCGGCGTACCGCGCCTGGCTCGGCGGCAGCGGCGCGTGGGCGGGTGTGCTCTCGCTCGGCGCCGCAGCGGCGGCGGGCGGCCTCGCACACGCCTGGGCGCGCCGCGACGGGGGGGTCGGCCCCCGCCACGCGCTCACGCTGAGCGTCGTCGTCTTCCTCACGACGTTCGTGAGCTTCGCCCTGCTCGGCGCCCGAGGCCTGGACCTGTTCGGGCAGGTCTGGTTCCCGCTCCTCGCCGTCTTCATCGTCGGCATCGGGTTCGTCGCGCGGCTCTTCCACGACGTCGTGGAGCGCACCGAGGCCGCCGACGCCCACGCGCGCTTCCGGGGCATCATCGACGAGGCCTCCGACGCGATTCGCATCGTCGACCCCGACACGTTCAAGATCCTCGACGTGAACCGCCGAGATTGCGAGATCTCGGGCTACTCGCGGGAGGCGCTGATCGGACGCGACGTGCGCCACTTCTGGCCCGACCAGCCCGAGCTTCAGGCCCCGCGGGAGGCGACGACCGCCGAGGCCCAGACCCACAGTTTCGCCCGCGCCTTCGGGACCGCCTACCGCCGCGCCTCGGGTGAGACGATTCGCGTGGACGCGACACGTCGGATCGTCGACCACCACGGCCGGCACTACGAGATCGTGATCTACCGCGAGTCGGCGGAGCGCGAGGCGGCCGAGGCCGCGCGGCGGGAGGCCACCGATCTGCGCGCCGTTGCGCTCCTGGCAAGCGCCGCCGCCCACGAGATCAACAACCCCCTCACCGTCGTCGTCGGCTCGCTCGAGCTGCTCTCGCGTCACCTCGCCCCCGACCACCAGGAGCGCCGCTGGCTTGAGCGGGCGAGCGCCGCGGCGCAGCGCATCCGCGACATCGTCGCCCGCATGGCGCGGATCACGCGCATCGAGAGGACCGACGCCGGTCCCGGGCTGCCGCCGATGCTGGACATTCAAAAATCGAGCGACGTCGAATGACCGGAGGCTCCATGGCATCGCTGCTCGACCTGCTCAGCACGCTCATCTCGCTCGCCTTCCTCTCGATCCTCGGTCTCGTCGCGGGCGTCGCGATTCCGGGCATGTTCCTCGGCGCGGTGGCGCCGTGGCTCGACCGGCTCCTGCCCGTCAGCAAGAAGCAGCCGTAGCGGAGCGCTCTCAGCCGCCGAGCAGCTGCGGAATCGTGCGGAGGGCTTCGGCGATGCGTGGCCCGTGCCACGAGAAAGGCTTGCCGTCCACGAGGTGGATGCGCCCGGCACGCACGGCGGGCACGTCATCGTACCGCTCGAAGTCCTTCACGTGGACGCGCCGGAACCGGAACGGCTCGTCGGGTAGGAGAATCACCGCCGGCCGCCGCGCGGCGACCTCGTCGAGGGTGACCGTCGGGTAACGCTCCGGACGGTCGCCGAAGACGTTCCTGCCGCCGCAGACCGTGAGCATGTCGTGGACGTACGTGTCGGCGCCGACCGTCATGTACGGGTCGCGCCAGATCGCATAGAAGACCGCCACGGGCGCGCGCCCCGCGGCCGCGGCGCGCACCCGTTCGTAGAGGGGTTCCAGCTGGCGAAGAATCTCCTCGGCGCGCTGCCGCGTTCCTGTGACCTCCCCCAGTTCGCGGATGAGGCGCAGGCCGTCTGCGACGGTGCGCGGATAGGTCACCCACACCGGGATCGCCCAGGCGCGCAGCTGATCGATGTGCGCGCGCACGTTCTCCTCGACGTTGGCGACGACGAGGTCGGGTGCGAGCGCGCGGATCGTCTCGAGGTCCGGGTTCTTCTCGCCGCCGATCTTCGTCTTCGTCCGCGTGATCTCGACGGGCTCGCGGCAGTACACGGTGACCCCCACGAGCGCATCGGCGAGCCCGAGGGCGCAGAGGGTCTCGGTCGTCGAGGGGATCAGCGAGACGATCCGACGCGGCGGCCGGTCGAGGGCGAGCTCGACGCCGGAGGCGTCGACGAGCGCGGCCATCACCCGATGCGCCGGCTCCGCAGGCGCTCGACAAGCGCCAGCGTCTCGCGCGTACGCTCGGCGACCTCCGCGTCCGCCTTCATGATCTCGTCCCGCGGCGCTTTGCGGTCGATGGCGTCTTCCAGATTCGTCACCGCCACGCCGAACAGCTTCAGCACCCGTCGGGTTTCCTCACTCGGCATCTCGGTTCTCCTTCGACCCTCCCTCACTCGAGGGAGAGCTCGGGCGTCTCCCACCAGCGGGGCTCTCCCTCCGGCTTGAAGTTCTTCGTGCTCACGAAGTGCATCCCGTGGTGGAGGTTCATCTTGAACTTCCCGCCACCGTAGCGGGCGACGATCCAGCCCACCGGGTCCTCGAGGAACGGCGCCATCTCGTCCGCGGCGAGGCGCACGAGCCACTTGAAGCGGATCGTGCCGGCGAACGGTTCCTGGACGCCGATCGTCGCGGTGAACTCGGGCCACACACGCGCGAACTCTTCCAGGATCTGCCGGCGCGACGGTCGCTCGATGCCGCGATTGATCAGGTTACGCTTGAGGTACGGCTCGATCAGCTCCCAGCACCACGGGGCAATCACGACGGCCGGAGTGTATCATGAGCCCGTGAAAGCCCTCGAGATCGCGCGCCTCTTCCATGAGATGGCGGGCCTCCTCGAGGTGCAGAGCGGCTCCGTCTTCCGCGTGCGCGCGTACCAGCGCGCGGCGCAGACGCTCGAGACGCTCGCCGAGAGCGTCGAGGCCGTCGCCGCGCGCGGCGAGCTCGGGACGCTCCCGGGGATCGGGCGCGACCTCGCGGCGAAGATCGGGGAGTACCTGGCCACGGGCCGCATCGCGCAGCTCGAGGAGCTGCGCACGCGCCTCCCGCCGACGCTCCTCACCCTCCTCGAGATCCGCGGCCTCGGCCCCAAGACGGCCAAGCTCCTCTACGACCGGCTCGGCGCGGACTCCGTCGAGCGGCTGGAGGCGCTCGCCGAGTCGGGCGAGATCCTCCGCGTGCCGGGCATCCGCGAGAAGACGCGCGCGAACATCCTGAGGGGGATCGCCCTCTGGAAGGCGGGGCGCGCGCGCACGCCCTTCCCCCGGGCGCGCGCGGTCGCGGCGCGGGTCACCGAGGCGCTCGCGGCCCGCGGCGGCGCCGACCGGATCGAGGTCGCCGGGTCCCTCCGCCGCATGCGCGAGACCGTGAAGGACATCGATATCCTCGTGACCTCGACCGAGCCCCAGCGTGTGATCAAGACGTTCGTGACGCTCCCGTCCGTCCTCGAGATCGTGGCCCAGGGCGACACGAAAGCCTCCGTGCTCCACCAGGAGGGGCTCCAGATCGATCTGCGCGTCGTCGAGCCCGGCGCGTTCGGCGCCGCGCTGCAGTACTTCACGGGCTCGAAGGATCACAACGTGAGGATCCGCGAGCTGGCGCGGCGTCAAGCGCTCTCCGTGAGCGAGTATGGCGTCTTCGACGAGAACACGGGCGCCCGCGTCGCCGGGACGACTGAGGAGGACGTGTACGGAGCGCTCGGGCTCCCGTGGATCCCGCCCGAGCTCCGCGAGAATGCAGGCGAGATCGAGGCCGCGCGCGCCGAGCGCCTCCCCGCGCTCGTGACACGGGCGGCGATCCGCGGCGACCTCCACACGCACACGGACTGGTCCGACGGTCACCATCCCCTCGAGCAGCTGATCGAGGCGGCCCAGGCGCGCGGCTACGAGTACGTCGTCGTCTCCGACCACTCGAAGTCCGCGACCGTCGCGCGCGGCCTCGGCGCCGACGCGCTCTTGGCGCAGATCGCGAAAATCCGCGAGCTCCAGCCCCGGTATCGGATCCGCATCCTCGCCGGGAGCGAGTGCGACGTCCTCGCCGACGGTACGCTCGACTTCCCCGACGAGATACTCCGGGAGCTCGACGTGGTCCTCGCCGCCGTGCACTCGCGCTTCACGCAGCCCCGGCACGAGATGACGACGCGCCTCGTCCGCGCGCTCGCGAACCCGTACGTCAACGTCCTCGCCCACCCGACCGGGCGCCTGATCGGCGCGCGCGAGCCGTACGACGTGGACCTCGACGCCGTGCTCGAGGCGGCCCGCGCGCACGGTAAGGCGGTCGAGATCAACGCGTCGCCCGAGCGCCTCGACCTCAACGACGCCCACGCGCGGCGGGCGGCGGAGCTCGGCGTGCCGGTCGCGATCTCGAGCGACACGCACTGGCTCGCCAACCTCGACAACCTCGAGCTGGGCCTCGGCATCGCCCGGCGCGCCTGGATCGGCCCCGCGCAGATCGTCAATGCGCTGCCGCTCGGCGAGCTCCTCGCGTGGGCGCACCGACGGAGGCCGGGCGCGCGTGAGTGACAAAGGGGAGCTCCGCGAGCAGGTCTGGGCGCTCCTCACCGCGCGCCGCGTGGCGCGCTTTCCGCTGCCGCTCCACGACCGCATTCCGAACTTCGCGGGCGCCGAGCTCGCAGCGGAGAGGCTCGCCGAGACTCCGGAGTGGAAGGGCGCGAAGCGCCTCAAGTGCAATCCCGACGCTGCCCAGCGCCCCGTCAGACTCCACGCGCTCCGCGCGGGCAAGACGGTCTTCATGGCGGTGCCGCGGCTCCGCGACGAGCGCTGCTTCCTCCGCCTCGACCCGGCGAAGCTCGGCCGGAGGCTTGCTGAGGCCGCCACGATTGCGGGCGCCGCCAAGCTCGGTGAGCCGGTTCTGCCGAAGTCGCTCGGGAAGCTCGACCTCGTGGTCGTGGGCAGCGTGGCGGTGAGCCCGGACGGCGCGCGCGTCGGCAAGGGCGGGGGCTACAGCGACCTCGAGTTCGCCCTGGCCCGCGAGGTCGGCGCGGTGGGCGAGGACACCCCGGTGGCGACGACGGTCCACGAGCTCCAGATTTTCGACGAGCCCCTTCCGATGACGGACCACGACGTCCCGCTCGACCTGATCGCGACTCCCGAGCGGGTGATCCGGACGCGGCGCGGGTGCCTGAAGCCGAAGGGAATTCTCTGGGAGGAGCTCTCGCCCGCGCAGCTGGCCGCGATGCCCATCCTCGGACGGCTCCAGCCCCGCCTTGACAAGCCTCTGAGGTAGGCGTAGGGTTTCTCCGCTTCGCGAGCCTTGGCAGCAACAGGGAGTGATACGGGTGGCTTGGAGCGGTAAAACACCCTGTTCGGGTCGTCGGTGGCGACGCAGATCGCTGGCGCGGTCCGTGCCTCAGAAGCCCTTCCCGTTCCTCGGGTGCTTGGCTGAAACCACGTGCTCTCTCCAACGACAGGCCGGAGGACCCTATGACACACTGGCGTGACTACGACCCTCTCAAGTTGGCGCAGGTGGTTGTGTTTCTTGCCCTGGCCGCCCTGTTGCCTGCCCCCGCCGCGCTGGCCGGTTCCTCGGCGGATGAGATCAAGAACTGCCCCGATCAGAACTGGTGCTCCTACCATCGCACGGTGGACACGGCGTGGCGGCACAGCCCGCTGAGCCAGGTCAACACCACGAATGTGAAGCAGTTGCGCGCTGCCTGGATCTTCCAGCCCGGCGACCCGCGGATGGGCCTCCATACCACGCCGCTGGTGATCGACGGCTACATGTACGTGTCGACGAACCCGTCGACGGTCTGGAAGCTCAACGCCACCACCGGGGAACGGGTCTGGGCCTACGTTCCCAAGCTGGACGAGGCCATCGTGTCCCGCTCGTTCTTCGCCCACACTCGCGGCCTAGCCGTCGGCGACGGGCGGGTGTATATGGGGCTCGCCGACGGGCGGCTGGTCGCTCTCGATGAGGGAACCG
>QHTD01000125.1 GCA_003220675.1 Candidatus Rokuibacteriota bacterium | reverse complement strand
CGACGAGCCTGCGGCGGTCGTCGTCAAGCACACGAACCCGTGCGGCGTCGCGCTCGGCGCCACGGTCGGTGAGGCGATGACCCGGGCGAAGGCGTCCGATCCGGTGTCGATCTACGGCGGCGTCGTCGGCGTGAACCGCGCCGTCGACATGGGCGTCGTGGAAGCGCTCGCCGGAACCTTCGTCGAGATCCTTTTTGCGCCCGCGTTCGCGCCCGACGCGCTCGACGCGCTCCGGAGGACGAAGAAGAAGTGCCGGGTGTTCGAAGTCCCGTGCGATCGCGCGAGCCTTCCCCCACGCCTCACGGAGTACCGGAGCGTTCTCGGCGGCCTGCTCGCCCAGCAAGCCGACCTGAGCGATCTGGACGCGGCAGCACTCAAGACCGTCTCGAAGCGTCCGCCGACTGCTGCCGAGATGGACGCGCTCCGCTTCGCCTGGCGCGTCGCCAAGCACGTCAAGTCGAACGCGATCGTGCTGGCGACCCGTGGCCAGGTCGTGGGGGTCGGCGCGGGCCAGATGAACCGCGTGGACTCGGCGCGCCTGGCCGTGATGCGCGCCCGCGAGGTCGGCCTCGAGACGGCCGGGACCGTGTGCGCCTCCGACGCCTTCTTCCCGTTCCGCGACGGCCTCGACGTGGTTGCGAAGGCCGGAGCCACGGCCGTGATCCACCCCGGGGGTTCGCTGCGTGACGAGGAGGTCGTTGCCGCAGCCGACGAGCACCGCATGGCGATGGTCGTGACGGGAATCCGCCACCTCGGCCACTAGCGAGCGGCCCATGACCTGGCGCCAGCCCGAGCGGATCTACGGGGTGCGCGAGCTCACGCGGATCCTGACGCTCACCCCCAAGCGCGCCGCCCAGCTCCGCCGGCTCGAGCTCTTGCGCGGCGAGTCTGGCTACACCTTCCGCGACCTGCTCGCGCTGCGCGCGGCCAGCGCGCTCCTCGACGCCGGGGCCTCCGTCAGGCAGATCAAGCAGACGCTCGCGGCGCTCCGACGGCAGAACCCGAGCCTCGTCGAGCCGCTGGTCGAGTTGCGACTCGTGCTCGAGGGCGACCGGCTCCTGGCGCAGTCCGACCGCGTTCGCTTCGACCCGCGGAGCGGCCAGCTCGTCCTGGCGCTCGACGAGGGCGGGCTCGAGAAGGCGGCGAACGCCACCCTGGTGACGGGCCTGGTCCGGCCGCTCGCGCCGCCGATCGAGCAAGCCGAGACGTGGTTCGAGCGCGCGAGCGAGTGGGACAACGACCCCGCGCACTGGCAGGACGCGATCGAGGCGTACCGGCGGGTCGTCGCGATCGATCCGCGCTACGCCGCCGCGTGGAACAACCTCGGGCTGTTGCTGCACAGGCTCGGGAGCTACGACGAGGCGGAGGCCGCCTACCGGTCCGCGCTCAAGCACGACCCGCGCTGCTGCGAGGCCGAGTACAACCTGGGAAGCCTCCACGAGGACCGTGGCCTCATCGAGGAGGCGATCGCGGACTACCGCGAGGCGCTCGAGATCTCGCCCGACTATGCCGACGCCCACTTCAACCTCGCGGGCGCGCTCGCGCGCGCCGAGCGCGGCCAGGAGGCGATCGAGCACTGGCAGCGCTACCTCGAACTCGACGCGGGCAGCCCCTGGGCGCGGATCGCGCGCGCGCACCTCGAGCTCGTCGAGCCGCCCGACCAGAGCCAGTCCGAATGAGCGATCGCGCATGAGGACTCTCGTGGCGGTGCGAGGTGAGCGCCGTCGAGGCGCGAGCCGAGCGGGGCGCAGGGGCCGGCGAGGGACGTGATGCGGATTCTCTTAATCGGCGGCGGTGGCCGGGAACACGCGCTCGCCTGGAAGATCGCCCAGAGCCCGAGCGTCGAGGCGCTCTTCGCGGCGCCCGGCAACCCTGGCATTGCGCGTCACGCCGTGTGCGTCCCCCTCGCCGCCGACGCGCTCGATGGCCTCCTCGCGTTCGCCCGGCGCGAGCGGATCGACCTCACCGTGGTGGGGCCGGAGGCGCCGCTCGTCGCCGGGCTCGCCGATCGCTTCGCCGAAGCAGGCCTCGCGGTGTTCGGTCCTGTCGCGCAGGCCGCAGCGATCGAGGGCTCCAAGGCCTTTGCGAAGGGCCTGATGGAGCGCCACGAGATCCCGACGGCGCGCTTCGCGACCTTCGCCGCCGCCGCCCCCGCCCGCCGCTACTGTCGCGAGCGCGGCGCGCCGCTCGTCATCAAGGCGGACGGGCTCGCGGGCGGCAAGGGCGCCATCGTGTGCCGGACCCTCCCCGAGGCCGACGAGGCCATCGGCGAGTGCCTGGAGCGGAAGGCGTTCGGCGTCGCGGGCTCGACGGTCGTCGTCGAAGAGTTCCTCGTGGGGGAGGAGGTCTCGTTCTTCGCCCTCGCCAACGGCAACGACGTGCTGCCGCTCGCGGCAGCCGAGGACCACAAGACGGTCTTCGACGGCGACCGGGGGCCGAACACGGGTGGCATGGGCGCCCACTCCCCGGTGGCCTCGTTTGATGCGGCGATGGAGCGCCGCGTGATGGAGACGATCGTGAGACCGACGATCGCCGCGCTCGCCAAGGAGGGCGCGCCCTACCGGGGCGTGCTCTACGTCGGGCTCATGCTGACCGCCGAGGGACCGAAGGTTCTCGAGTTCAACTGCCGCTTCGGCGACCCGGAGTGCCAGGCGCTCCTGGTGCGCGCACCGGGCGACCTCGTGCCGCTGCTCGTCGCGGCTGCGCACGGCGGCTCGTGGCCCGAGGTGGGTGGTTGGCCCGCTCGGGCCTCCGTCTGCGTCTCGCTCGCGTCCGGCGGCTACCCGGGCAAGTACCG
The DNA here is from genome assembly GCA_003220675.1 of Candidatus Rokuibacteriota bacterium. Taxonomy (GTDB): domain Bacteria; phylum Methylomirabilota; class Methylomirabilia; order Rokubacteriales; family CSP1-6; genus 20CM-2-70-11. The sequence goes on along the minus strand of QHTD01000125.1, from coordinate 5,578 downwards.
GACGGGCATGACGATCGACGGCGTCGAGGCCGCTGAGGCCCGCCCGGGCGTGAGGGTCTTCCATGCCGGCACGGCGCTCCGCGACGGGCGTCTCGTGACGGAGGGCGGCCGTGTGCTCGGCGTCACCGCGGTGGGCGACGACCTCGCGACCGCCATCGCGCGTGCCTACGGCGCGATCGGGGAGATCCGGTTCGAGGGCATGCACTACCGGAGCGACATCGGGAGAAGGAGATCGGCGTGAACCGACCCGCGCGGGTGGGCATTGTGCTCGGCAGCGATTCCGACCTGGAGGTGATGCTCGAGGCCGTGAAGGTCCTCGACGCGCTCGAGGTGGGAAGCGAGGTCGTCGTCGCCTCTGCGCACCGGACACCGGCGCGGACGCAGGAGTACGCCACGAGCGCCCAGGCGCGAGGGCTCGGCGTCCTCATCGCGGGCGCCGGCGGCGCGGCCGCGCTCCCCGGATTCCTCGCGTCGCTCACGCCGCTGCCGGTGATCGGCGTGCCGATCGCCGCCACACCGCTCGGGGGGCTCGACGCGCTCTTGTCCATGGCCCAGATGCCGCAGGGCGTCCCGGTGGCGACGGTCGCGATCGGCAAGTGGGGAGCCGCCAACGCCGGGATCCTCGCAGCCCAGATCCTGGCGCAGGGCGATCCGGCCCTCGGCAAGCGCCTCGACGCCTATCGCCGGCGCCTTGCCGACGAGGTGGAAGAGCGCGCTCGCCGGGTCGCGGACCAGATCAAGAGACCGACGCCCGGGACGTGAGGGCGCCCCGCACGCGTGTCGTTCGCGTGGACCCGGGGACGCCCGAGCGCGTGGCGCTGGGCAACGCCGCCGCGGTGCTGAGGCGTGGCGGCGTCGTCGCGTTCCCGACGGAGACCTTCTATGGCCTCGGCGCGGCGGCGCTCGACCGCGCGGCCAGCCGGCGTATCTTCGAGCTCAAGGGGAGACCCGAAACCAAACCAGTGCTGCTGCTCGTGGACTCGATCGCGATGGCCGAGACCGTCGTGGAGGTGAGCGCCCGGGCGCGGGCGCTGATGACGCGCCACTGGCCCGGCGCCCTCACGCTCGTCCTGCGCGCGCGGCCCAGCGTTCCGGAGGAGGTCACCGCCGGGACGGGCACGGTCGGCGTGCGCCTCTCGCCGCATCCGGTGGCGCGCGGCCTGGTCAGCGCCCTCGGCGCCCCCGTCACAGCGCCGAGCGCCAACCCGAGCGGGCTCGAGCCCCCGACGACCGTATCGGCGGTGCTCGCGTACTTCCGCGACGCGATCGACCTCGTGCTCGACGGCGGTCCCACGGCGGGGGGCGAGCCCTCGACGGTCCTCGACACGACCGTGGAGCCGCCGCGCGTCCTGCGCCAGGGCGCGGTGAAGGTGTGACGCGTGAGAGTCACGGGTGTCATCCAGGCGGGAGGCAAGAGCACGCGCATGGGCGGGCGGCCCAAGGCGCTGCTCAAGCTGGGCGGCCGGCGGATCATCGAGCGCGTGGTGGACGCGGTCAAGCCCGCGGTGGACGACCTCCTGATCGTCACCAACACACCCGAGCTCTACACGTTCCTCGGGCTGCCGATGGTCCCCGACATCTACCTCGACCACGGCTCGCTCGGCGGGATCTACTCGGGGCTCCTGGCCGCACCGGGCGACGCCGCCTTCACGGTGGCCTGCGACATGCCGTTTCTCCACGCCGACGTGGCCCGCCTGGTGGTGGAGCGCGCCGGATCGGGAGACGTCGTGATCCCGCGCGTCGGCGCGCAGCTCGAGACCCTCCACGCCGCGTACCGGAAGAGCTGCCTCGGGGCGATCGAGGCGCGGCTCGTCGCCGGGCGGCTCAAGATCGTCGGCTTCTTCGACGAAGTCCGCGTGGTCGAGATCGCCGAGAGCGAGGTCGCGCGCTATCGCGATCCCGCGATCGTCTTCATGAACGTCAACACCCCCGAGGAGCTGGCGCGGGCGCGCGAGATCGCGGCGAGGCTCGCGTGAGCCGGTTGCGACCCGCGGTCATCGTCCACTACCACGAGGTCGGGCTCAAGCGCGGCAACCGCCCGCTCTTCCTTCGCCACCTCGCGCGCAACCTGACCCGCACGACGTCGGACCTCGGCCCCGTGCGTCTCCGCCAGCTCTCGGGCCGCATCCTCCTCGACCTCGACGACCACCCGGCGCCCGAGAAGGTTCGCGACCGGATCCTGCGCGTGTTTGGCGTCGCGAGCGCCGCGCTCGCGTACCGCGTCCCCTCGACGCTCGAGGCGATGAAGGCCGTGGTGGGCCGGCTGGTCGAGAGGCGGACGTTCGCCTCGTTCCGGATCAGCGCCCGCCGGGCGTTCAAGACATACCCGTTGACCTCGGTCGAGCTGAACCGCCAGCTCGGCGCCTTCGTCCTCGAGAAGGTGGCCGCCCGCGTGGATCTCAAGGAGCCCGAGCTGGAGATCCACGTGGAGGTCATGCCGTCGGAGACGTTCGTCTACGTGGACCCCATGACGGGGCCCGGCGGCCTGCCGGTCGGCGCCTCGGGCACGGTCGTGGCGCTGCTCTCGGGCGGGATCGACTCGCCGGTGGCCGCGTGGCGCATGATGAAGCGCGGCTGCCGCGTCGTGTTCGTGCACTTCCACAGCGTGCCGTACTTGCCGGCGACGTCGCAGGCGAAGGCGCGGGCGCTCGTCGAGCGGCTCACGGAGTGGCAGTACGAGTCGCGCCTGCTCCAGGTCCCGTTCGGCGAGATCCAGCGCGAGGTCGTCCTCACGGTGCCGCCGCCGGCCCGCGTGATCGTCTACCGGCGGCTGATGGTCCGGATCGCCGAGGCGCTCGCCCGCGAGCGCGCCGCCCTGGCGCTCGCGACGGGGGAGAGCCTCGGGCAGGTCGCCTCCCAGACGCTCCAGAACATCGCGCGCATCGACGAGGCCGCCGGGATGCCGATCCTGCGGCCGCTCATCGGCATGGACAAGCTCGAGATCACAGGGGAGGCGCAGCGACTCGGGACCTTCGAGATCTCGATCGAGCCGGACGCCGACTGTTGCACGCTCTTCGTGCCGGCGCATCCGGCGACGCGGATGTCCGAGGACGAGGTGTGCGCGGTCGAGGCGCGGCTGGACGTCCCGCGGCTCGTCGCCCAGGGGCGGGCGGGCGCCGTCGCCGAGACCTTCGAGTTTCCCGCGCGGGCGCACGCCGCGCTCACCGAGTAAGTCGGTCCCCGACGGACGTCTAGGCGAGCGGCTACGTCCGCGAGGTGCCCGCACGACGCTTTGCGAGCGAATCCGTGCAGAACTGCCGATCCGCGCCGACGGCAGCGTCCACCTGAGGGCCCGTGCGTGGGCGGCGAGGGATCGCCCCCGATATGTAGGTTGCTTGACACGCCTCACCCCCTACAGGTATGGTCGCGGTATGACGGCGATCGCGCTGGGCGCCGACCACGCCGGCTTACCTCTCAAGGAAGACCTCAAGGCCTGGCTTATCGAGCGGGGGCACGAGGTTGTGGACTGCGGCACCCAGTCCTCCGAGTCCGTGGACTACCCCGACTACGCCGCCGCCGTGGCCGGCGCGGTCACGGCGGGCAAGGCCGAGCGAGGCATCCTCGTCTGCGGCACCGGGATCGGCATGGCGATCGCGGCCAACAAGGTGCCCGGCATCCGCGCGGCGGCCTGCACCGACGCCTACACCGCCCGGCTCTCGCGCGAGCACAACGACACCAACGTCCTGGCACTCGGCGCGCGCGTCACCGCCCGCGAGGCCGCGCTCGAGATCCTCGCCACCTGGCTCGGTGCGGAGTTCGCCGGCGGCCGGCACGCGCGGCGGGTCGAGAAGCTGGCCGCGCTCGACCGCAGGAAGGAGCAGTCGGATGCGCCGACTCGCTGACGTCGATCCGGACATCGCCAAGGCGCTCCGCGAGGAGGCCGAGCGGCAGCACCGGAACCTCGAGCTGATCGCCTCCGAGAACTTCGTCTCCGAGGCGGTGCTGGAGGCGATGGGCTCGGTGCTGACGAACAAGTACGCCGAAGGCTACCCGGGGCGCCGCTACTACGGCGGCTGCGAGGTCGTGGACGTCGTCGAGGACCTGGCGATCGCGCGGGCCAAGGAGCTGTTCGGCGCCCCGCACGCCAACGTCCAGCCCCACTCGGGCGCCCAAGCCAACATGGCCGTCTACTTCACCGTCCTCAAGCCCGGCGATATCGTCCTCGGCCCGAACCTCTCTCACGGCGGCCACCTCACCGCGGGAAGCCCCGTGAACTACTCGGGCAAGCTCTACTCGATCGTCGCCTACGGGGTGCGGAAGGACACCGAGCTGATCGACCTCGACGAGGTGCGCGACCTCGCGAAGAAGCACAGCCCGAAGCTCGTCATCGCCGGCGGCTCCGCGTTCCCGCGGGCGATCGACTTCAAGCCCTTCGGCGAGATCGCGCGCGAGGTGGGCGCCTACTTCATGGCCGACATCGCCCACCCGGCGGGCCTCGTGGCCGCGGGGCTCCACCCCTCGCCGGTCGGCATCGCCGACTTCGTCACGACCACGACGCACAAGACCCTGCGCGGGCCGCGGGGCGGGATGGTCATGTGCCGGCCCGAGCACGCCCAGGCGCTCGACAAGACCGTGATGCCCGGCGTCCAGGGCGGGCCCCTCATGCACGTGATCGCGGCGAAGGCGGTCGCGTTCAAGGAGGCGCGGGAGCCCGCGTGGCGTGAGTACCAGAAGCAGGTCGTGAAGAACGCGAAGGCGCTCGCGGGGGCGCTCCTGGCGCACGGTTTTCGCCTCGTCTCCGGCGGCACCGACACCCACCTGATCTTGGTGGATCTGACGAGCCGCGGGGTCACGGGCAAGGAGGCGCAGGAGGCGCTCGACCGCGCGTGGATCACGGTCAACAAGAACACGATCCCGTTCGAGACGAAGAGCCCCATGGTCACGAGCGGCATCCGCCTCGGCACGCCCGCGGTCACCACGCGCGGGATGCGCGAGCCGGAGATGGTCGCGATCGCGGGCCTGATCGACCGCGCGCTCTCGAAGCTCGGGGCGGCCTCCGTGGAGGCCTCGGTCCGCGACCAGGTCCAGGAGCTGACGAACCGCTTTCCGCTCTACACGGAGCGGCGCGCTTGAGAGGGGGGCTCGGCTTGTGAAATGCCCGTTTTGCGGTCACACGGAGGATCGGGTCGTCGACTCGCGGGTCGGGCGCGACGGCGAGTTCATTCGGCGCCGGCGCGAGTGCCTCAAGTGCCACCGGCGGTACACGACCTACGAGTACATCGAGGACGTCCTGCCGCACGTCGTCAAGCGAGACGGCCGGCGTGAGCCCTTCGACCGCCAGAAGCTCCGCGCCTCGATTCTGAAATCGTGCGAGAAGCGGTCGGTCGGCGTCCAGGCGGTGGACGACGTCGTCGGCGAGATCGAGTCGCAGCTCCACGACCGCGCCGAGAAGGAGATCTCCAGCGAAGAGCTCGGCAAGATCGTGATGGAGCACCTCCAGAAGCTCGACCCCGTGGCCTACGTGCGCTTTGCGTCGGTGTACCGGAAATTCAAGGACGTCGGCCAGTTCGTCGACGAGGTGCGGGGCCTCCAGCGCGACGACAAGGCCAAGGCGGCCACCGCCGCCAAGCCCAAGGCG
>QHTD01000124.1 GCA_003220675.1 Candidatus Rokuibacteriota bacterium | reverse complement strand
CAGCGACATCTGGCCCGACGACAAAAACCTCGCCCTTCAATTGACCGGGGAGCTGCTCACGCTGAGATCGGAGCAAAGGGCCGCCCCTTACGGAGCGGCCCCTCGCCCTGAAACCTCAGCCCATCAGCTGTGCCAGCGCAACTGTTGCGGCTTGCGGGCCGAGTCCTGGGAGATCATCACGTTGACCAGCGCCGGGCCGCCGAACGCCATCGCCGCTTCCAGCGCGCTCTTCAGATCTTTCGGATTCTCGACGAACCAACCCTTGCCGCCGAACGCTTCACGATCCGCCGCTCGTTCAGAGCCTGCTGCCGGATTGCGGGCAGCGTGTAGGGATTCGCTTCGACGACGTTGTCGAGGAAGGTGACCGCGTCGTGCGTGGTGCCGGCCAGCGCGTCCCAGTCGAGCTGGCCGTCACGCGCGAAGGCGGCGAGGTTGAGGTGGCCGAGCGTGCACGCGCCGTAGGGTGGGAGACACGCCTCCTGGCGGGAAAGAGACGTACTCGACCACCGACAACGAAATCTGATCGGACTGTACCATTTCTGGTACCTTAGGTTGGTGGGCAAAGTCTGAAGAAGATCGCTGCGGCGTTCTATCGGACGCCGGCGGGTGCCGAGCCGGTCCGCGATTGGCTTAGAGGCCTGTCGTCCGAGGATCGCCGCGAGATCGGCGAGGACATCGCCACCGTTGAGTACGGATGGCCCGTCGGGATGCCAGTGTGCCGGCCGCTGGGGCAGGGCCTCTTGGAGGTCCGCAGCACGCTTCATGGCAACCGCATTGCCCGCGTGATCTTTTGCATCGCGCAAGGGCGAATGGTCCTGCTGCACGGGTTCGTGAAGAAGACAAAGAAGATTCCGAACGAGGACCTGACCCTAGCGCGCAGACGCATGAAGGAGATCGAGCAATGAGGAAGCGCACAGCGAAGAAGGCCGGCATTGGCTCCGCCTTTGATGACTTTTTGAAGGACGAGGGGACCTACGAAGCGACCCAGGGCCTTGCCATTAAGCGGGTTCTCGCCTGGCAGATTGAGGAGGCCATGAAGAAGCAGCGTCTCACCAAGGCGGAGATGGCCCGCAGGATGGAGACTAGCCGGAGCCAGCTTGACAGACTCCTTGACCCGGACAGCGATTCCGTGACTCTCGAAACACTCACTCGCGCAGCGCGCGCAATCGGCCGTCAGGTCAAACTTGAGCTTGTCTAAAGCAGGTTCCGTTCTGGTCAAGAGGATGAGGCTTGGGGCGCGCGCGAGACTCCTGGACCTCACCGTGCACGACCACATCATCGTCGGAAACGGCACCGGAGCCGGGGTGTCGCTCGCCGAGCGCGGTCAGATGTAGGGCCCGTCGCGCGGCCGCCCGGCCGGGACGAGTTCCCGGCCGGGCGGTGGCTGGCCGGTAGCGAAGACGAGTAGCGAGACGACCACTGAGTGCGCGATACCGACTGGATAGAAGTTCGCGCGCCACCTGTCCCGCATTCTTCTGTCCGTCTTCTGTCCGTGTTTTGTCCGAGAACGTCGTGTAACGCTGCACGACGCCACATAAGCCTATCGCCTGGGTGTTTCGGCTTTTCAAACACTTGCGCACGGCCCTTTTCTGTGGCGTCATGTGCCTGGTTTGAGTTCCCACACCAAGGAGGTCAGACGATGATCGAGCTCCTCGATCCCACCACAGCGGTCGCGACGCAGGCCATCGCGTACGTCGACCGGCCGGCGTCGCTCGAAGGCAAGCGCGTCGGGCTGATCGAGAACACGAAGTTCAACTCGGACCGGCTCCTCGCGAAGATCGGCGATGTGTTGAAAGCGGAGTACGGCGTCGCGGAGTGGCGGATGTTCCGCAAGCACAACGCGTCCGTGCCCGCGCACGAGGAGATCATTCAGGAGATCCGCAAGTCCTGCGACGTCATGGTCGCAGGCATCGGCGACTGAGGGTCCTGCTCGTCGGGCAGTGTGCTCGACGGCATCCTGCTGGAGAAGAACGCAGTGCCCTCGGCCGCGATCGTGACGGACGTCTTCGAGGTGACGGGCCGCGCGATGGCCAAGCAGTGGGGCGTCCCGACGTACAGGTTCCTGCTGATGCCGCACCCGATCGCGAACCTCTCGGAGGCCGAGCTCGACCAGCGCGCTCGTGAGATCGCGCCGGAGATCGTGAAGCTCCTATTGCAGGGCCAGGAGTAGTCGCCGCGGCGTTCCGCCCACCCTGGTGGTGCCGGAACGGCCATCTCCAGACCATCTGGAGCTCGCTCTTCCGCCGCGACCGCATCCGGTCGCGGCGGGAGCGGATCGCCACGCGCGACGGTGACTTCGTCGACCTCGACTGGGTAGACGCCGCGCGGCCGGCCGGGGCGCCGCTCCTTCTCGTCCTTCACGGTCTCGAGGGCTCGTCGCGGTCGCACTACTCGGTGGGCCTCATGCGCCTGGCGGCGGCCCGGGGCTGGCGCGCGCTCACACTGAACTTCCGCTCCTGCAGCGGCGAGCTGAACCGGCTACCGCAGTTCTACCACTCCGGGCACACCGACGACCTCGACCACGTGGTCGGGCTGCTGCTCGAGCGCCACCCCGACGCGCCGCTCGGCGTCGTCGGCGTCTCGCTCGGGGGCAACGTCCTGCTCAAGTGGCTCGGCGAGCGCGAGCTCGACGCGCCGAAGCAGCTGGTCGGCGCGGTCGCCATCTCGGCGCCGTTCGACCTCGTGCCGTGCGCGCGCGTGCTCGACCGCGGTCTCCGCAGGCGTGTCTACACGTCGAGCTTCCTCGGCCCGATGCGGGACAAGGTCCGCCAGAAGGCCGAGCGCGACGCGGGCTTCGCAACGCGGGTGGACCTCGCACTGGCTTTGCGCGCCCGCACGTTTGCCGAATACGACCGGGCGGTGACCGCGCGCCTGCACGGCTTCGCCGACGAGCACGACTACTGGGTGCGGGCTTCGAGCGCCACGTATCTTCGCCGGATCTACCGGCCGACGCTCCTGATCAGCGCCCTCGATGATCCGCTCGTGCCCCCCGACGCGCTCCCAGACCCCGCGAAGCTGCCGCCGTGGGTCCGCGCCGAGTTTACGGAGCGCGGCGGCCACGCGGGCTTCGTGGAGGGCTGGCCCTGGCGCGCCGGCTCGTGGGCCGAGCGACGCGGCCTCGACTTCCTCAGCGAGGCGCTCGCCGAGCGTCAGGGCGTGAGCTAGCATGCCGTCCGTGCGACACGACGCGTACGGTCTGCCCGTTACCACCGGATCGGGTGACGCGCTCGAGGCGTACGACCGGGCGGTCGACGGCCTTCTCGGCTGGGACGCCCAGGCGCTCGACCGGTTCCGCACCGCGGCGACGACGGACCCCGGGCTCGCCCTCGCTCACGCGGGCGCCGCGGTCTGCTTGTTCCTCGACGAGCGGTTCGTCGAGGCTCGCGAATCGGCGAAGATCGCGCGGGCCGTCGTCGGCGCTCAGACGGAGCGCGAGCGCAGTCACGTCGAGGCTCTGGTACTCCTGGTCGAGGGCAAGACGAGCGACGCCGAAGCGGCCATGACGCAGCATCTCGCCGACTACCCCCGGGACCTGGTGGTGTTTCAGCGGCTGTATTTCGTCTGGTTCTGGCAGGGGAAGTTCACCGAGATGCTCGACCTCTCGAGCGTGCTGACCCGGTACTATCCCGGTAGCTCCTTCATGCTCGGCCTCCACGCATTTGCGCTGGAGCAGGCGGGCCGCTGCGACGAAGCGGCGAGGATCGCCCAGGCGGCGATCGAGAAGAACCCCCGCGACGCCTGGTCCATCCACGCCCTCGCCCACGCGATCTACGAAATGGCGGCGTTCGACACGGGGATCGCGCGCCTGCCCCCGGCGATCCACCCGTGCACCAACCTCAACTGGTTCAGGAACCATCTCCTCTGGCACCTGATCCTGATGCACCTCGGGCGGGGTGAGTATGAGCGCGCGTCCCGCCTCGGCCGGACCGTCTTCGAGCGTGAGCCCTCGTCGATCGCCGGCGATCTCCACGACTCGATCTCGCTCCTCTGGCGGCTCGAGCTGTTCGGCATGGACGTGACGGAGCGCTGGCGCCCCTTCGCGGCCATCGCCGCCGAGCGGTTCGACCGCCCGGCGCTGCTCTTCCACGCGGCGCACCTCGCGATGGCGCTCGCCGCGGGCGGCGATTGGGCAACCGCCGATCGCCACCTCGGAGTGCTCCGCGCGCGAGCCGGGCGCGACCGCACACGGCTCACCGGCGAGGTGCTCGTGCCGCTCGTCGAGAGCCTCCACGCCTTCGTGGCGGGGGAGTACCGGCAGGCGATCGAGCGGGTCGAGCCGCTGCGCGGGCGGATCATCGAGTTAGGCGGGAGCCGCGCCCAGCGCGACGTCTTTCACGACACGCTCTACGAGGCATGCTTCCGGGCAGGGGACACGGACCGCGCGGAGCGCTATCTCGCGGAGCGCATCGCGCGCCGGCCCGACCATTACTGGAAGACTCGAGCGGTCGCGGGCGCCCGGCTGACCTGAGCGGTGTCCGCGCGCCCCTGGCTCCGGCCCGCGCTGCTCGTCCTCGTCCTGGCGGCGGCGCTCCTCGCCGCGTGCGCGTCCCTCGGCACCCGCGATGCCGACCTCGTCAGAATCACGCTGCTCCAGGTCAACGACCTGTACGTCCTCGAGCCTGTGGACGGGGGGCAGCGCGGGGGCATCGCGCGCCTGGCGACGCTCGTGCGCGAGGCGCGGCGAGAGAACCCGCACACCGTCTTCGTCCTCGCGGGCGACACGCTGTCGCCGTCCATCGAGTCCCGGGTGCTGCGCGGCGCGCAGATGGTCGCGGCGCTCAATGCGATCGGGCTCGACCTCGCGACCTTCGGCAACCACGAGTTCGACTTCGGCCCCGACGCGCTCCGCGAGCGCATGGCCGAGTCGAAGTTCGCGTGGCTGTCGGCCAACGTGGTGGACCGACCCTCCGGGCGTGTCTTCGGCGGCGCGCGGCCCGACCTCCTCCTGACCTTCGACGGCCTCGCGGTCGGCTTCCTCGGGCTCACGACGCCCGAGACCGCGTGGGTCTCGAGCCCGGGCCCCGACGTCGTCTTCGGCGATCCGCGCGTCACGGGCAGGGAGACGGCGTCGAGGCTGAGGGCGCGCGGGGCGAAGCTCGTCGTGGCGATCACCCATCAGGGGATGGCCGCCGACCGAGCGCTCGCTGGGGCCGCCGGCCTCGACGTGATCCTGGGCGGCCACGAGCACGAGCCGCTGATCGCCGAGGAGGGCAAGACGCTCATCACGAAGGCGGGCTCTGACGCGCGCTATCTGGTGCAGGTGGACCTCTGGGTCGCGCGGGACGGGAGGCTCGTCGAGCGCTCGTGGACGTTCCGCGAGGTGAGCCAGCGCGTGCAGCCCGACCCCGTCGTCGCGGCGCTGGTGACGAGCTATGCGAAGCGGATCGCCCAGGATCTCGACGTCGTCGTCGGCCGCACGGCCGTGGCCCTCGAGGCGCACTCGGGCAAGCTCACGACGGAGGAGACGAACCTCGGCGACTTCGTCGCCGACGTGATGCGCGAGCGCCTCCAGAGCGACGTCGCGCTCGTCAACGGCGGGGCGATCCGCGGCAACCGCGCGGTGCCCGTGGGCCCCCTCACCCGGCGCGACGTCGGCAGTCTCTTGCCGTTCGCCAATGTCGTCGTGAAGCTCGAGATGACGGGGCGCGAGCTTCGTCAGGCGTTCGAGCACGGCCTCGCGCAGGGCGACCGCCAGGGCGGTGGGTTCCTCCAGGTCTCCGGCGTGCGCCTCGTGTGGGACCCGCGGCGACCCGCGGGCGCTCGTATCGTCAGCGCCGATCTCGGCGGCCGGCCTCTCGCCGCGGACGCCGTGTACACGGTCGCCGTGCTCGACTACCTCTACCGCGGCGGCGACGGGTTCGTGGAGTTCGCCCGGGCGAAGGTGCTCGTGAGCCGCGAGAGCGGGCCGCAGCTCGGCGACCTGATCCTCGACGCCATCGCCAAGCGCGGGACGATCGCGCCGGCCGTGGACGATCGGCTCAGGCGCGTCGGGAACTGACGCTCAGCGCGCGAGGACCTTCCTGGGGTCGAGCGCGTCTCTCAATCCGTCGCCGATATAGTTGATGGAGAGGACGGTGAGGAAGATCGCCGTCCCAGGAAAGATCGCCCAGTGGGGGGCGAAGTCCAGGGTGTCCTTGGCGTCGAAGAGAAGCCGTCCCCAGGTCGGGATGTCGGGCGGGAAGCCGAGGCCCAGGAACGAGAGCGTGGACTCCGCGATGATCGCCGCGGCGACGTCGAGCGAGCCCGCGACGATGACAGGCGCCATCGCGTTGGGCAGGATGTGCCGGACGACCTGCCTGAGCGGCGGCGCACCGAGGCCCCGCGCCGCCTCGACGAACTCCTTTTCGCGGAGCGACAGGAACTGGGCGCGCACGAGGCGCGCGACCGGCATCCAGCGAAGGCCTCCGATGACGACGACGATGAGCACGAAGACCCCTGCCTCGGGCCCGACCGCTTTCTTCAGCGCGTCTCGGAAGAGGTAGACGATCAGCAGGAGTAGTGGCAGCGCCGGGATTGAGAGAAACAGGTCGGTGAGACGCATCAGCGTGTGGTCCACGGCGCCGCCCATGTATCCGGACGCGGCACCGATCGCGGTCCCGAGCGAGATCGCGATCAGCATTGCCGCGACGCCGACCGCGAGCGAGATGCGTCCACCGTAGAGCATCCGCGCGAGGAGGTCCTGGCCGAGGTCGTCGGTGCCGAGGGGGTGGCTCCACGTCGGGCCCTTGAGCTTTTGCTTGAAGTCGATCTCGTTGACGGGTAGGCGCCAGGCGAGGGGGCCCGCGACGACGGCGACGACCATCACGAGCAAGACCGTCGTGCCGATCATCGCCAGGCGATGGCGCCGGAAGCGGCGGAGGGCGTCGCGCCAGAGCGAGGCGCGCTGTGGCGCGACCGCGACCGGGAGCGTCTCGACGAGGGCGTCGCCGTCGACCATTTACCGGTACGAGATCCTCGGGTCGAGCCAGCCGTACAGCAGATCCGCGGTGAGGTTCGAGACCACGACCAGCGCGGCGTAGACGAACGTGACCGCCATGACCACGGGCGTGTCGTTCGCGAGGATCGAGCTGATCAGCAGCGAGCCGATCCCCGGCACGCGGAAGATCTGCTCGGTGACGAGGGCGCCGCCGAAGACGTTCGGGATCTGGAGCGCCACGAGCGTGACGACGGGGATCAGCGCGTTGCGGACGACGTGCTTCACGAGCGTCGTCTTCTCCGGGAGCCCCTTGGCCCGCGCCGTGTTGACGTAGTCGAGCCGGATCACGTCGAGCACCGCCGCGCGCATGAAGCGCGTCATCGCGGCGGCCTGGAACAGCCCCAGGACCGCGACGGGCATGATCGCCTGCCGGATGTGCTCCCAGTACCACCGCCACCCGGTTGCGCTGATGTCGGCGCGATAGATGAAGGGGAGCCAGTCGAGATAGATGCTGAACAAGAGAATGAACAGGAGCCCGGTGAAGAAGGTCGGCAGCGAGAAACCGATGAAGGCGAAGGTCGTCGCGAGCTGGTCGAAGAGCGAGTAGGGACGGAGCGCCGAGTAGGTCCCGATCGGCACGGCGACAAGGATCGCGAGGAGCTGCGCTGCGCCGAGGACGACGAGCGTCACGGGAAGGCGCTGGAGGATGAGCGTGTCCACGTTGATGCGACTCACGAACGAGAATCCCCAGTCGCCGCGGAGCATCGACGTGACCCAGCGCGCGTAGCGCACGGGCAACGGGTCGTCGAGGCCGAACTTCACCCGGAGGTTCTGGCGCACCTCCGCCGGGACGTTCGGGTTCGTCGCGAGCTCTTCGAAGGGATCGCCCGGGGCGAGCGACAGCACCGTGAAGAGCACGACGCTGATCCCCAGAAGGACCGGGATCGAGATCAGCGCCCGGCGTAAGAGGTATCGCGACACGGGTCCGGGAAGCCCGCCCTAGCTTCCGCGTTCTAGGCTTGCTTCGACCAGTACGCGAGGGCCCAGAAGTCGGAGTCCCACCCGCTCTTGACGGCGTCGCGCAGCTTGAGGGAGATGGCTTGGACCCACGGTCGGTAGACAACCGGGATGACGACGAGGTTCTGGATCACCAGGTCGTTCATCTTGACGAAGAGCGCCGCCCGCTTGACCGGGTCCATCTCGGTCTCGGCCGCCTTCCAGGCCCGGTCGAACTCGTCACTGCGCCAGCGGGTGATGTTGCGCCCCTGCCACTTGTTCTCCTTCGAGGCGATCTCCCAGGACGTGAACTGGTCCATGAAGCGCTGCGGGTCCGGCTGGATCATGGTCGTCGTGTACATCTGGATGTCGGTGTAGAAGTGCGAGTAGGTGTCAGGGTTGGCCGGGTCCGACGAGAAGTACACGGACGCCGTGACCGACTTCAGCTCGACGTCGATCCCTGCCTTGGCGCACGCCTGCTTGACGACCTGCTGGGTCTTCTGACGCAGGGCGTTGATCGAGG
>QHTD01000123.1 GCA_003220675.1 Candidatus Rokuibacteriota bacterium | reverse complement strand
CTGCAAGACGGCGCTGGCGCAGGCGGAGGTCGAATACGAGGACCAGCGGACGCCCTCGGTGTGGGTGAAGTTCCCGCTGACCTCGGTGCCGGCGGAGCTCCAGACGAAACTCGCCGGCCGGCGCGCCTTCGCCGTGATCTGGACGACGACGCCGTGGACGCTGCCGGCCAACCTCGCGATCGCCGTCCACCCGACGCAGAGTTACGTCGCCGTCGAAGCATTCGGAGAGGTCTACATCGTCGCGCGCGCACGCGTGAACGATTTCCTCACGGTGCTTGGAAATCCCAAGCACGGCGTTCTCGGGTTCTTCGAAGGGGCGCAGCTCGTCGGGCACACGTTCCGCCACCCGTGGATCGACCGCGAAGGTACGATCGCGGCGGCAGACTTCGTGGCGATGGACCAGGGAACGGGCCTTGTCCACATCGCGCCCGGCCACGGCGAGGAGGACTACGAGCTCGGCCGATCACTGGGACTGCCGATCTTTACCCCGGTGGACGATGACGGCCGCTTCGTCCCTGGAGTGGAGCACTTTGCGGGGCTCACCGTCTGGGAGGCCAACCCGAGGATCGTCGAACACCTCCGGTCGGTCGGGATGCTGGTTGCCGAGCGGCGGCTCGACCACACGTATCCGCACTGCTGGCGCTGCAAGAACCCGACGCTCTTCCGTGCCACGGAGCAGTGGTTCATCGAGCTCGACAAGCAAGGCTTCCGCGCGAGCGTCCTCGAGGCGATCAAGCGCGACGTGCAGTGGATCCCGCCGTGGGGCGAGGAGCGCATCTACAACATGGTGGCGCACCGGCCCGAGTGGGTCATCTCGCGCCAGCGGGTCTGGGGGGTGCCGATCGTCGCGTTCTACTGCGCGGGGTGTGGAACGCTGCTCCTCGAGGAGCGGATCATCGACCACGTCGCGCGGATCTTTCGCGAGGGCCAGGGTGCCGATGAGTGGTACGCGCGTGCGGCCCGCGCTCTCCTCCCCCCCGGGACGCGCTGCGCCAAGTGCGGCGGCGACCGGTTCGCGAAGGAGACCGATATCCTCGACGTCTGGTTCGACTCGGGGTGCAGCCACGCCGCCGTCCTCGAGACGCGGCCCGAGCTCCGGTGGCCGGCGGAGATGTACATCGAGGGCTCGGACCAGCACCGCGGCTGGTTCCAGTCCTCGCTCCTCGAATCGGTCGGCACCCGCGGCGCGCCGCCGTTCAAGGCCGTCATCACGCACGGATTCTTCGTGGACGGCGAGGGACGCAAGATGTCCAAGTCCCTCGGGAACTACATCGCGCTGGAAGAGCTTGTGCCCAAGTATGGCGCCGAGGTCCTGCGTCTGTGGGTGACGTCCGAGGACTACACGCAGGACATCCGGGTCTCCCTCGAGATCCTGGACCGCCTCGCGGACGCGTATCGGCGCATCCGCAACACGTTCCGGTTCCTCCTGGGCAACCTGTCGGACTTCGACCCGGCGCGCGACCGCCAGTCGTCGGCGCGGCTCGACGAGATCGACCGGTGGATCCTCGACCGACTGGGTCGGCTCGTCGGCCGCGTGACACGCGCCTACGAGACCTACGAGTTCCACACCGTGTTCCACGCGGTCCACAACTTCTGCGCCGTGGACCTCTCGGCGCAGTATCTGGACATCATCAAGGACCGCCTCTACACCTCCGCGCCCGACGACCCGCGACGGCGGGCGGCGCAGACGACGTGCTACGACATCTTCAGCGCCTTCGCTCGCCTCATGGCGCCGATCCTCACGTTCACCGCGGAGGAGGCATGGCGGCACGTGCCCGGCGTCAAGGCGGAGAGCGTCCACCTCGAGCGCTTCCCGGAGGCGCCGCGCGAGTGGCTCGACGACACGCTGTCGCGCGAGTGGGGCCGCCTGCTCGAGGTCCGCCGCGAGGTGGCCAAGGCCCTCGAGACGGCCCGCGCGCAGAGCCTGATCGGCAGCGGGCTCGAGGCCCGGGTGCGCATCGCCGCGGCGCCCGAGGACCTGCCGGAGCTGCTCCGCGCGAAGCGCGCGCTCCTGCCCACGCTCTTCATCGTGTCGCAGGTCGAGCTCGGCGGGGCGCGTGCGAGCGCGGCGGTGCGGTACGAGAGCCAGGAGATCCCGGGTCTCGTCATCGGCGTCGACCGCGCGCGCGGCCGGAAGTGCCAGCGCTGCTGGACGTGGAGCGAGCGCGTCGGCGAGCATCCGGAGCACCCGGGGCTCTGCGAGCGCTGCGTGCCGGTCGTCCTCGCCAGAGGCAGTGCGAGCTGAGCGGCGTCCGCGAGGCGAGCGGTGACATCGTTCGAGGGATGACACGGCCGGCGTTCTCGCGCATCGCCGTCCTCGCCGGCGTCGTGGTCGTGCTCGACCAGATCACCAAGCTGATCGCGCTGGCCCGGCTCGTCCCGGGCACACCCCTCGGCGTGATCGACGGCTTCCTGGCGCTGACGCTGGTGCTGAACCCGGGCCTGGCCTTCGGGATTCTCGCGAGCGTGCCGACGGGGTGGCGCTGGGTCGTCGCGCTCCTGTCCGTCGTGGCGCTCGTGATCCTGGTCCAGGTCGCCCTTCGGATCCTGCCGCGTGGTGGGTGGCCCGATCACGGCGGGCTCGGCCTGATCTTCGGCGGTGCCATCGGTAACCTGATCGACCGCGCCCGCTTCGGCGCCGTGGTCGACTTCGTGGACGTCCACTATCGCGGCTGGCACTGGCCGGCGTTCAACGTCGCCGACTCCGCGATCACGATCGGCGTGGCGCTGCTCGCCATCCGTCTCCTCGGCGAGCGCACGTCCGCGCCGCGCCGGTGACGGCGGCTCCCGTTGCGCCGCGGCTCATCACGCTCGCCGTCGATGGAGCCGTGGCGGGCACGAGGCTCGACCGCTGGCTCGCCGACCGGCTGCCAGAGCTCTCGCGCGCGCGGCTCCAGTCGCTGATCGGGGCCGGCTGCGTCCGCGTCGACGGCGCGGTCCGCAAGGCCGCGGCGCGGCTCCGGGGCGGTGAGCGGGTCGAGGTGGACGTCCCGCCGCCCGCCGCGGAGGAGCTCGTCCCGGAGCCCGCGGCGCTGTCCATCCTCTTCGAGGACGAGTACGTCCTCGTCCTCGACAAGCCAGCCGGCGTCGTCGTCCATCCGGGCGCCGGTCACGCGCGTGGCACCCTCGCCGCCGCGCTCCTGGCCCACGCGCCCGCGATCGCCGGCGTCGGCGGGCCGCGACGCCCCGGCATCGTCCACCGTTTGGACAAGGACACCTCGGGCCTGCTCGTCGTCGCCAAGAATCGGGTCGCCTACGACGCGCTCGTGGCTCAGCTCGCCCGACGAAGCGTCACGCGCGGGTATCTCGCGGTCGTCCACGGCCGCGTGCGCGCGGACGAGGGCGTGATCGACCGGCCGATCGGCCGTCACCCGCGCGACCGCGTGAGGATGGCGGTGCGTCCCGCGGGCCAGGGCCGGCGCGCGGTGACACGGTACCGGGTGCTCGAGCGCTTCAGCGGCTTTACGCTCCTCGAGGTGAGACTCGAGACGGGACGCACTCACCAGATCAGGGTCCATCTCGCCGCGCTCGGTCATCCCGTCGCCGGCGACGACGTCTACGGCGGCCGGCGGCGCGAGCCGCTCCCGACCCCGCTCGAGGGCCTGGCCCTCCACGCCGCACGGCTGGCGTTCGTCCATCCGGCCACGGAGCGGCCGCGCGAGTTCGCGTCGCCGGCGCCGGCCCGCATCGAGCGGCTCCTGTCTCACCTGCGTGACACGACCTAGCCCCGGCCGACGCGCAATTCCCACAGTGGAGCGTCCCGACACGACGCAAGTCCTGTCGCAGCGGGACGGGGGACGTGGCACAGCGCTTGCCTGAGGGTGCTAGGATAAGGACACGTGAGGATCCCATGGACCGACTGACCGCCGTCATTCTCGCCGCCGGGGAAGCGAAGCGGATGCGCTCCCGGCAACCTAAAGTGCTCCACCCGCTCTGCGGCCGTCCGCTGATCGCCTACGCGTTGAGGACCGCGCGCGCGCTCGCCGACCGCACGGTCGTGGTCACCGGGCCCAACGCCGACGACGTGCGCGTCGCCGCGGGCGACGGCGCCACGTTCGTCGAGCAGCGCGAGCGGCTCGGCACGGGCCACGCGCTCGGGCAGGCCCGCGCCGCGTGCGGCGACGGGCCGATCGTGGTCCTGGCCGCAGACATGCCGCTGCTCTCGAGCGAGACGCTCGAGCGCCTCGTCGCGCACCATCGGGGCGCGGGCGCCGCGGCGACGGTCCTCACGGCGGTCGTGGATCGGCCGCAGGGGTATGGGCGCATCCTGCGCCAGGGCGGCCGCGTGAAGCGGATCGTCGAGGACCGGGACGCCACCGACGACCAGAAGAAGATCACCGAGATCAACACGAGCGTCTACTGCTTCGAGGCGCGCCGCCTCTGGAAGGCGCTCGCCGAGGTGCGGCCCGACAACGAGCAGGGCGAGTACTACCTGACGGACGTCATCGGGATCCTCGCCAAGGCCGGCAGCCGGATCGAGGCGGTCGCGGCCCCGGATCCGATCGAGGCCCTCGGGATCAACGACCGGAAGCAGCTCGCGGCCGTCGCGGCGATCCTGCGCCGCCGCATCCTCGACCGCCTGATGGCCGACGGCGTCACGATCGTCGATCCTGCGAGCACGTACATCGAGGACACCGTCACGATTGGCCCCGACACCGTCGTGGAGCCCCAGGTCGTCATCGAAGGCGTGACGACGTTCGGGACCGAGTGCGTCATCGGGTCCGGCAGCCACGTGACGGCGAGCCGGTTCGGCGACCGCGTCGCGCTCAAGCCGTACTGCATCATCAATGACGCCGTGGTGGAGGACGGCGCCACGCTCGGCCCGTTCTGCCACCTTCGCCCCGGCTGCCACATCGGAGCGAAGGCCAAGGTCGGGAACTTTGCGGAGCTCAAGAAGTCGCGCATCGGTCGTGGGTCCAAGGTTCCGCACGTCTCCTACGTCGGGGACACGACCGTGGGCGAGGACGTCAACATCGGCGCCGGCACCGTCACGTGCAACTACGACGGCGTCCGCAAGCACGAGACCAAGATCGCCGACGGCGCGTTCGTCGGCACCAACTCGAGCCTTGTCGCGCCCCTCACGATCGGCGAGGGCGCCTACATCGGCGCCGGCTCGACCATCACCCAGGATGTGCCGCCGGGCGCGCTGGCGGTCGCCCGCGGGCAGCAGGTCGTGAAAGAAGGGTGGGCGGCAGGCAAGGTGAAGAAGCACGCCCGGCCGGAGGAGTAGTCATGTGCGGCATCGTCGGCTACGTCGGTGACAAGAACGCGGTGTCCGTCATCGTCGAGGGGCTCAAGCGTCTCGAGTACCGCGGCTACGACTCGGCGGGGGTTGCGGTGCTCCAGGACGGCAAGCTCCAGGTCCGCCGCGCCGCCGGGCGCATCAAGACGCTCGAGGGGATCCTGCGTGAGCGCCCCGTGACGGGCTCGCTCGGGATCGGCCACACGCGCTGGGCCACCCACGGCCGGCCCTCGGACGAGAACGCGCACCCCCACACCGATTGCCGCGGCGACCTCGTCGTCGTCCACAACGGAATCCTCGAGAACTACCTCGAGATCAAGGACCGCCTGCGCGGCGAGGGCCACGCGTTCAGGTCCGAGACCGACACCGAGGTGCTCGCTCACCTGATCGAGCATCATCTGAAGACGACGGGCCGGCTCGAGCGCGCGGTGAAGGCGGCCCTCGCCGAGGTGACCGGCTCGTACGCGATCGGCGTCGTCTCGACCGCGGCGCCTGATCGGCTGATCGCCGCCAAGCAGGGCGCCGGGAGCGTCGTCGTCGGGCTCGGCCGGGGCGAGATGTTCATCGCCTCCGACATCCCGGCGATCCTCTCCCACACGCGCGACGTCGTGATCCTCGAGGACAACGAGGTGGCGGTGGTCACCGCCGAGGGAGTCGAGCTGTCGACGCTCGACGACGAGCCCGTGCAGCGCCAGGCGGTGCGTATCCTGTGGGACCCGATCATGGCGGAGAAGGGCGGCTACCGCCACTTCATGCTCAAGGAGATCCACGAGCAGCCACGCGCGATCACCGACACGTTCCGGGGCCGCCTGGCGCCGGAGACGGGCGCCATCGTCCTGCCCGACGTGAACCTCGACCCCGCCACGGTCCGCGCCCTCCAGCGCGTCGTATTCGTCGCCTGCGGCACCGCGTTCCACGCCGCGACGATCGGCCGCACCATGGTCGAGCGCCTCGCGGGCCTCCCCGCCGAGGTGGACCTCGCCTCCGAGTTCCGCTACCGCGACGCGATCGTCGGCCCGGAGACGCTCGTGGTCGCCGTGTCCCAGTCGGGCGAGACCGCCGACACGCTCGGCGCCGTGAAGGCCGCCCGACTCAAGGGTTGCCCGATCCTGGCGATCACCAACGTCGTGGGCTCGGCGCTCACCCGCGAGGCGACGGGCGTCCTCTCCATGCACGCCGGGCCGGAGATCGGCGTCGCCTCGACCAAGGCGTTCGCGACGATGATCGTCGCGGTCTACCTGCTCGGCCTCTGGCTCGGCCGCCAGCGCAACGCCATCACCGCCGAGGACGTGAAGAAGCGCATCCACGACCTCGTCGAGATCCCGCGCCTGGTCGAGAAGACGCTCGAGCTGGACGGCCAGATCTCGGCGCTCGCCCGCGAGCTCGCGCACGCGCGCGACTTCCTCTACCTGGGTCGCGGCGTCCAGTACCCGATCGCCCTCGAGGGCGCGCTCAAGCTCAAGGAGATCTCCTACATCCACGCCGAGGGCTACGCCGGCGGCGAGATGAAGCACGGCCCGATCGCGCTCATCGCCGACGCGCTTCCGGTGGTGGCGCTGGTGGTGCGCGACGGTTCCTACGAACGCATGCTCGGCAACCTCGAGGAGGTGCGGGCGCGCGACGGTCTCGTGGTCGCCGTCGCCCACGCGGGCGATCGAAACGTCGCGTCCAAGGCGAAGCACGTGATCGAGGTGCCGCCCTGCGCCGAGCTCCTGGCGCCGCTCATCACCGTCGTCCCGCTCCAGCTCCTCGCCTACCACATCGCCGTGCGCCTCGGCTGCGACGTCGATCAGCCGCGCAACCTCGCGAAGTCGGTGACGGTGGAGTAGGATCGAAGTCGGGGCGCCAAACCGCCGAACACGCACGAGGTTTAAGGATCCTGGTCTCGGCGGTCGTCGTGCACGACCCGGATGCGGTCGGTCACGCGCGATAGCATACGGTACAATCGGCTGGTGCTGGACCGCGACGCGCTCCTCGCCGAGCTGAATCCGCCGCAGCGCGACGCCGTGACGGCGGGCGACGGGCCCCTCCTCGTGCTCGCGGGCGCCGGCAGCGGCAAGACGCGCGTCATCGCGCACCGGATCGCCTGGCTCCTGGGCGTGCGCGGCGTGCATCCGAAGAACGTCCTCGCGGTCACGTTCACCAACAAGGCGGCGGGCGAGATGGCGCGGCGGGTGGAGGAGCTGGTGGCGCCCGTCGGGATCCGGGCGCCGCTGATCGCCACGTTCCACTCGGCGTGTGTTCGGATCCTCCGCCAGCACATCCGGCACATCGGCTACCCGCCGCACTTCACGATCTACGACGAGGACGACCGCCTCCAGCTCGTGAAGGAATGCATGCGCGAGCTCGACATGACCGACCGGACGTGGACGCCCGCGTCGATCGTCCAGCGGATCAGCGCGGCGAAGAACCAGATGGTCGCGCTCGAGGAGGTCGAGCGCGCGGCGCGGGGGCCGCGCGAGGAGCGGATCGCCGCGCTGTTTCGTCGCTATCAGGAGCGTCTCGTCGCGGCGGCCGCCACGGACTTCGACGACCTGCTGCTCCTCACCGTGCGCCTCTTCACGGAGGCCCCCGCGGTGCTCGCGTGGTACCACGGGCTCTGGACGCACGTGCTCGTGGACGAGTACCAGGACACGAACCGCGCCCAGTACCGCATCATCCGTCAGCTCACCGCGGGGCACCGGAACGTCTGCGTCGTGGGCGACGCGGACCAGTCGATTTACAAATGGCGCGGAGCCGACATCCGGAACATCCTCGACTTCGAGACGGACTATCCGGGCACGCGCGTCATCCGGCTCGAGCAGAACTATCGCTCCACGAAGCGGATCCTCGCGCTCGCCTCCGCGGTGATCGCCCACAACGTCTCGCGGAAGGACAAAGGGCTCTGGACCGAGAACGGGGAGGGCGAGCGCGCGGCCGTCTACCGCGCCTGGGACGAGCACGAGGAGGCCAACTTCGTCGCCCAGACGATCCTGGCCGCGCGCGGGGCCGGCTCCGCCTGGGACGACATCGCCGTCTTTTACCGCACCAACGCCCAGTCGCGAGTGCTCGAGGACGCGCTCCGGCGGGGCGGCATCCCGTACGTCGTCGTGGGCTCGGTGCGCTTCTACGAGCGAAAAGAGATCAAGGACGCGCTCG
>QHTD01000122.1 GCA_003220675.1 Candidatus Rokuibacteriota bacterium | reverse complement strand
GCTGCGCCCGGCACCCGCGCGTGGCGTCGGATTCAAGTCCACCTATCGCGAGGAGGGCTGGCGGCGATGCGCCGAGATGTCGTCGGCCGACGGCATCCGCTTCACGCCGTGGCCCCACGCGGAGCTGCCGGGCTTCAGTCTCCCTGCCCTGGAGGCGGCCAAGTGCGTGGCCAAGCAGGGTGACGAGCTCTTCGAGCGCGTCCACCGCGGCCTCTACGAGGCGTTCTTCACGCACAGCCGCAACATCGCAGATCCGGAGGCAGTCGCGGCGATCGTCGCCGCAGCGGGCGCCGACATGGAGCGCTTCGCCGCCGACTTCGAGGCGGGGATCGGCCGGGAGGCCGTCATCGGCGACTACGAGGCCGCCGTGAGCGAGCACGGGGTCCGCTCGATCCCGACCGTCATCGTCGCCGACACGGGTCGCGCCCTGGTGGGTCTGGCCGAGTACGCCGTCTACCGCGCGGCAGTGGAGGAGGCCCTCGCCTAACCGCGCGCTCACCCTCGAGCACGCGCCCCTGCTCTTCGGGCGGGACCCGACGCCGGGACTCCTCGCGTTCGATCTCGTCGAAGGCGGGAGCGCGATCCGTCTCTATCGCCGATTGCAGGGCACCGTCCTGACGGAGACCGCGCCCTTCTCCCCGTTTCTCCTCCTCACCGACGGGGCGCTCGTCGAGTCCACCGCCGGGCTCCAGGCGCTCGAGCCGCTCGAAGGTCCCGGCGCCTTCCGCTGGCTCGCCCATTACCGTTCCTGGGCCGACGCGCTCGGCGGACGCGACCGCTGCCGCGAGGCGAGCGGCCAGGCGGCCAACGCGCCCGCCGCGCCCTACCGCTTCCTCGCCGATCCCGTCCACCAGTACCTCCTCATGAGCGGGCGGACCTCGTTCGGGGGCCTCGCCTTCGGTGACCTCCGGCGCCTGGCGCTCGATATCGAGGTCGTCACGACCGAGGGCTACGAGTTCCCCAGCGCTGCGCGCGCCGGCGACCAGATCGTCGCGGTCGCTATCGCCGACTCCTCGGGCTTCCGTCACGTCGTGCGGGGCGACCGGCTCGACGAGCGCGAGCTCCTCGAGGAGTGCACGCGGATCATCCGGGAGCGTGACCCGGACGTGATCGAGGGCCACAACATCTTTCGGTTCGATCTCGAGTATCTGGAAGCGCGTGCCCGCCGGCACGACGCTCCCCTCCGCTGGGGGCGCGACGGCAGCGCGCTGCGGAGCCGCGTCGCGCGCCTGCAGATCGCCGAGCGGACGATCAACTACCGGCGTTGGGAGGCGGCCGGCCGGCACGTGATCGACACGTGGATGCTCGCCCAGCTCCACGACGCGGGCGCCCGCGATCTGCCGGGGTTCGGTCTCAAGGACCTCGCGCGCCACTTCGGCGTCGCCGCCCCGGACCGCACGTATATCGACGCGTCGCGCGTCGCGCAGACGCTCCGAGAGGACCCCGAGCGGCTGATGGCCTACGCGATCGACGACGCCGTGGAGACGCTCGGCGTCGCCGCGGTGCTGGCGCCCCCCTACTTCGCGCAGGCGCAGGTCGTCCCGTTCGATTACCAGGCGTGCACGCTCCGGGGCGCCGCCGCGAAGATCGACGCGCTGATGCTCCGCGAATACCTCCACCGACGCCACGCCGTGCCCGCTCCCCAGTCGTCCGTACCCGTCGGCGGCGGCCACACCGTGATCTGCCAGCAGGGCGTCGCCCGCCCGGTCCTCCACGTGGACGTGACGTCCCTCTACCCGTCGCTGATGCTCGCCCACTCGATCGCGCCAGCCTCCGACGCGCTGGGCGGCTTCCCGGCGCTGCTCCAGCATCTCCGCGATTTTCGCGTTCGGGCCAAGCGGCTCGCCAGGGAAACCGCTGACCCCGCCGAGCGGGCCCACCTCGGCGCGCTCCAGCAGTCGTTCAAGATCCTGATCAATGCCTTCTACGGCTACCTCGCGTTCAGCGGCGGTCACTGGAACGACTACGACGCCGCCAACCGTGTCACGTCGGAGGGGCGCGCGATCGTCGCCTCGCTCCTCGAGCGCCTCACCGAGCTGGGCGCGACGCCCGTCGAAGCGGACACGGATGGCGTCTACTTCGTCCCGCCGCCGGGTCACCGGCCGGAAGACGACGACGCCCTGCTCGAACGGATCGCCGTCGGCTTACCTGCCGGAATCCAGCTCGAGCTCGACGGCCGGTACGCGGCGATGTTCAGCTACAAGATGAAAACCTATGCGCTCCTGGACGAGCGCGGGCGGCAGAGTCTCAAGGGTTCCGCGTTCCGCTCACGCGGCATCGAGCCTTTCTATCGGCAGCTCATCGAGGAGGTGGTCCGCTGCCTCCTCGACGGCCGCCACGAGGAGGTCCGGCGGATTATCGACCGCCGGCTCGACGACTTCGCCGCCCACCGCATCGACGTGCGCGCGTTCGCCCGGACGGAGACGCTCCAGGAGTCCCTCGACGCCTACCGTCAAAAGGTCGGCGCGGGCGCGCGGCCGGTCGCTGCGGCGTACGAACTGGCGGCCACGGCGGGACGCGTCCTCGAGCCCGGCGACCAGATCTCGTACTACGTTACCGGCCGCAGCGCCGGCGTGGCGGTCAACGAGCACGCGAAGCTCGCCAGCCAGTGGGATCCGGCGCGCCCCGACGAGAACGTCGAGTACTACCAGGCCAAGGTGCGTGAGATCTGGGAGCGCTTCCGCCCGTTCGCCGAGTTCGACGGGCTCAGGCCGTACGTCGAGGAGCCCGAGCCCCAGCTCTCACTCTTCTGATTGACGACGAGGGTGTCGTCATGAGCGCCCCGGTCCCGCCGGCCGCTCCCGCAGTCCTTCGCCACGTGGCTCGACCTGTCCAGCGACGCCGAGGTGCTGGCCCTTCAGCGTGACGTCGTGAGCTTGACACGCCTCGGGCGGCTCGACTAGAGTCAGGAATGAGCGAGCGTCGTCGATCGCCCCGACATCGATTCCTTTGATGAAGTGGAGCGCTCCCCCGCCTGAGCGAATATTCGCGTGATCCCCGACAGGGTCGTCGAGCTCCTGCACGGTCCGGCGTTCATGCAGGTCGGGACGCGGGACGCGCACCTCCGCCCCGCCCACGCCTGGGTGATCGGCGCCGTCGTGCACGCCGATCGGCAGACGGTCACATTCTTCGTTCCCGAGAGCCGATCGGCGAGAGTCCTGAGCGATCTCCAGGACAACGGCCGGGTCGCGCTCGGCCTGGGACTCGCGAGCCACGAGGCGTACCAGCTCAAGGGGACGTACGTCTCCTCGCGACCCACGGGCGCCGAGGACATCGCCCTTCAGGAGACGTACCGGACGGAGTGGCTCGCGGCGGCCCTCCAGGCCGGCTATCCGGACGAGATCGCGCGGCCCCTCATCCGCGGCTTCGCGTACCGGCCGGGCGTGGCCGTCACCTTCCGGGTGAAGGAAATCTTTCTCCAAACCCCCGGCCCCGGGGCCGGAAACAAGATGGCTTAGGAGCCGCGCCATGGGAATCCTGCCGGACGAGATCAAGCCGGCGATGCAGGGGGTGATCCCGTCTCACGTGGTCACGTGTTCGCGCGACGGCGCCCCGAACGCGACCTCCATCTCCCAGGTCTACTACGTCGATCCTGACCACGTGGCGCTCTCCCACCAGTTCTTCAACAAGACCGTCCGGAACGTGCGGGAGAATCCGCGGGCCGTGGTGTGGGTCATCAGCCCTGAGACGTTCGATGCCTGGGACCTGGAGGTCGAATACGACCACTCCGAGACAAGCGGGCCGGTCTTCGAGGCCATGGACATGCAGATCGAGGCCATCGCCTCCATCGTCGGGATGAAGGGGATCTTCAAGCTCCGGGCGGCCGACATCTATCGTGTGATCTCCGTCACGAAGAATGTCGACGAGCGCATCCCGCTGCCAGACATCGACGAGCCCGCCGGTCGGCGCTGAGAGGAGCGAAGCCTTCGGTGACTGCTGAAGGCGCGGATTCGCCGGGGCTCCGCGAGCAGATCGCCCGGAACCAGCAGACGATCGACCGGCTGAACCGCGACCTCGAGAGAAAATCCGACCAGGTCAGGATCATCCAGCAGATCTCCTCCGAGATCACCTCCACGCTCGATCTCGATCAGGTCCTCGAGATCGTCCTCCGGGCCACGGAGCGAGTTCTGGGCTTTCAGCACTCGATGATTCTCCTCAAGGATCTCGCCGAGGACACGCTCAGGCTGTTCGCCAGCCGCGGCTACGACCCGACCGGTGTCGGGGCCGAGGTGGCCTTCGGCGAGGGCGTCATCGGCGTGGTGGCCGAGCGGAAGCGGATGATGCGCGTCGGGAGCCTCGGCGCCGGCATCGCGTACATCACGAGCATCCGCGCCAGGCTCGAGGCGGCGGGCGAGGTAGCCCCGGCTGGCGCCGCGGCGAAGCTACCCGGCCTCCCGAAGGCCCAGAGCCAGCTCGCCCTTCCCCTGCTCGTCAAAGACCGGCTCGTCGGTGTCCTCGCCGTGGAGAGCCCGAAGCCGAACGCGTTCGACGAGCTCGACGAGATCCTCCTCAGGATCGTGGGCAATCAGGCCGCGACGGCGATCGACAATGCTCGCACGTACCAGATGGTGGAGAAGCTCAGCCGGCTCAAGCGCTTCTTCTCACCGCAGCTCGCCGAGCTGATCCTCACCGGCGGCGCCGACGACCCGCTCAAGACCCACCGCCGGGAAGTCACGGTCGCCTTTCTCGATCTTCGCGGGTTCACCGCGTTCGCGGAGACCTCGGAGCCTGAGGAGGTCATGGGCGTCCTGCGCGAGTACCACGCTGACATGGGCAAGCTCATCCTCGAGCACGAGGGCACGCTCGAGCGCTTCACCGGCGACGGCATGATGATCTTCTTCAATGACCCGGTTCCGGTGCCCAACCCGGCCGAGCGCGCCGTCCGGATGGCGCTGGCAATGCGTGACCGCGTGGCGGCGCTCCTGGGCCGGTGGCGCAAGCGCGGGTACGAGCTGGACCTCGGGGTCGGCATCGCGCAGGGCTACGCGACCATCGGCGCCATCGGCTTCGAGGGCCGCTGGGACTACGGCGCGATCGGCACCGTCACCAACCTGGCCGCGCGTCTGTGCGGCGAGGCCAAGCCCGGTCAGATCCTCATCGCCTTGCGGGTGGCGGGGGAAGTGGAGGACCTGATCGAAGCCGAGGAGGTGGGCCCGCTCGCGCTGAAGGGACTGGCGAAGCCAGTCCCGGCTTTCAATGTCGTGAGACTGAAGGGTCGCGTCTGATGCTGGTGGCGTAAGGCGGAGCAGGCGGCTCTCCTCCTCCGTCTCACCAGACGAGGGCGAGCTGGCGCGGGCTCGGAGTGTCGACGGGACGGTCATCGCGGCGACGCGCGGCGAACCCGACTTCAGCGGAAAGCCTCCGGACACGCGCCTCGACCTCGCCGACGTAATCGCGTCGCGCGTAGGCCGAGCCGGCGTAAAGGCGCTCGTACTCGGGGACGAGCTCCGGGAATTCCGCCCTGAGGAATTCGAAGAACGTCTCGCGCGTCCCGGGCCGGAGGAACAGCACGTTCGACTCGGCGATCTGCGCACCCGCCTCACGCGCCCTGACCAGGAGCGCGCGCAGATTGGTCTCGCCGTCTGTGAGACGCGGCAGAACCGGCATGATGAAGAGGCGAGTGAGTATCCCGCCGGCGGCGAGCGCCCGCATCGCCTCGAAGCGGAGATCGGGCCGGGGCGCCCGAGGCTCGAGGCGCCTCGCGAGCGCTTCGTCCAGCGTCGTGATCGAGAAGTTCACCGCGATCTCCGAGCGTGCCGCGATCTCTTGGAGCAGCACCAGATCCCGACGCACGAGCGTCGATTTCGTGGTGATGGACAGGCGGACGCCGGGCACCTTCACGGCGCCCTCGAGCACCCGCCGGGTGACCTCGAACTTCGACTCCGCGGGCTGATAGGGATCTGTCGCGGTCCCGAGCGCCACAAGCAACCCGCTGCGTCTGGCGCGCTTGAGCTCCGCGACGAGCGAGCCCGGGTCGGTCAGCTTGACGTAGATGCGTCGCTCGAAGGCTTCGGATTCGTTATGTCCGAGGAACTCGTGGGTGTAGCGGGCGAAGCAGTACCGGCAGGCCATCTCGCACCCTCGGTAGGGATTGGCGGTCCAGCCGAACGGCAGTGGCCTGGCATTCAACCGATTCACGAGGCTCGCCGCTCGAAGTTGACGATATTCAACGCCGCGGCGCTCGTCGAACGTCGGCCCCATCCGGTCCCTCATTCCCGGCGCCGGGACTCCAGGCTTGATCTTCATTGTCGTCACCTGTTGAGTAGTATATCGCAAGAAAAAACCCGGGGACCAGAGGACGTCCCCGGGTCGATCTCTAGCGGCGCCAGCCTCCACCGCCCCCGGGCCCGCCGCCCGGACGCGGGCCCCGGTCACCGCGAGGCCCACCGGAGCCGCGCTGCGGCTGAGGCCGAGCTTCATCGACGACGAGATTCCGATCCCTGAAGAGGCGCCCATTCAGCATCTCGACCGCCTTGGTCGCCTCCTCTTTGGTGGCCATCTCGACAAATCCGAATCCGCGCGGCCGTCCCGTGAACTGGTCGGTGATGATCCGAACGGTTTCGACGGTGCCGGCCTGCGCGAAGAGCTCGCGGAGATCTTCCTCCGTGGCCTGGAAGGAGAGGTTACCTACGAACAACTTAGCAGCCATCGCGCAACCCTCCTAGCCCTGACGAAAGCGGCGGAAAAAGGGACACTTCCTCCTCATAACCTCCCCGCGTCAGCGACAGAGTAGTGACAGCGGGTGACGCATGTCAAGGGAGGCCCGGCATCAGAGGTAGACGCCACGTGTCGCCCCGCCGTCGACCGTGATGCAGATCCCGGTGAGGAACGACGCACGCGCTGACGCGAGGAAGCAGACCAGGTCCGCAATGTCCTCTGGGCGCGCGATCCGCCCTAGCGGATACGCCCCCTCGACCTCGGCGCGGTGCTGCTCGCGCGGTTTTCCGGCCGCGTCGGCTTGCTGGGCCATCAGCCGCTGCCAGCGGTCCGTCGCCGTCGCGGCCGGCGAGACCGCGGTGACGAGGATCCCATGGGGCGCGCCGAGGTCGGCCAGGCCCTTGGTGAAGTTCACGAGCCCCGCGTTGGCGACGCCGCCCGGCAAGTAGCCTGTGGTCGGGTTGCGCGCGGCGGCGCCGACCACGTTGATGATCCGTCCACCTCCCTGGGCCCGCATCAAGGGGAACACGGCGCGCGCCACGCGGATGTACCCGAGGAGCTTCAGGCTCCAGTCGTCCGCCCACTGCGCATCCGGGATCGTCAGGAAATCGCCGCCGCGGATCGCCCCAGCGTTGTTGACGAGGATGTCGATCCTGCCGAAGCGGCGATGGACCTCGCGCGCGGCGCGCTCCACTTCCTCGAGCCGACTGAGATCGCCGGCCACGATGAATGGCTCGGCGCGCGTCTCCCGCGCGATCTCCGCGGCCGCGGTCTCCAGCGTCGCCTTGTCGCGCGCGCACAGCGCGACGCGGGCGCCCTCGGCGGCGAGCCCGCGGGCGATGGCGCGGCCGATGCCCCGGCTCGCCCCGGTCACGAGGGCGATCTTCTCCTTGAGCTCGAGGTCCATGGCCGGCCTCCTATCTGCCCTCCCCTGTTACGCCTTCCGCGCTCGCGGAAACGGCGGCACGTCCGACTTTTCGAGATCGGGGAGCCGATCGAGCGAGCGGGCCACCGCGCGCGCGAAGGGCTCGAGGTCGAGCCCGAGCGTCTGTCCGTGCAGCCGACCACTCCCCTCGCTCAGGAGCGCCTTGGCGCCGCGGAGGTTCCCGTTCGCCACGTGCTGGTAACCGACCGCGACCTGGATCAGCCCCTGAAGCGCTTCCTTCGCTTCGCCGCGCGCCCGCGCCCAGTACGGCTCGAGCAGCTCGTGGACCTCAAAGTGGAGCCCCGCGTCATGGAGTGTCGCTGCCGCGTCGAGGGCCGCGACGAGCGACGGCTCCGGGCTCGCCGGCGACACTGTGGCGAGTGCCTCGCTCGCGCGCCGGGCTCTCGCGCGGAGCGCCTCTGCGTGCCGCGGCTCGTCGGCGCCGAGCCAGTCCGCGGCGAGCGCACTGGCGTCGGCGCTGGCCAGGGCCGCGAGCTCGCGACGCGCCCCGGCGTCGTGGAACGCGGCGAGGATCAGCGCCGCGAGCCGGTTGCGCGGCCCGAGGGCTAGCGTCGGAATCACGAGGTACCGGAGCCGCTCGGCATGCTCGCCGGCGCCTCCGCCGACGGTTCTGCCGATCCGTCGACGACCCGCGGCCCGCTCACGCGCTCGACCCGCGTGCCCGCGATGAGGTCGTGCAGCGCGCGCTTGTCGTGACGGAGCCCAGCCATCGCGTAGCCGAGCCCGAGCGTCGCGCACGACGCGAAGTACGCGACGAATCTCAGAATCGAGACGCCGAACGACGGCGGCGCGCCGTCCTCGCCGACGACGACGTGCACCCCCACGATCATCTTGCCGATCGTCTGGCCGAAGAGCGCGTGGAGGACGGTCGTGTACACGGCCGCGAACACGAAGGTGAACGTCCACACCGTCGGTGCGAGCGTCCAGGCGTCCTGGACCTGCGTGCCCCAGACCAGGTGCGCGAGCGCGCCGTACGACGCCTGGACGAGGGAGAAGATCGCGAAGTCGAGCGCGAGCGCGACCGCGCGAATCCAGAAGCCGGCGGGCCGGTCCTCGACCATGCCGCGTATAATATCGCCATGCTCTCGGTGCAGGACGGCCAAAATCGGATCCTGACCCAGATCGACCGTAGCACTCCTCCCGAGTTCCTCCCGCTGGGCCGTTCGCTCGGTCGCGTCGTCGCCGAAGATGTGCGGGCGCCGTTCGACGTGCCGCCGACCGACAACTCGGCAGTGGACGGCTACGCCGTCACGAGCGCGGACATCCCCGCGACCGGCACGCGCGATCTCGCAGTCGTCGCCGATCTGCCCGCCGGCTCCGTGTTCGACGGCGCGCTGGGGCCCGGCCAGGCCGTCCGGATCATGACGGGCGCGCCGATGCCGCGAGGCGCGGACACCGTGTATCCGCAAGAAGTGACGACGCGCGCCGGGGGCCGCGTGAGGGTCGGGCCGATCGCCAAGGGGGCGAACGTCCGGATGCGCGGCGAGGACATCCACGCGGAGACGATCGTCGTCGAGCGCGGGACCGTCCTGCGCCCTCAAGAGATCGGGCTGCTCGCCTCGCTCGGCCAGGTCCAGCTACCGATCCATCGGCGGCCGCGCGTCGTGCTGCTCTCGACGGGCGACGAGGTGGTCGAGCCGGGCTCCGCGCGCAAGCCGGGCCAGATCTACGACGCGAACCGGTTCGCGCTCAGCGGGTCGATCGAGCAGTGCGGCGGCGAGGTCGTGGATCTCGGCATCGTCCCCGACGTCCGCGACGAGCTGCGCGCGCGCCTTCTCGACGCGGGCGCGGCCGGCGACGTCGTCGTGACCTCGGGCGGCGTGTCCGTCGGCGCGTACGACCTCGTCAAGGACGTCCTCGACGAGATCGGCGCGCTCGAGTTCTGGCAGGTCGCGATGCAGCCCGGCCGCCCGCTCGCGGTCGGACGGATCGGGTCGGCGCATTTCTTCGGCCTCCCCGGCAACCCCGTCGCCTCGATGCTCGCGTTCATGCTCTTCGTCCGGCCCGCCATCTTCAAGCTCGCGGGTCGGCGGCGCCTCTTCCCCGAGGTCTACGCGGCGCGCGCGACCGAGGCGATGCGCAAGAAGAAGGGGCGGCGCGAGTTCAAGCGGGGCGTCCTTCAGTTCAGCGACGGCTGCTGGGAGGTGCGTACCACGGGACCGCAGGGATCGGGCATCCTCTCCTCGATGGTCGCCGGCAACTGTCTCATCGTGCTCGAGGAGGAGCGCGGCGACGTCGCGGCCGGCGAGACCGTCCTCGTCGAGCCCTTCTGAAAGCGGCCGCGTGACCCCGCGGATCACCGTCGATCTGATCGAGCGCGTGAAGCCCACGGTCGAGGCATGCCTGGGCGACGCGGCCCGGCGGCTCCCCGGCCTGCGCCACGCCGATCTTCGCCTCGAGGTCGTCGAGGGCAAGTGGGCGCTCGCCGAGAACGGCGCGCCCAAGGGCTCGGGCGAGGACGAGCGTTTGGCGCTCGGCGTCCGCGTCCTCGCGGGCGAGCGGACGGTCGCGCCTGGCTACGTCGGCCTCACGCTCGGCGCCGCGGATCTCACCGAGCTCGAGCGCCTGCTGAGAGACGCGCTCGCGAGCGCCTACCGCCGCGCGACGTTCAACGCCGATATGAAGGCGGACGCGCGAGAGAAGTTCGGTCCGCTCGGCGAAGCGCTCGCCGACACACGGCTCGCCCCGGTCGAGATCCGTCGCGACACGGTGGGCGCCGTCTACCGGGTGGATCCGCGCACCGTCGAGCTCGCCGAGATGGTGCGATACGCCACCGACGTCTCGCGCGAGGTTGCCGCGGCGGCCTCCGCGGTGAAATACAACTGGATCTCGACGCTCACCCAGCTCTCGCGCGAGCTCTTCGCCTCCACCGAGGGCGCGCTGATCGACCAGGCGTTCGCGCTCACCCAGGGCGCGTGCGCCGTCGTCGCCGTGGCGGGCCAGGCAAGCCTGGATCTCCACGATGTCCTCGGCCACCAGCGGGGCTGGGAGATTCTCCTCGAGGGGGTCGAGGACCCGTTGGTCCGCTTTCCCCCGTTCCGCGAGTTTTCGGTCGCGCTCGCCCGAGAGGCAGCCGAGCTCGCCGCGGCGCCGCCTCTGCCCTCCTCGGACCGCGAGGTCGTCGTCGTGACCGACCCGCACTACAACACGCTCGTCTCCCATGAGATCATCGGCCACCCCGTGGAGCTCGACCGCGCGCTCAAGATGGAGACGGCCTATGCGGGGCGCTCGTGGCTCCTGCGCGGGCTCGGCGAGCACCAGGTCGGCCGCCAGGTGGCGTCCCCGCTCGTGACCGCGTACTCCGACCCGTCGCTCCCGGGCTACGGGCACTACACGTACGACCACGAGGGCACGCCTGCCCGCCGCGTCGTCCACATCGACCGGGGCGTCTTCCGCGGCTTCATGAACAGCCGGCAGACGGCGGCCATCTTCGGCGGCGAGCCCAACGGGCACTGGAAAGCGACGGGCGCGTCGCTCGTTCCGCTGATCCGCATGTCGAACACCGTCTTCGACGCGGGAACCCGCGCCCCCGAGGACATCCTGAGCGAAGTCGATCACGGCTGGTACGTGGCGGGCCACCGCACGCCGTCCATCGCCGAGAGCCGGGAGAACTTCCGCATCTCCGCCCGCCGGGTCTACGAGATCAGGAACGGCGCGCTCGGGCGCCTCTACAGGGACGGCGGCATCATGGCCGACTCGCGCGACTACCTCATGAACGTGGACGCGGTGGGCTCCGACTTCCGCCTCTACCCGATCCCGAACTGCGGCAAGGGGCAGCCGATGCAGACGAAGAAGCTCGGCAACGGCGGCCCGACGATGCGCAGCCGCGCCAGGCTCGCGGGCAGCACGCGCCCCACCGCCGTGCCCGGGCCCTGAGCGCCGATGACGGGCGCGGCCGAGCTGGCCCGAGCGGTGGAGGAAGCGCTCGCGTTCGTCACAGGCCAGCCCGGCGTCCTCGAGGCCGAAGTCTTCGCGGCCGCCAACGACGCGCTCCTCACGCGTCTCAACTACACCTCGCACATCCCTTCGAACGGCGTCGAGGAGCCGAAGTCCACCGCGTCGTACGGTCTCGGGATCCGGGCGGCGTTCGCGGGGCCGTCGGGCCCGCGCATCGGCTTCGGCAGCGAGCCGAGCGACCTCAGCGTGGCGGGGGCGCGGCGTGCGCTCGACCGCGCGCGGACGTCCGCGGTCGCCGACCCCGACTTCGTCTCGCTCCCGCGTCCCTCTCGGGAGCCGCGCGCGCTCGTCGACTACCACGACCCCGCGCTCATGGCCCTCGACGACGCCAGGCTCGTGGAAGCCGGCTGGAAGATCGTGGGCGGCGCGCTGAGAACCTTCACGGCGTCCGGGAAACTCGCCGCTCTCGCGGGAGACGATGCCGGGCTCCGGCGGCTCGGCCTGATCCTCGGCGGCGACGTCACGGTCCTCCTCGAGCGCGTCGCGATCGCGTCCACCCACATGCCGCGCGTCCAGACGGACGAGTCCACGCTGATCACCGCGTTCGCCACCGCGATGGTCGAGTCGCGCGGTGCCAAGGGCTCCGGGGCTTTCGCGGGGACCCGCCTCGACCACTTCACCGACGAGGCCGGCGTGGAGGCGGCCCACCACGCCATCGCCGCGATCGGCGGCGAGCGGGTCCCGTCGGGCGAGTACACGGTCGTCTTCGGTCGGCAGCCCGTGGCGGACCTCTTGAACAACATCGTGGTGCCTGCGTGTACCGCGCGCGCGTTCTACTCCGAGCGCACGCCGTTCCTCGGCCAGCTCGGCCGACGCGTCGCCTCCCCCGAGCTCACGATCTCCGATCACGGCGCGCTGCCCGGCCTGGTGGGATCCAAGGGGATCACCTGCGAGGGACTGCCGACCGGCCGCACCGACCTGATCAAGGAGGGCGTCCTGGTCGGATGCCTGTCGAACTGGTACGAGACCCAGCGTCTGATCAAGGATAAGGCGTTGCGCGAGAAGCTCGGCGCGGCGGGCGCTGAGGCAGAGCGGGCGCTCGCGCCGCGTAACGGCTTCCGCTTCGGCGCCGGCGGTGGGCGCCAGTTCGACGCGGAGCCCGGGATCGCAGCCTCCAACGTCATCGTCGAGGGCGCCGCCCCGGTCTCGCTCGAGGAGCTCCTCCGCACGGTCAGGGACGGCCTCTACGTCGGCCGGATCTGGTACACGTACCCGATCAATGGGCTCCGCGCGGGCGATTTCACCTGTACGGTCGTCGCCGATTCCTATATCATTCGCGATGGGCGGCTCGCAGCGCCACTGAAAGCGAACGCGATCCGGATCAACGAGAACATCGGGAAGATCCTCAACAGCATCGTCGGCATCACCAAGGACGTGCGCGGCACGATCGTCTGGGCGGCGGACGAGGTCGTGTACGCGCCCGAGATCGCTGTCCGGGGCGTCCGTGTCGACGAGATCGCAGCGTTCATGGAGGAGCTCGACTGATGGCTGACGCGCGTCTCGAAGCGATCGCCCGCCACTGCCGGGTGCAGATCATCCGCATGCTCACCCACGCGGGCTCGGGACACCCGGGCGGATCCCTCTCGGTGATCGACATTCTCACGGCGCTCTACTTCGGCCGGCTGCGCTACGACGCCAAGCGTCCCGACTGGCCCGACCGGGACCGTGTCGTCCTCTCCAAGGGCCACACCGTCCCCGCGCTCTACGCGGTCATGGCGCGGGCGGGCTTCTTCCCCGAGTCGCAGCTCGTCACGCTCCGCAAGCTCGGCTCGCCGCTCCAGGGTCATCCCGACCGGAGCGCGTTGCCCGGGATCGAGGCAGCGACGGGCTCGCTCGGCCAGGGCCTGTCGATCTCGCTCGGACTGGCGCTCGGCCTCAAGCTCGGCGCCTCCCGTGCGCGCGTCTACTGCATCCTCGGCGACGGCGAGACCCAGGAAGGCCAGGTGTGGGAGGCGGCGATGGCGGGGCCGAAGCTCGGCCAGCCCGACCGTCCGCTCGACAACCTCTGCGTGATCCTCGACTACAACAAGATCCAGCTCGACAACTTCGTGGCGAAGATCATGGACCTCGAGCCGGTCGTGGCGAAGTGGCAGGCGTTCGGCTGGCCCGTCCTCGAGATCGACGGGCACGACATGGACCACATCAACAAAGCGCTCGATCAGGCAGAGGCCACCCGTGGGACGCCGACGTTCATCGTGGCCCACACCGTCAAGGGCAAGGGGGTCTCGTTCATGGAGAACGACCCCGAGTGGCACGGCAAGGCGCCGAAGCCCGCCGAGGCGATCCGCGCGATCCGCGAGATCCTCGGCGTCGGCGAGGCCGCGTGGGACGACTACCTCAAGGCGGACCCGACGACACGCGCGATCGTCGACGAGCTCGCCGCGCTGGAGAAGAAGTGATGGCGGCCAAGGCCAGCCGCGTGGCGTTCGGCGAGGCCCTCCTCGAGCTGGGCGCGCGCGACGAGCGGATCGTGACCGTGGACGCCGACCTCTCGAAGTCGACGATGACCGCCAAGTTCGCCAAGACCTATCCCGGCCGGGCATTCAACGTCGGCATCGCGGAGTCGAACATGATCGGCATCGGCGCCGGGCTGGCGCTGGCGGGGCGGATCCCCTTCGTCTGCTCCTTCGCCTGCTTCGTCGTCGGCCGCTTCGAGACGATCCGGATCTCCGTCGCGTATACCAACGCCAACGTGAAGATCGTCGGGACCCACGCGGGCATCGCGATCGGCGAGGACGGCTACAGCCAGATGGGGATCGAGGACATCGCGTGCATCCGGGCGCTGCCGAACATCCCGGTGATCCAGCCCGCCGACGAGCTCGAGACCAGGCAGGCGATCGCCTACGCCGTCGAGCACCAGGGGCCCCTCTACCTCCGGCTGACGCGCCAGAGCCTCGAGCCCGTGTGCCCGCCCGACTACCGCTTCCAGCTCGGACGCTGGCTCGTGCTGCGCCCGGGTCACGACGTCACGCTCATCGGGACGGGCGGGCCGATGTTCAACTGCCTCGAGGCCGCGAAGCTCCTGCAGGCCGACGCGATCTCCGCGGAGGTCATCGACGCGGCGTGCATCAAGCCGCTCGACGAGGAGCTGCTCCTCGGTTCAGCGGGCAAGACCGGCCACGTCGTGACGGTCGAGGACCACACGCTCCACGGCGGTCTCGGTGGCGCGGTGGCCGAGGTGTTGAGCGACGTGATGCCGACGCCGCTCAAACGGATCGGTGTGCAGGGCTTCGGCGAGTCCGGCGACCCGAAGGGCCTCTACGCCAAGCACGGCCTGGACCCCGCCGGCATCGCCGCGGGCGTCAAGAAGTTCCTGGGTCGTTAGTAGTCGGGGAGAGCGGCGCCGCTCCCCTGACTCACCTTGCTTCCCACTATCCTGACCTGACTAATCGCATTCTCGGGGCGTGTCGTCGAGGGGGTGCCGTCATGACCCCCGCCGTTCGGCCGCTCCCGCAGTCCTTCGCCACGTGGCTCAGTCTGTCCAGCGACGCCGAGGTGCTGGCCCTGCTCGAAC
>QHTD01000121.1 GCA_003220675.1 Candidatus Rokuibacteriota bacterium | reverse complement strand
ATCTACATGACCCTCGCCGGCGTCCTCACGCTGGTACTCGTGGCCACGCTGCCCCGCGTGGCGCGCGCGGGCCGGGCGCGCGCCTGGATGGTGCCTCTCTGGCTCCTGGGAGTGCTCGCGCTCGGGCTCACCTATGTGCGCGGCGCCTGGCTCGGCTTCGCCCTCGGGGCCGCGGGATGCGCGCTCGTCCTGCGGCGCCGCGCGCTCGTGCTGACGACGCTCGCGGTGGTCGTCGCCGCGGCCCTCGTCGCCGAGCCGGGCGTGCTCCACCGAGTGCGCACGATCGGCGATTTCAACGACGACACCGCGCGCGATCGGCTCGCGATGCTGGACACCGGGTTGCGCCTCGCCCGGACGCACCCGCTCACGGGGGTCGGCCCGGGAGGGGTCAAGCAGCTCTATCCCGTGTGGGCGTCGCCGGAGGCGCTCCGGCGCTCGACGAGCCACCTGCACAACACGCCGCTCCAGATCGTCGTCGAGCGCGGCGTCCCCGGCCTCGCCGCCTGGATCGCGATCTGGGTCGCCTTCTTCGCGGCGTCGGCGCGGACGCTCTCGCGGATCCCGGCGGGGGATGAGGACGCGCGCGCGCTCGTTCTGGGCTCGATGGCGGCGATCGCCGCGTTCCTCATCGCCGGCCTCTTCGAGTACAACTTCGGCGACACGGAGGTGCTCCTCGTCGCCGTCGCCCTGATGACCTTCCCGTTCATCGTTCAGCGCGATCTCGACGAGGCAGCCGCTGGCGTTCGGGGCGTGCACACGATGTGAGGGTGCCGCTTGCTGAGGCGGCGGCCGGGGAGCCCTTCTGAGACCCGTAGCTGATTCTTGACGGCCGGCGCCGGCGCTGGTGAGCTGGTCTACGCGAGCGAGATGAGACGGGTCGGGGGAGGGGTCAGGGGCGAGTGTCGTTCCGAGCCATCGACCCCTCCCCCGACCCGTCTCGTTCTAGTACGCGGGGACGGGCTCGGTCGCCGTCCGCACGCGGACGAAGTAGTCTTTGAACCGCTCGAGGTCCGCCTCGGACACCATGTCCGAGACGAGGAAGCAGGCGAGGTCGCCCTGCTTCCACACCCACGCCGAGAAGCCTTCCTCGTGCAGGAGCGCGGGCCTGAACCGCTCGATCTGGACACGCCGGCGGTCGGGGACCGGCAGGCCCGGTGCGGGGAGAACCGTGTAGGTCACGAGGTGGTCATCGCCGTCGCGGTAGTAGAGTGCGATGCCGCGGCGCCCGTCGAGGTACACCGGCTCGGCGCCTACTGGCATCAGCCGGTCATCGCCGCCGAAGACCCGCGTGAGTCCGATGCCTGACTCCTGGGTGAGCCAGGGGAGCGCCGCGGGGATGATCCGCGGGTTCCGCGCCCCCCACATGAGGGCGCGCTCGTGCTCGGCGACGACCGCGCGCACGAGCCGCTGCGCCGGGTCGGGGGGCGGAGTCCGCGGGAGCAGCGGCAGGAACGCCAGCACGAGCACGAGCGCCGTCGCGGCCGAGGCGAGCGCGGGCGCCAGCCACGCGGCCCGGCGCCGGGGCGGCGGCGCCGCCCCCTCGACGATCGCCGCACGCAGGCGCGCGGGCGCGGTGTAGCGCGGCAGCTCGGCGGCGAGCAGCTGGCCCAGCGCCTCGTCCGACGCGTCCGCAAAGCGTTCGTTCATTTCTGTTTGTAGTCGCGCAGCAACGCGCGCAACCGCTCCTTCGCCCTGAAGATCCTCGACTTGACGGTGCCGACGGGACAATCCATCACGAACGCGACTTCCTCGAGCGGCATGCCTTCGATTTCCGCGAGGAGGAGCACAGTCCGGAACTCCTCCGGCAGGCGGCGCAGCGCGCGCTCGAGATCCGTGTGCGCCTCCATGGCGCTCGACGAGTCCTCGGGCGCGTCGTGGAACATCGGCGCGTCCCAGTCCGGCACACCGTCGTCCGCGATGGCGGACTCACGCTCGCGGAGCCGGTAGAAGGTCAGGAACGTGTTCCTCAAGATTTGAAACAACCAGGCGCGGAGATGGGTTCCCGGCGTGAACCGGTCGGCGAAGCGGAATGCCCGGAGGTAGGTCTCCTGGACGAGGTCGTCCGCCTCCGGCGGGTTGCGCGTCAGGTACATCGCAAAGTTGTAGAGGGCGTCGAGGTGCTCGAGGGCGTGCCGCTCGAACTCGCCGGAGGCCACGGCCCGCTCAGTCCTCGAACCAGCGGACCGGATAGTCGCCCGCGCGGACCTCGTGCTCGTCGGCGACGTCCTGAAGGAGCTCGCGGACGGTCCGGTACAGCGTCGGGTGCTCGAAGTCGGGCGCCAGGTCCGCGAGCGGCCGGAGGACGAAGGCGCGCTCGGCAAGGAGCAGGTGGGGGATGTGGAGGTCGTCGGGGACACTGACGACGTCGCGGCCATAGAAGAGGATGTCGATGTCGAGGGTCCGGGCGGCGAAGCGCCGCGCCTCGGGCGTGCCCGCGGGACGCGTCCGCCCGAGCGCCGTCTCGATTGCCTGCACCCGCTCGAGCAGCGCACGCGGCGGCAGCGTGGTCTCGACCGCGATGACGCAGTTGAGGTACCAGCTCGTCTCGTCGCGCGTCCGGCCCGGCTCGCTTTCCCAGGGCTCCGCCTCGTAGAGCCGGGAGGCGCCGACGACCTGGACGGCCTCGAGCCGCGCGAGGCGCTGGACCGCCTCGCGAAGCAGCGCGAGGCGATCGCCCAGGTTCGAGCCGACGCTGAGAAACGCGCGCGGCATCAGCGTCTCCGCACGAGCTCGACCGCGGGGGTGCCGACGAGCCCCTGGAGGGGGGGCGTGAGCTTCCGGACGCGGACGCGCACCTCCTGCACCGGGAACTCTCGCAGGAGGGCGTCGGCCATGAGGCCGGCGAGCCGCTCGATGAGGTTGACGCGCTGGCTCGTCCCGATCTCGACGATGCGACTGGCGACCGCGCCGTAGTCGACCGCCGCGCCGAGGTCGTCGGACACCGCCGCGGGCCCGAGGTCCAGGGCGAGCTCGGCGTCGACCGAGAACCAGGCGCCCACCGCCTGCTCGGCCTTCGTCAGGCCATGCTGGCCGTAGAACCGCACGTCCTCGAGCAGGAGCTTGTCCGCCATCAGAGCCTCACGACGGGATTCGTGAGA
Organism: Candidatus Rokuibacteriota bacterium; assembly: GCA_003220675.1. Taxonomy (GTDB): domain Bacteria; phylum Methylomirabilota; class Methylomirabilia; order Rokubacteriales; family CSP1-6; genus 20CM-2-70-11. The sequence goes on along the minus strand of QHTD01000121.1, from coordinate 15,068 downwards.
CTCCCGATGGACTCGATGCGCACCTCGACGCGGTCGCCCGGCTGGAGCGGCCCGATCCCTGCCGGGGTCCCCGTCGCGATCACGTCGCCCGGGAGCAGCGTCATGATCTGCGAGACGCGCGCCACGATGTCCTCGATCGGGAAGATCATGTCCTTGGTGTTCGAAGACTGGCGGAGCTCGCCGTTGACGTAGGCCTCGATCGTCAGCGCGTTGGGGTCGACGTCCGTCGCGATACACGGCCCGATCGGGCAGAACGTGTCGAATGCCTTGGCCCGCGCATCGCTCCCGTCCTTCTCCTGCAGGTCTCGCGCCGTCACGTCGTTGAGGCACGTGTAGCCGAGGATGCACTCGCGGGCGCGCGGGACGGGCACGTCGTGGCAGCGCCGCTTGATGACGACCCCGAGCTCCGCCTCGTGCTCCACGCGCGCGGAGATCGGCGGGCACACGATCGGATCGTCCGGCCCGCTGAGGGTCGTCGTCGGCTTGAGCACCATGACCGGCTCGTCCGGGATCGCCAGCCCCAGCTTGGCCGCGTGGTCCCGGTAGTTGAGGCCGATCGTGACGATCTTCGACGGCAGCACTGGCGCGAGGAGGACCACGTGCTTGAGCGGGTAGCGGCGGCGGCCCCGCCGGAAGATCATGAAGGGCGTGCCCGTGTACTCGATGATGCTCGAGCCCTCGAGCGCGCCGTAGCGCGTCGTGCCGCCCACCTTGAACCGGACGATCCGCAAGGCCGCTAGCCAACTCGGAGGGCGGCGAAGCCCCCCTTCCGGCGCTCGAACGCAATCACTCCGACAGCCTCCTACGCGAGGCCGAGCGCGTCCTGCATCGAGTAGAGCCCCGGCGACCGCCCCGCCACGAACCGCACCGCGCGCAGGGCGCCCCGCGCGAACGTGTCGCGGCTGTGCGCCCGGTGGGTCAGCTCGAGACGCTCGCCGAGCGTGCCGAACGACACGGTGTGCTCGCCGGCGACGTCACCCGAGCGGAGCGAGAGGACGGCGATCTCCCGCCGGCTGCGCTCGCCCGGGAGCCCCTGCCGGCCGTACACCGCGACCCGGTCGAGGTCGCGCCCGAGCGCCTCGGCGACGATCTCCGCCATCCGGAGGGCGGTGCCGCTCGGGGCGTCCTTCTTGAAGCGGTGATGAGTCTCTGTGATCTCGACGTCGTACTCGTCCCCGAGCGCCTTGGCCATCGTGGCGAGGAGGCTGAACGCGACGTTCACGGCGACCGACATGCTGGGCGCGACGAGGATCGCCGTCTGCTTGGCGAGGTCAGCGATCTCCGCGCGCTGGACCGCCGTGAAGCCGGTGGTCCCGATCACCGCGCGCGCTCCGATCCGGGCGACGAGCCGCAGGTGCTCGAGGGAGGCCTCCGGGACGGAGAACTCGACGAGGACGCGGTTCCGGGTGATGACGGCGGCGGGGTCGCCGCCCACGGTGACGCCCAGGCGCCCGACACCCGCCAGCTCGCCGGCGTCTCGGCCGAGCATGGGGTGCGCGGGCGCCTCGAGGGCGCCCACCAGACGCAGGTCCGGGTTGCCCACGAGGCACGCGACGATGCGCGTCCCCATGCGGCCGGCGGCGCCGGCCACGACGAGGTCAATAGTGTTTGCCGTCGGGCGCGCCGCAGCACCCGCGTTCGGGGAGACCCCGGGCATCGTGAGCTGCTACTTCACGAGGGCGTACTGCGTGAGGACTGCGCGCAACCGCTCCCGGTTCGCGTCGCTCATCCGGCACATCGGCAGCCGGAACTCCGGCTCGATCATGCCGGCCATGCCCATCGCCTCTTTGATCGGAATCGGATTCGTCTCGAGGAACGCGGCCCGCGCCAGCGGGAACAGCCGGTAGTGGAGGTCGCGCGCGCGCTTCCAGTCGCCATCGAGCGCGGCGTGGACCATCTCGGCGGTCTCCCGCGGCAGGATGTTGGCGATGACCGAGACGACGCCGTGGCCGCCGATCGCCAGGAGCGGGAGCGTGATGTTGTCGTCGCCCGAGAGGACCGAGAAGTCGGGCCCGCACGCCGCGATCACCTGGCTCATCTGGTCGAGCGACCCCGACGCCTCCTTCACGCCGGCGACGTTCTTCACGTCGCGGACGAGGCGCTCCAGCGTCGCCGTCTCGACGTTGACGGCCGTGCGGCTCTGGATGTTGTAGACGAGGATCGGGATCGCGACCGCCTCGGCGACCGCGCGAAAGTGGCGGTAGAGCCCTTCCTGCGTGGGCCTGTTGTAGTACGGGTTGACGACCAGCGCCCCTGCGGCACCCGCGCGCTCGGCGTGCCGGGTCAGCTCGACCGCCTCGGCCGTCGAGTACGAGCCGGTGCCGGGGACGACCTTGATCCGCCCGCGGGCGGCCTCCAGCACGACCTCGACCACGCGCTTGTGCTCGTCGTGCGAGAGCGTCGGCGACTCGCCCGTCGTCCCGCAGGGGATGATCCCGTCGGTCCCATGGGTGACGTGGAACTCGATGAGCTCCCGGAGCTTCGGCTCATCGACGTTGCCGTTCCTGAACGGAGTGACCAGTGCGACGAACGAACCCTGGAACTTGGCACTCATGGCGTCGTCTCCCCCGCCACCAGGTCTTCGTACGTCTCCCGGCGGCGCACGATCGTGTACCGGTTGCCGTCGACGAGCACCTCGGCAGCGCGCGGCCGCGTATTGTAATTGGACGCCATCGCGAAGCCATAGGCGCCGGCGCTCATGACCGCGAGGAGGTCGCCCTCCTCGGTCCGCGCCAGCTCGCGGTCCTTCGCGAGGAAATCGCCCGACTCGCAGATCGGGCCGACCACGTCCACCTTCTCCGTAGGGCCGCCGAGCCGCGCCTCGCTGACCGGCCGGACCTCGTGATACGAGTCGTACAACGGCGGCCGGATCAGATCGTTCATGGCGGCGTCGATGACGACGAACTTCTTGTTGCCGGTGTCCTTGCGGTAGAGCACGCGGGTGAGGAGGACGCCTGCGTTCCCGACGATGGACCGGCCCGGCTCGAGCAGGACCGTGACGCCGAGCTCGCGGAGCGCCGGTAGCAGCGCCATCGCGTACTCGCGGTGCGTCGGCGGCGTCTCTTCCCGATGGCGGATGCCGAGGCCGCCCCCGACGTCGACCGTCCGGATCGCGATCGCCCGTTCGCGGAGGGCCTTGACCAGCGACGCGAGGCGCGCCACCGCGTCGGCGAAGGGGGCCGCCTTGGTGAGCTGCGAGCCGATGTGCATGTCCGCGCCGACGACCTCCACGCCCTTGAGGCTCGCCGCTTCCTCGTACGCCTCGAGCGCCTGCGCAAACGGGATCCCGAACTTCGAGGTCTTGAGCCCGGTGGCGATATATGGGTGGGTCTGTGGGTCCACGTCGGGATTCACCCGGAGCGCCACGGGCGCGCGCACGCCCAGCTCGCGCGCGACCTCGTCGAGGGTGCGGAGCTCGCTCAGCGACTCGACGTTGAACATGAGGATCTCGGCCTCGAGCGCGTCCCGCATCTCGTCGCGCGTCTTACCGACGCCCGAGAAGATGATCCGGCTGGGCGGGAATCCCGCGCGCAGCGCGCGGAAGAGCTCGCCGCCCGAGACGATGTCGGCGCCGGCGCCCGCGCGCGCCAGCGTGGCGAGCACACCGAGGTTCGCATTCGCCTTGATCGAGTAGCAGACGACGTGGGGGACCTCGGCGAAGGCGTCGTCGTACGCCCGGTAGCTCTCGAGCAGCGCCGCCTTCGAGTACACGTAGGCGGGCGTGCCGATGTCGGCAGCCAGGGAGCGCAGCGAAACCTGCTCGCAACAGAGATCGAAGTTGCGGTACGTGAAATGGTCCATATGCGCGTCGCGACGATTGTTTTCGTTCGTGACCGTAGCATCCGCCCGGGGTGAAGTCAAGGCACGGTGACCGTCACCTCGTTGGAGCGCCCGCTCTGGTTGGGGAGCGACGCCGAATCCTGCGCCGCCACGGCGTAACGATACGTGCCGCGCGGCACGGCGCGGTCGATGAACGTGGTCGTCGGCGTGCGCGTCGAGCCCACGCGGACGAAGGGGCCGCGCGCGTCGGCGCGGTAGACGACGTAGCCGGAAACGTCGGGCTCCGGGCTCGGGCTCCACGAGAGCCGCACCGTGGACTCGGACGGAATCGCGACGAGGTTTGCCGGCGGTGAGGGCGGCGTCATCTTCCTCGGCGTCACCGCGACGCGCGCCGACGGCGCGCTGTAGGCCGTCGTCCCGCCCTCGGTGCGCACCGCGCGGACCGCGTAGTAGTAGGTGTGCTCGTTCTCCAGCTCGCGGTCGGTGAGGGCGAGCTGGCCGGGCGCCGCGCTCGCCACGGCGGTGAGCTCCGTGTCCGCCGCCGCAGCGCGGAGCACCTCGTAGGCGAGCGCGCCCGTCGCGGGTCCCCCGTCCACGAGGCGCGTCGGCGGCCGCCAGGCCAGGCGGGCCTCGCGCTCCCCGGGTTGCGCCGTGACATTCGCGGGGGGTTCGGGCGCGGCGATGTAGGTGACCGAGGCGCGTCGCGAGGGCGGGCTCGTGCGCCCGCGCGAGTCGGCGGTAACGACCACGTACGTGTAGCGCCGGCCGTAGGTGAGATTCCGACGGTCGGTGAGGGTGACGCGGTTTCCCATCACGCGCGTCGTCGCGGGGGCGTCGAGCCGAACGGTCGCGATCTCCGTGTAGCCGGCGATCGCGCTGTCCACGAGCATCGCCGCCTTCGGCTCCACGCCCCCCGCATCGTCCACGCGGAAGACGCTCGCGCGCGTGAGGTCGCGCAGGGGCGTGCGATCCACGCGCCGCGGGGGGTTGGTCCAGGTGAGCTCGATCGCCGACTCGCGCACGACGGCGGCGAGGTCGGCGACCGCCTGCGGGACGCGCGCCTCGGGGGCGACGGGCGGTCCCTTGCGGCCGCACGCCGCCAGGCCGAGTGCCGCAAGCGCGACGCCGGCCGCGAGGCGCGCGCGCGGGCTCATGCCTGGGCGATCAGCGTGCGAGCCAGGGCGAGCGAGCGGCGCACCGCCGCCGGCGCGGTGCCGCCGGTCGCGGCTCGCGCGCGGAGCGAGGCCTCCACCGTGATCGCGTCCTTCACGTCACCGTCGATGCGCGGCGAGAAGTGGCGCAGCTCGGCGAGCGTGAGGTCCTCCAGCGCCTTCCCCTCGTCGAGGGCGTGGCGCACGACCCGGCCGACGACTTCGTGCGCCTGGCGGAAGGGTAGGCCCTTCCGCACGAGGTAGTCCGCGAGGTCGGTGGCGGTCGAGAAGTGCTCGCCCGCGGCGCGTCGCATCCGGTCGGTGCGGAACGTGAGCGAGGCGAGCAGCGGCGGCAGGACCCCGAGGATCGCCTCGAGCGTGTCCACCGAGTCGAAGAACGGCTCCTTGTCCTCCTGCATGTCGGCGTTGTACGCGAGCGGAAGGCCCTTCATCGTCGTCAGCACGGCGACGAGGTTGCCGTAGAGGCGCCCGCTCTTGCCGCGGATCAGCTCGGCGACGTCCGGGTTCTTCTTCTGCGGCATGATCGACGAGCCCGTGGCGAACGCGTCCGAGAACTCGACGAAGCCGAACTCGGCGGTCGCCCAGAGCGTGAGGTCCGCGGCGAGCCGAGAGAGGTGCATGCCCGCGAGCGCGCCGGCCGCCAGGAACTCGAGGATGTAGTCGCGGTCGCTCACGGCGTCAAGGCTGTTGGGGGAGACGGCCGTGAAACCCAGGTCCTTCGCGAGCGCCTCGCGGTCGATCGGGAACGCCGTGCCCGCCAGCGCCGCCGCGCCCAGCGGGAGCACGTCGGCCCGCGCCGCGCACTCGCGGAACCGCTGGCGGTCGCGCTGGAGCATGAAGAGGTAGGCCAAGAGATGGTGCGCGAGCACGACGGGCTGGGCGCGCTGCAGGTGCGTGTAGCCGGGCAGCGGCGCGTCGACGGTCTCGGCAGCCCGCGCGACGAGGGCCTCCTGCACGCGGCGGAGCCCCTCGCCGACGCGCGCGATGCTATCTTTGAGATAGAGACGCTCGTCCAGGGCGATCTGATCGTTGCGCGAGCGACCCGTGTGGAGCTTGCCGCCGACCTCGCCGACCAGCTCCTGGAGCCGGCGCTCCACGTTCATGTGGATGTCTTCGAGCTCCGGGCGGAACGGGAACGCGCCGGTGGCGAGCTCCCCCTGTACCGCCTCGAGTCCCCGCACGATCGTGTCGCGCTCGGCCGCGGTGAGGAGCCCCGCTCGGCCGAGCGCCTTCGCCCACGCGACGCTGCCCGTGATGTCGTAGGACCAGAGGCGCTGGTCAAAGGCGAGCGACGCGGTGAAGCGCTCGGCGCTCGGATCGGTGGACTGCGTGAAGCGCCCCGCCCACGGCTTGTCCTTCCCGCGGGCCTTGGTGGCGCGCCGCGGCTTCACGTGAGGAGCGCGGCGATGTCGTCCATGACCCGCTGGGCCACGCTGTGCCGCGCCGTCCGCCGGCCGTGCGCGCCGTCCGGCGAGTGAGCAGCGCGGAGCGCGCCCGGGTCCGGCCGCTCGAGGTTGACGGGAAAGCGGATGGGCTCGGTCACGACCGCGCCGAGGACCACGCCCTCGAGGTCGTTGTGGTAGCTCGCGGCGACGGTGTGGAGCGCATCATGGCGCGGGTTTTATAACACGTTCACCGACTGCGGGCGAGCCGGTAGCGGGCGACCGCGGCCTTGTGCTGCGCGACTGTCGTCGAGAAGCAGTGGTGGCGATCGTTCATCGCGACGAAGTAGAGGTACTTCACCGGCGCGGGATCGAGCGCAGCCTCGATCGCCTCGAGGCCCGGGCTCGCGATCGGCCCCGGCGGGAGCCCCGCGTGGCGGTAGGTGTTGAAGGGATGGTCGACGAGGAGGTCGGCGCGGGTGAGCGTGCGGCGCTCCTTCTCGAGCGCGTACTGCACCGTCGGGTCCGCCTGGAGCGGCATGTCGAGCTTGAGCCGGTTCCAGAAGACCGCAGAGATGAGGCGCGTCTCGTCGCGCGCGACCGCCTCGCGCTCGATGATCGACGCGAGGGTGAGGAGCCCGTGGATGCCGAGCCCGCGCCGGCGGGCGCGGGCGAGCATGTCGGGCGTGAGCTTCGTGCGGAGGCGCTGAACCATACGCGTCAGGACCTCGTCGGGCGTCATCCCGCGCACGAACTGGTACGTGTCCGGGAACAGATAACCCTCGACGCTCGGGCCGGGGATGCCGAGCTCGCGGAGGAACGCCGGGTCGTGCGCGATACGAATGATCGCCGCGGCGCTCGCGATGCGGTCGCGCTCGAGCTCGCCAGCGAGCTCAGTAACGGTCGCGCCCTCCGGGTGGAGGACGACGTGCTGCTTGACCCTACCGGACTCGAGGAGCCTGAGGACGCCGAGGGTGTCCGTGGCGCGCTCGACTTCGTACTCGCCGGCCTGGAGTTTGCGCGCGCTGCCCCGGGCCAGCGTCAGCGCGACGAAGCCCACGCGACTCCGGACGACTCCGGCGCCCACGAGCGTCGTGGCGATCGTGAGGACGCCCTGGTGGGCAGGGATCTCCACCACCCGGGCGCCCGTGTCCAAGGCAGAGGCGGGGGTGAGGATCTCCCAGGCGAGCCGCATGACGACCGCAGCGGCCCCCAGCACTGCGGCGCTCGGGACGAGACGCAACCCCATGATTCTACAAGTGTAACATCGAACCTCTGGTATACTCACAAGCCTGGGGCTCGAGCCCCGCGATTGCCAAACGACCGGATCGTCTCTAGGGGGTTCCCATGCTGGAGCTTCAGCTTCCCGCGCGTCACGACTGGGCTGTCCAGGAAAAGAACTACGGCAAGCTGGTCATGGAGCCCTTCGAGCTCGGGTTGGCCCTGACCGTGGGCATCGCCTACCGTCGCGCCCTTCTGTCGGCCATCCCCGGGGCCGCGCCGACGTGGGTGAAGATCGAGAACGTGCTCCACGAGTTCTCGCACATGCCGGGGGTCACGGAGGACACGCTCGATATCATCATGAACCTCCGCACGGTGGTCTTCGCCCTTCACGTCAACCGCCCGAAGATCCTCCGCCTCCGGGCGCAGGGCACGGGCGCGGTCAAGGCGAGCGACTTCGACAAGGACGCTGACGTCGAGATCCTCACACCCGACGTGCTGCTCGCCACGCTCGACAAGGACGGCGTGCTCGAGATGGAGGTGTGCGTCGAGCGCGGCCGCGGCTACGTACCCGCCGAAAAGCGCGAGCCCGAGGCGCTGCCCATCAACGCGATCCTGCTGGATGCCGACTACTCGCCGGTCGAACGCGTGAACTTCCACGTCGAGCCCGCGGCCGAAGGCAAGGAGCGGCTCGTCGTCGAGGTGTGGACCGATGGCAGCGTCGCACCGGTCACGGCGGTCGCGGAGGCGTCGCGGATCCTGGAGGACCACTTCGAGCTGCTCACGAACTTCCCCGAGGCGACGCCGGAGGAGGCGGCGGCCGAGCGTGACGAGATGCGGCCGCGGACCGAGCTGAACGAGAACCTCTTCCGCAACGTGGACGAGCTCGAGCTCTCCGTCCGCGCCTCGAACTGCCTGAAGACCGCCAACATCCGAACCATCGCCGACCTCGTGCAGAAGACCGAGGCCGAGCTGCTGAAGACGAAGAACTTCGGCAAGAAGTCGCTCAACGAGATCAAGACGATTCTCGGCGAGATGGGCCTCTCGCTCGGCATGCGGCTCGACCCCGAGGAGCTCGAGCGCCTGCGCGCCCAGTTCGAGCGCGCCTACGAGGGCTAGAAAATCGGAGGGGGCCTCGACGGCCCCCTCCGAGACCTCCCCCAGAACAGGTTGCGCGGGCGGAGCCCGCGCTCGAACGGTGATTACTCTGACGCGCGGCGAGCGCTAGAGCGTGAGGCGGGTCTTGATCCGCTCGACCGCCTCTTCGGTTTCGGCCCGCCGACCGAACGCGGTCAGGCGGATATAACCCTCGCCGCTCGGCCCGAACCCCGCGCCCGGCGTGGCGACGACGTGCGCCTGGCCGAGGAGCTTGTCGAAGAAGTCCCACGAGCCGAGCCCGGGCGGCGTCTTCACCCAGATGTAAGGCGCGTTCTCGCCGCCGTAGACCATGAGGCCGGCGGCTTCGAGTCCCTGCCGGATGATCCGGGCGTTCTCCATGTAGAAGTCGATCGCCGAGCGAACCTCGCGTCGGCCCGCATCGGTGTAGACGGCCGCGGCCGCCCGTTGGATGACGTAGGGCACGCCGTTGAACTTCGTCGACTGGCGCCGGAACCAAAGCGAGTTGAGACTCACCCGCTTGCCGGCGGCGTCCCGGCCCATGAGGTCCTTCGGAACGACAGTGAAGGCGCAGCGCGTCCCGGTGAAGCCCGCCGTCTTCGAGAAACTGCGGAACTCGATCGCGACGTCGCGCGCGCCCTCGACCTCGTAGATCGAGTGCGGGATGTCCGGGTCGCGGATGTACGCCTCGTACGCCGCGTCGTAGAGGAGCACCGCATCCTCGCGTCGTGCGTAGTCCACCCAGCGCTTGACACCCGCACGCGTCAGGACGGCGCCGGTGGGGTTGTTCGGGAAGCACAGGTAGAGGAGGTCGACGTGGCGGTCCGGGAGCGGCGGCTCGAAGCCGTTCTCCGCGGTGCACGGCAGGTAGACGACGCGGTCGTAGCGCCCGTCGTCGCGCGGCGCGCCCGCACGCCCCGCCATCACGTTGCTGTCCAGGTACACGGGGTAGATCGGGTCGATGACGGCGACGACGCAGTCGGCGGCGAAGATCTCCTGGATATTCGCCGAGTCGCTCTTGCCGCCGTCGCCCACGAAGATCTCGTCGGACATGACCTTGACGCCGCGCTCGCCGTAGTCGTGCCTGGCGATCAGCTCGAGGAGGAACTCGTAGCCCGTCTCGGGGCCGTAGCCCTTGAAGGTCTCGGCGCGCGCCATCTCGTCCACGGCGGCGTGCATCGCCGTGATGACCGCGGGTGCCAGCGGGCGGGTGACGTCACCGATCCCGAGGCGGATGAGCTTCGCGTCCGGGTGTGCGTCCTGGAACTCCCTCACCCGTCGCGCGATCTCCGAGAAGAGGTAACTCGACCGGAGCTTCAGGTAGTGGGCATTGATGCTCGCCATGGCGTTCGATTCTAGCAAATCGCCTCGGGGTCGAGGCAGAAGCGCTCGGTCCTCCGCGCGGCCCAGCGGGTCACCGTGAGGGTGCGGCCGTCGGTCTCGAAGATCACCGCGCCGTCGCGGTCCGTCCGGTAGACGCGCGCGCCCGCGGTCGCGAGGCGCTCGAGCACGCCCGGGTCGGGGTGGCCGTACGGATTGCGCGGGCCCACCGAGATCACAGCGACCGCCGGGCCGACGGCGCCGAGGAATGCGGGGGTGCTCGACGTTCGCGAGCCGTGGTGCGCGACCTTGAGGACGGTCGCGGCGATCGGCGCACCCGAGGCGACGAGCGCTTGCTCACGCGCGGCCTCGATGTCGGACGCGAGCAGGAACGACGCGAGCCCGTACTCGACGCGCAGCACGATGGCCTCGTCGTTCCGACTCCGCGGGGAGCGGTGGGTGTGGCCCCGGGGCCCCTCGTCGACCACGCTAGCAGTCAACCCTCGAGCTGGCGTCTCGAGAGCGCCGGGCCGGGCAGCCCCCAGAAGCCACGGGTCTCCGAGGGGCCCCAGCCCCCCACCCACCGTTCCCCGCAAGGGCCGGACGAGCGAGATCATTGCGCCGCCGAGCCAGAGGGGGCCGCGGGCGAGGGTGTCGGCGTCCCAAGTCGACCCGGCGCCGAACAGGCGCCGCACAGTCTCCATGCCGCCGGCGTGGTCGGCGTCCGGGTGCGTGACAATCGCGCCCGCGAGACGCAGGTGACCACGGTTCCACAGGAACGGCGCCACCACGCGCTCGCCGGCGTCGAGCCTCATCGGGCCTCCTCCGCCGGCGTCCACGAGCAGCACCCGCCCATCGGGTGCCTCCAGGGCGATCGCGTCTCCCTGGCCGACGTCGAGGACGATGAGTCGCAGGCGGCCGTCGGGGGGCCTCAGCGCAGGCCACGCCGCGACGGCGACGGCGAGCGCGAGCAACGCGAGCGCGGCAGCGCCGCTCGGGTTCGCGACACGAGGGCGTTCCGCGTGGAGGTGCCACCAGACGAGGCCGAGCGCCAGCGCCCCCGTGTAGCACGCGATGGCCACCCAGGGAGGCGCCGGCAGGTGCACGACGGCGCCCGGCACGGCCGCGGCGATCGCGACCAGCGCCCGGAGCGCGAGCAACACCGGCCAGACCGCGTCGAAGCCGACCTGCGCCGCGCTCTCGCTCAGGAAGGACACGCCGACCGCGAGGAGCCCGGCAACCGTGGCCACACCCGCAAGGGGCACGACGCCCAGGTTCGCGACGACACCGATCGTCGAGAGCTGGTTGAAGTGGGTGAGGGTGATCGGCAGCACTGCGAGCTGCGCCGCCGCGCTGACGCCGATCGCGCCCAGCACGAGGCCTCGCGGAATCGGCGCCGCGACGATCCCGGCCGTCGCCGCAAACGAGAGCTGGAACCCGGGATCGTGCAGATCACCCGGGCGGACGGCGAGGATCACCAGCGCGGCGAGGGCGAGGCTGTTGGTGACGGACGCGTCGCGCTCCAGGAGGAGCGCCGCGAGGACCAGCACCGCCATGACGACGGCGCGCAGCACCGAGGGCTCGGGTCCGACGACCGCCGCGAAGCCGACGACGACGACGATCGCGGCGACCGCGGATGGGCGGCGGCCGACACGGGCGAGCCGGCAGAGCGCGAGCGTCGCCCCGGCGAGCAACGCGACGTTGAAGCCGGACACCGCGAGGACGTGATAGACGCCGGCGCGGCGGAAGCCCTCGTCGAGCTCGGACGGCAGCGCGGTCCGCTCGCCCAGCAGGAGGCCCGTCAGGAGAGCCGCAGAAGTCGGCGGCAACGCCTGTGAGATCGCCGCCAGCGACGCCCGCTTGATCCGCGCCGGCCAGGGCGGCGCGAAGTCGTCGACCCGCGTGAGCCGATCGGCGCGCGTCGCTGCCGTGACGTGGATGTCCTCCTGCTTGAGGCGCTCGGCGTAGTCGAACGTTCCCGGGTTTCGGAACCCGATCGCGGGGTACAGCGTGAGCTCGGCGGTGATCCGCTGGCCGACGGCCAGTGGTGGCGTCACGCCGTACACGGTCGCTTGGATCCGTCCCGTGCGGGGGAGGCCGTCGACGCGCTCGGCGTCGATGAGGAGACGGAGGCGGTCCGGGGCCCACTGGACCGGCTCGGCGGCGAGCCGGCCATCCACGTGCGCGGTCCGCGGCAGCGCGAGGCGCGCGACGTGGTCGAGCGGCAAGGGCGCCTCGATCCCGCGGAGCGCGCCGACGGCCGCGACGCCGGCGAGGAGCAGGGCCGCCGCCCGGGACGTCCGGCCGGCGAGGAGGAGCGCGCCGGCGCTCGCGAGCGCGGCGAGGCACGTCGTCCAGGCCACGTCCGCACGCACCCACGGGGCGATGCCCACGCCGAAGGCGAACGCGATCGCGACGGGCGCGAGCGGCATCGTGCGCCATGGCATGAAGCACCCGTCAGCGGGTGACGATCACGAGCTGTCGGAGCCCCTCGATCGTGCGGCGACTGACGCCGCCCACTCGCCGGAGGTCGTCCACTGCGGTGAATGGCCCGTCGGCCTCGCGCGCCTGGACGATGCGCCTCGCCAGCGCGCGCCCGATGCCGGGAAGCCGCGTCAGCCCGGCCACGTCCGCGCGATTGAGGTCGATGCGGGCCGCGCGCAACGGCGGTTGCGTTGGCCGTGACGCCGTGCGGGGACGTCCTGGCTGCGGCGGTCCCGGCGAGCTCGACGGGGGCGCGAGTGAGCCCGCGGGCGGCGGGGTCCGGTCGAACTGCTCGAGGCGCTCGACGGCATCCGGGTGAGCGCGGCGCCAGTGACCGATGACGAGCCCGAGCCCCGCGGCGCAGAGGAGGATCAGCAGCACGACCAACTGATGGCGAGAGTAGAGCGTCATGCGCCGACGATCCCACGCCGTGGGGCGCGTGACTAGAGTCGAAGATTTCGTACCCGTCGCAGAGAGTTGACAGGGACGCGATGCTAGTGTCTGTGAGGCCGGCCAGATTCTCGCCCAGGAGGTCACCATGATCTCACTGACCGTCAACGGCAAACGGCACCAGATCGACGTCCAGCCCGAGATGCCGCTCCTGTGGGTGATCCGGGAGACGCTCGGTCTGACGGGAACCAAGTACGCGTGCGGGATGGCGCTCTGCGGCGCGTGCACGGTTCATCTCGATGGGGCGCCCGTGCGAGCGTGTGTCACCCCCGCCTCGGCCGCCGCCGGCAAGCGTGTGACCACGATCGAGGGGCTTTCCGACAAGGGCGACCACCCGGTGCAGCGCGCGTGGACGGAGGTGGACGTGCCCCAGTGCGGCTACTGCCAGCCGGGGCAGATCATGTCGGCCGCGGCCCTCTTGACCAGCACGCCCTCCCCGACAGACGCCGACATCGACGGCGCGATGTCGGGCAACATCTGCCGCTGCGGGACCTACCAGCGCATCCGGGCCGCGATCCACCGGGCTGCGGCCCTCGGGAAAGGAGGCGCGCGATGACGACGCTCGTCTCCCGCCGCACGCTCCTCAAGGGCGGCCTCGCGGTCGGTGCGGGGCTGGCCGTCGGCTTCCCAGTCGTGCGCGCCGCCCGCGGGGTCGCGCGCGCCGAGAGCCCGGGGGTGTTCGCGCCGAACCAGTGGCTCAGGATCGACCGCGACGGCGTCGTGACGATCGTCAACTCCGTGCCAGAAATGGGCCAGGGCTCGCTGACGACGACGCCCATGATCATCGCCGACGAGCTCGACGTCGTCCTCGACCAGGTCCGCGTCGAGCAGGCGCCGGCCAACCCCGGGCTCTACCGGCCAGCGAGTGGGCGGTGCCGGTCGAGAGCGTGGAGACCGAGCCGGGCGCAGTGGTCCACCGGCCGACCGGACGCCGGCTCCTCTACGGCCAGCTCGTGGACCGGGCCCAGGCGCTGCCCGTCCCTCAGGACCCGAAGCTCAAAACCCCGGACAAGTTCCGCTATATCGGCAAGCACGTCCACCGGCGCGACACGCCCGAGAAGATCACCGGTCGCGGGATCTACGGGGTCGACGTGCGGCTGCCGGGGATGCTCGTCGCCTCGATCGAGCGCTGCCCCGTCTTGGGCGGCAAGGTGAAGAGCTTCGACGGGACGGCCGCGAAGCGGGTGAGGGGCGTCAAGCACGTCGTCCAGGTGTCCAACGGCATCGCCGTGGTCGCCGACGGCTTCTGGTCGGCGCTCCAGGGGCGCAAGGCGCTCCAGGTGACCTGGGACGAGGGGCCGACCGCCCAGGTGTCGAGCGCCATGATCGCGCGCGAGTACGAGGCCGCCGCCAAACAGCCGGGTCAGGTCGCCCGCAACGACGGTGACGCCGAGCGCGTGCTGGCCGCGGGCGGGCGCGTGCACGAGGCGGTCTACCAGGTGCCGTTCCTCGAGCACGCGTGCATGGAGCCGATGAACGCGACGGCGCAGGTGACGCCCGAGGCCTGTGTGATCTGGGCGCCGACGCAGAACCCTGGAGGCACCCAGGCGACGGCCGCGCGGCTCACCGGGCTCCCGCCCGAGAAGGTCACCGTCCACACGACACTCCTCGGCGGCGGCTTCGGCCGTCGCGGTGAGGTCGACTTCATCACCGACGCCGTCGAGACGGCGAAGGCCGTCGGCGCACCCGTGAAGGTCATGTGGACGCGCGAGGACGACATCACCCACGGCTTCTACCGTCCGGCGACGTACAACTCCTTCCGGGCCGCGCTCGACGCCAACGGTATGCCCGCCGCGTGGCGCACGCGGATGGTGGGGCCAGGCATCCTGATCCAGAAGGGGCGCGTCAAGGCGGGCGAGGTCGATCCCGCCGCGGTGGAAGCCGTGCGCAACATGCCCTACGACGTGCCGAATCTCCGCATCGAGTGGACCAACAAGGACTTCGGCATCCCGATCGGGTTCTGGCGCTCGGTCGGCGCGTCGCAGAACGGGTTCATCATCGAGAGCTTCATCGACGAGCTGGCGCACCTGGCCGGCCGTGACCCGTACGAGTACCGGCGGGCGCTGCTCGGCAAGTCGCCCCGCCACAAGGCGGTGCTCGAGCTGGCCGCGACCAAGGCGAGCTGGGGGGCGCCGCTCCCGCC